>JBDSRZ010000152.1:0-5415 GCA_039929025.1 Usitatibacter sp. | reverse complement strand
CAGCACACCGTCGACCATCGAGAGGACCCGCTCGACCTCGCCACCGAAATCGGCGTGGCCCGGGGTGTCGACGATGTTGATGTGTACGCCCTGATAGTCCACCGCCGTGTTCTTGGCGAGGATGGTGATACCGCGCTCCTTCTCGATGTCGCCGGAATCCATCACGCGCTCGGCGATGTGCTGGTGCTTGGCGAAGGTGCCAGCCTGGTGGAGGAGCTTGTCGACGAGCGTCGTCTTGCCGTGGTCGACGTGGGCGATGATGGCGATGTTACGCAGCGGGCGGGACATGATTTTCCGATTAAGAAACAAGCAAATAACCTGCAATTTTAGCATGCTGCATGCTGCACTGCATCATCTTTCTTGGTTGCGCATCCCCGCATTGTCGCGCTAGTGGAATCGCGGTGCCTGCGCGGAACACGGGGCGCGTGCTAGATTCGCTGTCCGCCCGCGCCCTGCCCGCTTGAAACTCGCCCTCAAGATCGACGTCGACACCTTCCGCGGCACCCGCGAAGGCGTTCCCCGCCTGCTCGAGATCCTTCGACGCCACGAGGCGGGTGCCACGTTCCTCTTCTCCCTCGGTCCCGACCACACCGGTCGCGCCATCAAGCGCGCGCTCCGTCCCGGCTTCATGCAGAAGGTCGGCAGGACCTCCGTCGTCTCCCACTACGGCGTGCGCACCCTCCTCTATGGCACCGTGCTGCCGGGCCCCGACATCGGGCTTCGCTGCGGCGACACCCTGCGGCGAGTCCGCGATGAGGGCTTCGAAGTCGGCATCCACACGTGGGATCACGTCAAGTGGCAGGACGGCGTCGCGGACGCCGGCGCGGACTGGACGGCGCGGCAGATGTCGCTCGCGATGCAACGCTTCGAGGAGGTCTTCGGCGAGGCCGCTACCGTTCATGGCGCCGCCGGCTGGCAAATGAACGTGCACGCGTATCGCGCGACGCAGTCGCTCAACTTCGCCTATGCGTCCGACACGCGCGGGAGCCATCCTTTCATTCCCGTGGTGCGCGCCGAGATCGTCGCGTGCCCGCAGTTCCCCACCACGCTCCCCACCCTGGACGAGATGATCGGCCTGGATGGCGTGACCGAAGCCAATGTCGCGCAGGCGCTGCTCGACCGCACGGCAGCCGCTCCACGCGACCATGTGTTCACCCTGCATGCGGAACTCGAGGGGATGAAGCTCGCGCCGAGCTTCGAGGCCTTGGTGGAGGGCTGGAAGTCGCAGGGCTTCGAGCTGGTCGGCCTGCGCGATCTGGTCGCCGCCACGCCACCCGAGGCCCTGCCCCTGCACACCGTCGTGGACGCCCCGGTACCCGGCCGTTCCGGCGTCCTGGCGACCCAGGGACCGGCCTTCTTGTGAGCGTCGCGCGGGCCGATCTCAAGGAATTTGCCAACTAGTGACCCCAAGCTATTGCGTTTTCAAAAGTTTTTGGTCACCATGGGTTGTGCTAAGCGATCCATGGCTGTAACAGGTAACGGATGAGCGATCAGGCTTCCCTGCCCGATTTCGAGCTTCCCGCCACCGGTAACCAGCGCTTCCAGCTTTCGGCCTTCTCAGGCCATCCCGTCGTCCTTTACTTCCATCCGCGGGACAACCCCCGGGTGCACCGACGAAGGCATCCCGTTCCGCGACCTCCACTGCAAATTCCAGGCAGTGCTCGACTTCGCGCGGACTGCCGATCTCCGAGCCTTTCTTCCACCCCGACCACGCCAACCACCGATGCCCAACGATCCCCTGAGAGACTCTTCCCGCGGTTCAATGGAGGAAGCGGACGCAGCCGCCCCGCGGCAGGAGGCCCCCGTGCAACGCAGGCGTGAACGCGAAGGCTCCGCGCGCCAGCCGAAGGCGGCGGCGAGCAAGCTCTTCGTGCTGGACACCAACGTGCTGATGCACGATCCCACGAGCCTTTTCCGCTTCGAGGAGCACGACGTCTTCCTGCCGATGGTGGTGCTGGAAGAGTTGGACGACCACAAGAAGGGCATGAGCGAAGTCTCGCGGAACGCGCGCCAGGCGAGCCGCTTCTTGGACGAGATCGTTTCCCAGGGCGGGGAGATCGAGAAGGGCTACAAGCTCAAGGCCAAGAGCACCGGCAGCGAAGCCGATGGCTCCCTCTTCCTGCAAACCCACGCGGTGAACGTGGAGATCCCGGATTCGGTCGCCTCGAAGAAGGCCGACAACGTGATCCTGGGCGTGGCCTTGCACTTGAAGCAGCGCTTCCCCAAGCGCGACGTCGTGCTGGTGTCCAAGGACATCAACATGCGCATCAAGGCGCATGCCATCGGCATCCCCGCCGAGGACTACTTCAACGACAAGGTCCTCGAGGACACCGACCTCCTCTACACCGGGATCATGCAGCTCCCGGAGGACTTCTGGGACCGTCACGGCAAGGACGTCGAGAGCTGGCAGGAGCACGGCCGCACCCTCTACCGCGTGCGCGGGCCGCTGGTGCCCGCGATGATGGTGAACATGTTCGTCTACCACGAGGGCGACCGGCCGTTCCTGGCCATCGTGCGCGAGCTGCGCGGCAAGACCGCCGTGCTGCAGACGCTCAAGGACTACTCCCACAACAAGAACAACGTCTGGGGCATCACGGCGAGGAATCGCGAGCAGAACTTCGCGCTCAACCTGCTGATGGATCCGCAGATCGACTTCGTGACCCTCCTCGGCCAGGCCGGCAGCGGCAAGACGCTGCTGACACTGGCCGCGGGCCTGATGCAGACCCTCGACTACAAGGTCTACACCGAGATCATCATGACGCGCGTGACCGTCCCCGTGGGCGAGGACATCGGCTTCCTGCCGGGAACGGAAGAGGAGAAGATGACGCCGTGGATGGGTGCCCTCGAGGACAACCTGGACGTCCTGATGCGCACCGACGACGAGGCCGGCGACTGGGGGCGTGCGGCGACGGCGGACCTGATCCGCAACCGCATCAAGGTGAAGAGCCTCAATTTCATGCGCGGCCGCACCTTCATCAACAAGTACCTGATCATCGACGAGGCGCAGAACCTCACGCCCAAGCAGATGAAGACGCTCATCACGCGCGCCGGTCCCGGGACCAAGGTGGTGTGCCTGGGCAACATCGCGCAGATCGACACGCCCTACCTCACTGAGGGCTCGTCAGGCATGACCTACGTCGTAGACCGCTTCAAGGGCTGGGGCCATTCCGGCCACGTGACGCTCATGCGCGGCGAGCGCTCGCGGCTCGCGGACCACGCTTCCGAGATTCTCTGAGTCGTCGCCCCTGCGACGCCTGAGTTGTCGCAGTCGTCGCCGCGGCGCGTTCGGTGGATTGCGCCCGAGAAGATTCCCAGCGCAAGAATGACGATGCCAGCGATTGAAAGCATGTCCGTCTCCGTGATCAGTCGGCCGCGGCCGACACCTTGCCGAAGAACGATCCGAAGGCCGCCACCGCGCGCGCGATGTCATCGGCATCGACATCGAGATGCGTCACCAGCCGCAGCTTCGGCCCGTGGAGCAGTGTCGTGACGCCGTTCGCCTCGAGGTGCCGCGCGAGCCCATCGACCGACTGCGCGGGGATGTGGACGAACACCATGTTGGTCTGCACCGGCTCGACCTTCAAGCCGGCGTCGGTGAGCCCGCGCGCCAGCAGCTGCGCGTTGGCGTGGTCCTGCGCCAGCCGCTCGACATTGTTCTCCAGGGCATAGATCCCGGCGGCCGCGAGGATGCCCACCTGGCGCATGGTGCCGCCGAGCATCTTGCGCACACGGCGCGCGCGGTCGATCAGCTCGCGCCTTCCGACGAGCACCGTGCCCGCGGGCGTGCCCAATCCCTTCGAAAGGCAGATCGAGACCGTGTCGAACCCGGCGCACAGCTCGCCGACCGGCATGCCGAGCCGCGCCGCCGCGTTGAAGATGCGCGCCCCGTCGAGGTGGATCGAAAGCCCGCGGCGGCGCGCGAGGGCGATCGCGTCGGCCATATACTGCCGCGGAAGCACCTTGCCGCCGATGGTGTTCTCGAGGGCGATGAGGCGCGTGATGGCGAAGTGCGAGTCGTCGGGCTTGATCGCGCTCTCGACCTCGCCCAGGTCGAGCGAGCCGTCAGGGCGGTTGGCCAGGGGCTGCGGCTGGATCGAGCCCAGCACCGCCATGCCGCCCGCCTCGTAGCGATAGGTGTGCGCCTCCTGGCCAACGATGACCTCCTCGCCGCGCTGGCAGTGGGCCATGAGCGCCGCGAGGTTCGATTGCGTGCCCGAGGGGAAGAAAAGCCCGGCCTTCATGCCGAACCTGTCCGCGCAAAGCTCCTGCAGGCGGTTCACGGTCGGGTCGTCGCCGAACACGTCGTCGCCCACGGGTGCCGCGGCCATGGCCTCGCGCATGCCGCGGGACGGCTGCGTGACGGTATCGCTGCGCAGGTCGACCATACCTTGGGTCACCGCATGCTCTCGTTCAGCCTTTCGAGTGCCGCCGCCCCCGGACAGAGCTCACGCTCGCCCAGTTGGTTCAACGGCATCGGGATGGTGTTGAGGCTGCCGTGCAGGTCGCGCGGCGCGTGGTTGATGTAGAGGAGGCCGGTCACGATCTCGCCGATCGCATAGCGCGACTGCACGAAGTTCATCGCGGCGATGCGGTCGGAAGCGTCGTAGCGCTCGTCGAGCTTGCGAAGCAGGATGGTGGAACCGTCATGCTGGCGGACTTCCTGCACCGAGCCCGGCTCGTACTCTGTCTTGATCTCGCGATGCACCGTGATCACGTCGAGCTGATTCACCGCCTCGTTGTGCTCGCGCACGTAGTCGAAGCTCTTGGTCGATCCCTCGTGGTTGTTGAAGGCCACGCAGGGGGAGATCACGTCGATGAAGGCGGCGCCCTCGTGGGTGAGCGCGCCCTTGATGAGGGGCACCAGCTGATGCTTGTCGCCGGAGAAGCTGCGCCCGACATAGGTGGCACCCAGTTGCAACGCCATCAGCACCAGGTCGATGCCCTCGTCGGTGTTCACCGCGCCGCGCTTCGCCTTGGAGCCGCGATCGGCGGTGGCCGAGAACTGGCCCTTGGTGAGGCCGTAGACGCCGTTGTTCTCGACAATGTAGGTCATGTTCACGCCGCGCCGCACGACGTGGGCGAACTGCCCCAGGCCGATCGAGGCCGAGTCGCCGTCGCCGGAAACGCCCAGGTAGATGAGGTCGCGGTTGGCGAGGTTGGCACCGGTAAGCACCGAAGGCATCCGCCCGTGGACGCTGTTGAAGCCGTGGGACTTGTCGAGGAAGTAGGTTGGCGTCTTGGACGAGCAGCCAATGCCGGAGAGCTTCGCCACGCGGTGCGGCGGGATCGCGAGCTCCCAGCACGCCTGGATGATCGCGGCGCTGATCGAGTCGTGCCCGCAGCCGGCGCACAGGGTCGAGATCGCGCCCTCGTAGTCGCGGCGCGTGAAGCCGAGGGAATTCTTCGGCAGCTCCG
>JBDSRZ010000151.1:0-5249 GCA_039929025.1 Usitatibacter sp. | reverse complement strand
TGGCGGGCGACGTGGATTTGACGCGCATGCTGCTGGGCTTCGGGCTGCGCAATTTCTCCATGCACCCGGCGCACCTGCTGGGGGTCAAGCAGCGGGTCCTCACCACCAGCATCCCCGACATCGCGGCGGTCGTGGCGCGCATCCTGCGCACCGACGAACCCGACAAGATGCAGGCGCTGATCGAGAAGCTGAACGGCTAGAAAACCGGCTAGGGCTCGGCTAGGGCGCGAGCAGCAAGGGAATCACCCGGTCGATCTCGCGCCGGATGAGTCCCCGCAGGATGCGTGCCTTCTGCTCGGCGGTCAGGATCTGCCAGGTCGCATCGGACTTCTGAGAGGCGACGGTGGTGGAGGCGGTGACGTTCTCCTCGCGCAGCAGCTTGCCGCCGGGAAGCTCCACCAGCGACAGGCGCATGTACGCGAACGGCGCGATGAACCCCTGCGACTGCTCGCCGGTGTGCGCGCTCCTCATGCGGGAGGTATGGTCGAGATAAAAGCCCAGCCCCTCGAGCGTCCCGGCTCCGACGTGGCCGTCAGCCACGCGCAATCGTGCATCGCCCCGATATTTCGACAACAGGATGAGGTGGGTCGCACTCGCGCTCGCCGCGACTGCCTGCACCGCGGAAAGAAGTGTCTGCGTGGACCCCTCCTCGTCGAGCACGCGCCGTTGCGCCTCGAATAGCGCCGGATCGTTCGTGCCGAGAAGGACCACCTCGACACCCTTGCCGCTGCGCTTGATTGCATCTTCGATCGCGAACAGCGCCTCGTGATCGAACGCCGGGCCGGCGAGACGGACGAACTCGCGAGTGTTCCGGTCGAGCCGGCTGCCGGTGGATACGCCTCGCTGCGAGATCAGCAGCTGGTCACCGACCAGCGAGAGGACCGCGTACATGCGCCCGTCGGCGCCGGATGCCGGAAGGACGAACGCGAGAAAGAAGACCGCGGCTAGAAGGCGCATCGGGCGAGCTCCTGGGAAGCATCGCCCGATGTTAGTGGAAACCGGGAATGGGGATGATGTTGGTATCCCAGGCCAGGCGAGAACCCCCGCTGCTTCATCTTGTTACCACTGGGGGAAAGGAATAGAATTTCCCCGTAGCGCCGATTTGAGCTCAGCTTGCGGGCGCTTAATAAATACGGCTAAAGCGAGTGGCGGACCCTCAAAACCCGACACGCGCATAGCAGCCGTCGGGTTTTTTGCTTATGGGCGATCTCGATAGTCGTTCGGTGGGGGCCGCGGAGCCGCAGCGCGCGGGCTTCCTCGAGCCGTTGATCCTCAAGGCGGGCAAGACCCTCGCCTCCTACGAGCTCGTCTACGAGACCTACGGCACGCTGAACGCGGCGAAGGACAACGCGGTGCTGGTATGCCACGCGCTCTCCGGCAGCCACCACGTGGCCGGTTACTACGCCAACGATCCAAACAAGATCGGCTGGTGGGACAACATGATCGGACCCGGGAAGCCCATCGACACCGAGCGCTTCTTCGTGATCGGCGTTAACAACATCGGCGGCTGCCACGGCTCCACCGGGCCGGCATCCATCGACCGCGCGACCGGGCAGCCCTATGGCGCGAGCTTTCCGCTGGTAACGGTCGAGGATTGGGTCGCCTCGCAGGCGCGCTTGATGGATCGGCTCGGCATCGCGCGCCTCGCCGCCGCGATCGGCGGCTCGCTGGGCGGGATGCAGGCAATGCAGTGGACGCTTTCCTTCCCCGATCGCATCCGCCACGCGCTCGTGGTCGCCGCCGCCTCGCGCCTGTCGACGCAGAACATCGCTTTCAACGACGTGGCCCGCCAGGCGATCGTCCAGGACCCGTGCTTCCACGGCGGCAACTTCTATGCGCAGGGCGTGATCCCGGCGCGGGGATTGAAGCTCGCACGCATGCTGGGCCACATCACCTACCTCTCCGAAGACCTGCTGATGGAGAAATTCGGCCGGGTACTGAAGCGCGACGAGTACGGCTTCAATTACGACGTGGAATTCGAGATCGAGTCGTACCTGCGCTACCAGGGCGACAAGTTCGCGCAGGTGTTCGACGCCAACACCTACCTGCTGATGACCAAGGCGCTCGACTACTTCGATCCGGCGAAGGAGGCGGGCGGGGACCTGGCGCGCGCGCTCTCCAACGCCAAGGCGGGATTCTTCATCGGCTCATTCAAGAGCGACTGGCGCTTCCCGCCGCAGCGCTCGCGCGAGCTGGTGAAGGCGTTGGTCGCCTCGAGGAAGGCGGTCACCTACGCGGAGATCGACGCGCCCCACGGCCACGACGCGTTCCTGCTCGACAACCCGCGCTACCACCAGCTGGTGGCGGCGTACATCGACAACGTCGCCGAGGAGATCGGCGCGGGACCGCGCCAGACGCCGCTCGCGCTCGCGGCGACGGAGCTGGCCGAGATGGCCGGCTACCGCGGCAATGCGGATGGCACGTGAACAAAGCCGCCCCCATCCTGCAGCGCTACGACTTCGAGCTCATCGCCTCCTGGATCCCGGAAGGTTCCACGGTGCTCGACCTGGGCTGCGGCGACGGCGTGCTCCTCGCCGGCCTCGCCGCGACGCGCAACGTCGCGGGCTACGGCATCGAGATCGACGACGCGAACGTGCTCGCGAGCGTGAAGAACGGCGTCGCGGTGATCCAGGACGACCTGGACAGCGGGCTATCCACGTTCGAGGACGGCGCGTTCGATTTCGTGATCCTGTCGCAGACGCTGCAGGCGATGTGGAACGTCGAGGGGGTGATGCGCGAAATGCTGCGCGTGGGGCGTCAGGGCATCGTGACCTTCCCCAACTTCGGCTACTGGCGCCACCGCATCGACATCCTCCAGGGGCGCATGCCGGTTTCGAAGACGTTGCCGCACACCTGGTACAACACGCCGAACATCCACCTGTGCACGGTGAAGGACTTCGAGGACCTGTGTGTCAAGGTCGGCGCCGAAATCCTCGAGGAGCGGGTGATCCACGCAGGGCGGCAGGTGACGCTGCTGCCCAACCTGCTCGGCAGCCTCGGCGTCTTCCGCTTCCGGCGAAGGCCCACGTGACGCTTACCTGTCAGGTCCAGTAGTCGATCACGAAGGGTGCGGCAAGCAGCAGGATGCCCACGACCGACAGCCACAGCACGCTATCGATGAGGTAGGGATAGATGCAAAGCAGCACTCCGGTGATCAACGGAGCGAGCTTTCCCGTCCGCTTGCCGTAGACGAAGTAAGCCACGCCGAATACGCCGGCGAACATCCCGATGGCAAGGGTTGCTGCGGATGGCATGCTCATCCCCTGGGCGTGCGCCTCAACAGCACCCGCAGTCAGCGTTCGACGGCGTACCGAGCCAAGAGCAGCTGGAGCCATCGAATGTGCGGGTGTCCAACAGGCGGAGCGAGCCGGGCGGCCGTGCACCTGAAGCGCTACCTGCGCAACGCGCTGCTCGAGCCGCGCTAATCGCCGAGGATCCGGCAGGCGCAGCCCAAGCTGGGGAGCACCCGACGCTGAGCAACGCCGCGTAGACGCGACGCGCCTTCGGCGACGGCCAGGAGGTCACGCCGCAATGCTGAAGGTGATTGCCTGGGGTCCGGTCTCGTTGTTCTCGAGACGATCTGCCAGGACGCGAAGGGCCAGGACCTGTGCTTTGGCCATGGCCTCGTTAGCTGAGGGACCGTACGCAAGAATGCCGGGCAGCTGCGGTACTTGCGCAAGCCACCGACCGTCGTCCTCGCGCTCGCGCTCGATCTCAAAATTCATGGTGCTGATACTTTACTCCGCGGCGTACGAGATGCCTAACGACCGAGTCGAGCGGCCCCACGATGCACCTCCTCGCCGGCGAGTACGCAATTCATTGCGAGCACGGTGCGGCCACCGATGATTCACGGCCCGCTCCAACGAATGTAAGGAGACTTCTCACACGGCGAGCTAGATCGGCTCGAGGCGGCCCTGCCCGACCAACGAATGAGGTCCCGCGGTGCGGCTTATATCGTGGCCCGCGTGTGAAGGCATGCTCACGCAACAAGGCCGTTTATGGATCTGCAGTCTGTTCCGGACCCGCATCTGTCGCAGCGAGTGAAGCGAAGACAATGTTGGCGCCGGCCGAAAATGCTGTACGTCATCGAGAAAGTCGTCGCCCAAGGTCGCGGCCGCCGCCTCGTAGTACAGCGCAGCCTCCGTCATCTCTTCCTCCGCGGGAGGAAGGAGACGATAGCCGATCACCGAAGGCGGCTTCGAGCTCGGGCCATGGCCTCATCACCGGGGACGGACTGAATTTCACCACGGAGATAGGCGTCGTATCTGCGGCGGGCTTCTTCGAGCCAAAGCTCGTCCACCCCCGGTTCCTTGACAGGATCGAGCTCGTCGATGAGAACACGGGCCAACGCGGCCTTTTCCTCGCGGGAGAGGGCGCGGGCGCGCTTCTCTACGTCGTCGAACTGAGCACTCATTCGCAAATTATAGGCGCTGTTCCACATGACATCTAACGACCGAGTTGAGCGGCCGGCTACGATACATTTCCGCACCGGCGAGCACGCAATCCATTGCGAGCACGGTGCGGCCACGATGCTTCACGGTCCGACTCGAGCGCGTTGTTAGACCGCGTTGACCTACATTTGGCCGAGGAGCTTTTCATATTCCTTGTGCGGCCCTATCCAGAACCACATCACATCACATCACCACCGCGAAGAACCCCGACCGCTCGCCAGTCGATGTCGATTCGCACCGAGTAAATCGGCAGCGTTTCATGGACCTTCTTGAATCGGAGCGAGGGGTGGGCAGGATTCGCTGTCCACAACCGGTACGCCGACTCTGCTTTGGCGCGAACGTCCTCGGGCGCTTCACTGAGAAGCTCTCGAAATTCTCGGGTGGTGTGCGACAGCACGCCCTAAAGAGGTTTGGTCCGACCTGCGGCGTGATCGGCGAGCGCCTTTTCGGCAAGCTCGGCCAATTTGTCCTGGGACTTGGCAAATAGCTCCGCCCAACGCTGCTCTGAGGCCAGTTCCTCGAGGACGAGCGCCGCCACGGCGTCCTGCTCGGACTCCGGAAGCTTCTCGACTTCACTCATGGCTCTCTTGAGAAGGCGCGTCATGTGCGTTTCCTCGGGCGACCAATCAAATTCTACTCGCTGCTCTCAATGCGTTCTAACGCCTCCCATCGGAAGGCGGACCTGAGCGAAGCCCTTGCGCTTTCTCCAGCGCCCCTGCCCATAGAGCTTTCGAAGGCGGGCGATTTCACGAATTCCGGACCCGGCTGCAAAGGTCTCGACATGGTTGATGTCACCGA
>JBDSRZ010000150.1:0-35427 GCA_039929025.1 Usitatibacter sp. | reverse complement strand
GAATTACGCCCTTTTCAGCAGCATACAAACCACTCAAGAAAAGTTGGAGGAGTCGATGGACAACATTGAAGCCCGCGTCAAGAAAATCGTTGCCGAGCAGCTCGGTGTTGCCGAGGCCGACATCAAGTCGGAGTCCTCCTTCGTCGAGGACCTGGGCGCGGATTCGCTCGACAACGTCGAGCTGGTGATGGCGCTCGAGGAAGAGTTCGAGTGCGAGATTCCCGACGAGCAGGCCGAGAAGATCACGACGGTGCAGCAGGCCGTCGACTACGTGAAGAGCCACGTCAAGCAGTAATCCCCAGGGCAATGCCCCGCTCGCGCGGCCGCCGTCGCGGCGCGCCCCGCAAAAAATGTCGAAGCGCAAAGTCGTCGTAACCGGCCTGGGAATCGTTTCGCCGATCGGTAACGGCATCGCCGAGGCGTGGCCGAACCTGCTGAAGGGCACCAATGGCGTCGGCCCGATCACGCGGTTCGACGCGTCGCTGCTCCCCACCCGCATCGCGGCAGAGGTGAAGGGCTTCAACGCGGCCGACTGGATGCCCCTGAAGGAAACGCGCCGCTCCGACACGTTCATCCATTATGGCCTGGCCGCGACGCGCATGGCACTGGACGATGCGGCGTTCACCATCGACGAGTCGAACGCGGAGCGGGTCGGCGTGAACGTGGGCTCCGGCATCGGCGGGCTGCCGATGATCGAGGCCAACATCCGCGAGATGATCGCCAAGGGGCCGCGACGCATCTCGCCCTTCTTCGTGCCGGGCTCGATCATCAACATGGTCGCGGGCCTGATCTCGATCCAGTTCAAGGCCAAGGGCCCGAACGTGTCGATGGTCTCGGCGTGCACCACCAGCTCGCACTGCATCGGGGAGGCCGGCCGCATCATCGAGTACGGCGACGCCGACGTGATGATCGCTGGCGGGGCGGAAGCTTGCGTTAACCTTTCCGGTGTCGGCGGCTTCTGCTCCTGCAGGGCGCTCTCGGAGAGGAACGACGACCCGGCCACCGCCTCGCGTCCCTTCGACCGTGACCGCGACGGCTTCGTCCTCGGCGAGGGCGCGGGCATCCTCATCCTCGAGGATCTGGAGCACGCGAAGAAGCGCGGCGCGCGCATCTACGCCGAGCTCTCGGGCATGGGGATGAGCGCCGATGCCAACCACATCACCGCGCCGGACATGGATGGGCCACGGCGGGCGATGCTTGCGGCGCTGCGCAATGCGGGCGTGAATTCCGATGAAGTGCAGTACATCAACGCCCACGGCACCTCCACGCCGCTGGGCGACGCCAACGAGACCGCGGCGATGAAGGCCGCCTTTGGCGAGCACGCGTACAAGCTCGCGGTCAACTCGACCAAGAGCATGCACGGCCACCTCCTCGGGGCGGCGGGGGGCGTAGAAGCGGTCGTGGCCACGCTCGCGGTGCACCACCAGGTCTCGCCCCCGACGATCAACATCCTGACGTCCGATCCCGCTTGCGATCTCGACTACGTTCCGGACACCGCGCGCGACATGAAGATCGAGGTCGCGCTTTCCAACTCCTTCGGCTTCGGCGGCACCAACGGAACGCTCGCGTTCCGCCGCCATCACTGACGCGGTGGGCGCGGCGGCCGTCCTCGTCGACGGTGTCGCCAGCGATCGCGTCGCCGCCACCGATCGCGGCCTCGCCTTCGGGGATGGCGTGTTCCGCACCGTCGCAGTCCGATCGTCCCGGCCGCTCAACTGGACCTGGCACTACCGGCGGCTTGCGGCCGATTGCGCGCTGCTCCGCCTCGAGCTGCCGCAAGAGCGCGTGCTGCTCGACGAGATCGCGGCGGTCGCGCCTGCCGATGCCGTCGCCAAGGTCATCGTCACACGCGGGACCTCGGCGCGCGGCTACTCGATACCCGAGAAAGCAAGGTGCGTGCGGATCGTCGCCGCCTTTCCGCAGCCGGCCCGTGGCAACGACGGGGAGGGCGGCGTTCGCGTGCGGCGGTGCGACCTCGTGCTTTCGCAGCAGCCCCGCCTTGCGGGTGCGAAGACCTTGAACCGCCTCGAGAATGTGCTCGCGCGCAGCGAATGGGACGATGCCGCCATTGCCGAGGGCCTCATCGCCGACGCGCGCGGCCGGGTGATCGAGGGCACGATGACCAACATCTTCGCGGTACGCGCGGGACGCGTGGCCACGCCCGACCTTTCGCGCTGCGGCGTGGTCGGCGCCCAGCGCGAGCGCGTGCGCGAGATGCTCGCGGCCGTCGAGGTGGTCGACCTCGACTGGCGCGCGATCGAATCCGCCGACGAGCTCTTCCTTACCAACAGTCTCATCGGTGCCTGGCCGGTGACCGCGCTCGGAGAGCGCACGTGGCCCGTGGGGCCGGTGGCGCGTCGCGTGCAGTCGATGCTGGCCGAAGCCGATGCGCGCGCCTAAGTCGATCTTTGTCCTCGCGGTGCTCGGCGCCATCGCCGCCGGCGGCTGGCTCGCATGGTTCGTGACCCAGCCGCTCTCGCTGCCGCACACGCCGTTCGACTTTACCGTCAGGACCGGCGCGGGCCTGAAGACCGTGTCCAGGCAGCTCGCCGACGAGGGCCTTCTGCCGGATCCGCACTCCCTCTTGATTCTCGCGCGGATCCTCAACCGCACGCCGTCCATCCAGGCGGGCACCTACCGGCTGGAAAAGCCGCCCACGCCGCTGGAGATCCTCGACAAGCTCGCGCGCGGCGACGTGATGATGATCGAGGTGCGCTTCATCGAGGGAACGACCCTGAGGCAGTGGATGGCGCAGCTTTCGAAGGAGGCGCCCGTGAAGCAGACGCTCGCCGGAAAAGGCGATGCCGAGATTCGCGCCGCCGTCGGCGCTCCCGGCCCGCTCGAGGGATGGCTCTTCCCTGACACTTATCGCTTCGCGCCGGGCACTACCGACGCAGAGATCCTGAAGCGCGCCCATGGGGCGATGAAGAAGCGCCTCGACGAGGCGTGGCAGTCGAAGGCCGCGGATCTCCCGCTCAAGACGCCGTACGAGGCGTTGATCCTCGCTTCCATCGTGGAAAAGGAGACCGGAGTCGCCGCCGAGCGGCCGCTGGTGGCCTCGGTATTCACCAACCGGCTGAGGAGAGGCATGCGGCTGCAGACCGATCCCACGGTGATCTACGGCATGGGCGAGGCCTACGACGGCAACATCCGCAAGAAGGACCTGACCACCGATACCGCCTGGAACACCTATACCCGCGACGGCTTGCCGCCTACGCCCATCGCCATGCCCGGCGCCGGGTCGCTGCAGGCCGCGGTGAATCCTGCGCAGACCGACATGCTCTACTTTGTCGGCAAGGGCGACGGCACCCACCAGTTCTCGCGCACGCTCGAGGAGCACAATCGCGCGGTGACCAGGTACCAGCTGAAGCGATGATGGCGCGCGGCAAGTTCATCACCCTCGAAGGCATCGACGGTGCCGGCAAATCGTCCCACGTCGAATTCCTGCGCGACCTGGTGCGTGCCCGGGGGCACGACGTGCTGGTGACGCGCGAACCGGGAGGCACCCCATTCGGCGAGAAGCTGCGCGAAGTGGTGCTGCACCATCACACCACGCCGCTCGCCGAGGCGCTCGCGATGTTCGCCGACCGCAGCGCCCATTTGGAGGCGGTCCTGGAGCCTGCGCTCCAGGCCGGCAGCTGGGTGCTCTGCGACCGCTTCAGCGATTCCACCTACGCCTACCAGTGCGGCGGCCAGGGCCTCGATCCGCAACGCATCGTGGCACTTGAAGGACTGGTCCATCCCGAGCTGCAGCCGCATGCCACGTTCCTCTTCGACCTCGATCCCGCGGTGGCGTATGGGCGCCAGCGCGCGCGCAGCGCCGATCCCGACAAGTTCGAGCGCGAGCGGGCAGACTTCTTCATGCGCGTGCGCAAGGCGTACCTCGAGCGCGCGCGGCAGCATGCTTACCGCTTCCACGTGATCGACTCGGGCCGCGATATCGAGGAGGTCCGGCAGGATCTCGGCGCGGCCTTCGCCAGGGCATTCCCGTGACGGCGCTGCCCTGGCACCGAGCCGTCCTCCAGAAGCTGCTCGCCGACCGCTCGCACTTTCCGCACGCGCTCCTCATCCACGGCCCGTCGGGCACCGGCAAGGCCGAGTTCGCGCGCGCCCTAGCGGCGAGCGCCTTGTGCGAGGCACCCCAGGCGGGACTCGCCTGCGGCGCCTGTCCTTCGTGCCACTGGTTCTCGCAGGGCAACCATCCCGATTTTCGCGAGATCGTGCCCGAGGCGATCGCCGATGAGGAGGGCGATGTCCCCGAGGCGGCGGCGGGACAGGTTGAGGGCGCCAAAGCCGAGAAAGCCAGGAGCCTCCTGATCAAGATCGACCAGATCCGCGCGCTGGCCGACTTCGTCTCGCTCACTACGCACCGCGCCGGCTTTCGCGTGCTGGTGATGCGGCCCGCGGAAGCCATGCAGCCCGCCGCGGCGAACGCGCTCCTCAAGACACTCGAGGAGCCTGCGCCCGCCACGATCATTGCCTTGGTGAGCGACCGGCCCGCCAGGCTCCTCGCCACCATCCGCAGCCGCTGCCGCAAGCTTGCCCTGCCGATGCCGCCACGCGATGTGGCGCTTGCATGGCTTCGCGCGCAGGGAATTGCAAACGCCGAAAGTGCACTCGCCATCGCGGGAGGCGCGCCGCTGCTCGCCGTGGAGCTCGCGCAACCCGAGGAGGAGATCCTTCGCAGGCGCCTCGTGGGCGAGCTCGCACGGCCTGGTGGCGCCGATCCGCTCGCCTTCGCCACCGCCATCGATCGTAACTCGGTAGAGCGAACCATCCATTGGATGCAGACCTGGATCCAGGATCTCGTCCGCGTGAAGATGGGGGGAGAGGTCCGCCACCACGCGGAGCACCTCGCGGCGCTGCATGCCAAGGCGAAATCCGCGGAGGTCGAGGCGCTCTTCGCTTTCGACCGCGAGCTCGCTTCCGCACGCAGCCTTGCCGCACATCCGCTCAACCCGCGGCTGGTGACCGAGCACCTTTTGATGGCCTACAATCGGGCCACATCCGCTCGCTCGCCATGACCGACGCCGCTTCCGATGCCGCCGCGGCCCGCCCCGGAGTCTTCACCCTGGTGATCCGCTCCAAGTCGGCTCTCTACGCCGCCTGGATTCCGCTCCTCAAGGGCGGCGGAATCTTCCTTCCCAGCAATCGCTCCCACGCGCTGGGCGACGAGATCCTGATCCTGCTCACGCTGCTGGAAGATCCGAACAAGATCCCGCTGCAGGGCAACGTCGCCTGGATCAATCCGGCGCACAGCACCGGCAACCGGCCCCAGGGCATCGGTGTCCAGTTGAACGACAGCGAGGCCGGGCGCGATCTCAAGAAGCGCGTCGAGGGTTTGCTCGCCGGCGCGCTGCAATCCTCCCGCCCGACCCACACCATCTAGCCGCGGCAACTTCGACGTCGTTCCTCGCGGGGCCGGGAGCGGCTACCCGGTAAAATGCGTCAATCATGCTCGTCGATTCGCACTGCCACCTCGATTTTCCGGAGCTCGATGCCGACCTTCCCGCGATCCTCGCGCGAATGGAGGACAACGGCGTCACGCACGCCCTTACCATCAGCACGACACTCCAGACCTATCCCGCGGTTCGCCGCGTGGCGGGAAAGCTTCCCAACGTGTGGTGCTCCGCGGGGGTGCATCCCGACGAGCAGCGCGACGGGCGCGAGGCGAGCGTGGAAGAGCTCCTCGCGCTGGCCGACGACTCGAAAGTGATCGCGATCGGCGAGACCGGCCTCGACTACTTCCGCGTCGAGGGCGATACCGATTGGCAGCGCGAGCGCTTTCGCAACCACATCCGCGCCGCACGCGCCTGCGGCAAGCCGCTGGTGATCCACACCCGCGCCGCGGCCGAGGACACCCTGAGGATCATGAAAGAGGAGCATGCGGACGAAGTAGGCGGCGTCATGCATTGCTTCACCGAAACGTGGGAGGTCGCTCGCGCGGCCATGGACCTCGGCTTCCACATCTCCTTCTCAGGCATCGTCACCTTCAAGAACGCCGCGCCGCTGAAGGAGGTCGCGCGCCGCGTTCCGCTCGAGCGCATGCTGGTCGAGACCGATTCGCCCTACCTCGCCCCCGTGCCGCATCGCGGCAAGACCAACGAGCCCGCCTTCGTAAGGCACGTCGCGGAGGAGGTCGCCCGGCTCCGGGAAATGCCTTTCGAGGACATCGCGCGCGCCACGACGGAGAATTTCTTCCGCCTCTTCCGGCACGCCCGTTCCGCGTGAGGCCCGCCCAGCTCCTTCTCTACTGCCGCGCCGGTTTCGAGAAGGAATGTGCCCAGGAGATCACCGCGCTCGCCGCGGAGATGGGCGTCGACGGCTTCGTGAAGGCCAAGCCGGAGAGCGGTTTCGCGGTCTTCAAGGCGCACCAGGACCCGATGGGCGCGGAGATGGGCGAGCACCTCGAGTTCGCGCGGCTCGTCTTTCCGCGGCAGATGGTGCGCGCGAGCGAGCTCCTCGCCGGGCTTCCCGAAGCGGACCGGGTGACCCCGATCGTCCGGGCCGTCAAGGCGCTCGGCACGTCCTTCGCCGGCCTGCTGATGGAGATGCCCGACACCAACGACGGCAAGTCGCTCGCAACCCTCACGCGCCCGCTCACGCCGCACCTCGAGAAGGCGCTGCGCAAAGCGAACGTCATCCTCGACGATTCCGAGGCGCCAGACCGGTTGCACGTATTCTTCGTGGGCGGTCTCGCGTGCTACGTCGGGGTCTCGCGGGTCGGCAACAGCTCGGCCTGGCCGATGGGAATCCCGCGGCTGCGCATGCCGGCCGCCGCGCCCTCCCGCTCCACCCTCAAGCTCGCCGAGGCGATGATGGAGTTCGCCGCCGCGCGGTCCTTCGAGCCGGGGACGACGGCCGTGGACTTGGGCGCCTCGCCGGGCGGTTGGACCTGGCAGCTGGTGCAACGGGGTTTCATGGTCACGGCGGTGGACCACGGTCCCATGGACGCGGCGCTGATGGAAAGCGGCCAGGTGAAGCATCGGCGCGACGACGGCTTCCACTATCGCCCGGCCGATCCGGTCGAATGGATGGTCTGCGACATGGTGGAGAGCCCGTCGCGCATCGCCAGGCTGGTGGCGAAATGGATCGCAGAGGGCTGGGCTCGCGAGAGCATCTTCAACCTCAAGCTGCCGATGAAGAAGCGCTTCGAGGAGCTCGAGCGCTGCCGCGCGATCATCGACGAGGCGCTCGGAGGCAGTGGCTACTACCTGCGCATGAAGCAGCTATTCCATGACCGCGAGGAAGTGACGGCTTATCTGGCGCGGCGCTGAATCAAGCAGCTACACTTGGGCGCATGGCCCAACGCATCCTGATCAGCGAGTTCATGGACGAGCCGGCGGTGAAGAGCCTCCAGGCCCGGTTCGACGTCGATTACCGCCCCACGCTGGTGGACGATGCCGCCGCCCTCGAAGCGGCGCTTGCCTTCGCGGAGGCCTGGATCGTGCGCAATCGCACCCAGGTGCGCGGGCAATTGCTCGAGTCCGCCACGTCGCTGCGCGTGGTGGGGCGCCTCGGAGTGGGCCTGGACAACATCGATCTGCCTGCCTGCTCGGCGCGTGGCATCGAGGTGATACCCGCGGCCGGCGCGAACGCCGAATCGGTGGCGGAATACGTGGTCACCGCCGCGTTGATGCTGCTGCGCGGCGCCTACTTCTCGACCCGCGCGGTGGAGGCGGGCACCTGGCCGCGGCAGATGCTCTCCCAGGGGCGCGAGGCCGCCGGGAAGGTCCTGGGCGTCGTGGGCTTCGGCAGCATCGGCCGGCTCACCGCGCGCAAGGCGAACGCCATCGGCATGCGCGTCGTGGCCCATGACGCCATGGTGTCGCCGGGCGATGCCGTGTGGACGGAATGCGGTGCGCGGCAATCCGACATGGACCAGCTCCTGCGCGAAAGCGACGTCGTGTCGCTGCACGTGCCGCTCACCGCGGAGACTCGCGGACTCCTTTCGCGGGACCGGCTCGCGCTCCTCAAGCGCGACGCGGTCCTGATCAACACTGCGCGCGGGGGCCTGGTGGACGAGACGGCGCTGGCGGCGATGCTGCGCGAGGGACGGCTGGGGGGCGCGGCGCTCGACGTGTTCGACAACGAGCCGCTGGTCGCGGGTTCACCCCTCGTGGGCGCGCCCCGCCTGCTGCTCACCCCGCACATCGCGGGGGTGACGCTGGAGGCCAACGAGCGGGTGAGCGCGATGATCGCCGAGCGCGTGGCCGCCGCGCTGGGCGGCTGAACCCACCGTCGTTCCTGCTCAGTATTTGAAGACCTGCACAAGATTGTTATAGGAATCGGTCCAGAGCCGCCAGTCGGGCCGCGGCGCCACCGGCTGCGTCGCTTCGACCATGTCTTGCCGCAGGATGAACGGCTTGTGGCGGGTGATGATCACCCAGTCGCTGGTGGTACCGCCGTTGTCCCCGGTCTCATGCAGGTAGGCGTATTCGAGGCCGTGCTTCTCGGCGATCGCGAGGAGCACCGGCTTCAGATCGAGGAAGCGGTTGGAGACGTGGAAGGCGATCACGCCCTCGGGCTTCAGGTGCCGCAGGTACTCGGTGAAGGCCTCGACCGTGATGAGGTGCACCGGGATCGAATCCCCCGAGAAGGCGTCGACGGCGATCACGTCGTAACCCTGGGGCGCCTCGCGTTCGAGGCTCAGTCGCGCGTCCCCGAGGACCGTCTCGATCTTCCCCGGCGCATCGCCGAGGTACGTGAACCAGGTGCGCGCGACCCGGATCACGCTGGGATCGATGTCGTAGAAGCGATAGGTGTCGTCGGCGTCGGCATAGACCGCGAGTGATCCGGCGCCCAGTCCGATCACCCCCACCTTGATGGGCTTGCCTTCGAAGGCGAGGAGGGTGCGCCCGATCCCCGAGGTGGTCTTGTAGTAGGTGGTCGCCGAGCGCCGGTATTTCTCCGTCAGCCATTGCTCTCCATGCAGGATCGCCCCATGCACCAGCGAGCGGTAGCGGGTATCCACGTCCCCGATGCTGGCGGTGTTCTCCTTCACCCGCACGACCCCGTAGTAATTGCGGGTGATGAAAACGGTGTCTTCGGTGAAGGTATGAATGCGCCAGGCGAGCGCCGCGAACGTCGCGCCCACCACCGCGACCAGCATCGCGAGTATCGGCGCGGGCCGCTCGAGGTTCGTCGCGAGGGCTGCCGCGGCGACCGCGACCAACGCGATCTCGAGCTCCAGGTAGCCCGGCAGCACGATCGGCGCCACGATTCCCACCAGCACGCCGCCGAAAACGCCGCCCAGCGAGACGACGAGATAGAAAAGCGTGAGGTGCCTCGTTCCCGGGCGGCGCCGGGCGAGCTCGCCATGGCAGAACATGCAGACGAAGTAGAGCCCGACCGTGAATACCGCGATCTGCCACAGGAGCTCGAATTGCAGGCTCTTGTCCGCCAGGAACCAGGCCATCACGCAGAGGAGCCACGCGAGGCTGCCGAGGTAGATGTCGCGGCGGTACCAGTCGCTTCCCTCGAAGCAGAGGATGAACGTGAGCAGGTAGACCGCCAGCGGTATCACCCACAGGAGCGGAATCGACGAGATGTTCTGGGTGAGGTGGTTCGAGACCGCGAGCAGCACCACCGAGCCGAGGGTGGACAGCGCCAGCCAGCGCGCGATCTGGCGGCCGCGCGGCGCCGGCTCCTCGGCGGTGGCCGCGAGCTGGCCGCCGGCGACGTCGAGCTCCGGCAGCGAGCGGCTCGACCACGCGAGCCCCGCGCAAAGCAGTGCGAAGACGGCATAGCCTGCGGACCACCAGGTCGATTGCTGCGGATTGGTGAACCAGGGCTCGAACAGGAACGGGTAGCCCAGCAAGGCGAGCATCGAGGCGAAGTTCGAAAGCGCGAACAGGCGATAGGGGCTCGAGCCCGGGAAGGCGCGCGCGAACCACGCCTGCACCAGGGGGCTCGTGGACGAGAGCAGGAAGTAGGGCAGGCCGATGGTGGCGAAGAGCAGCGCCAGGATGCGCAGCACCGGGTTGTCGCCGCCCGCGGGCTTCCAGGTCGCATCCGGCGCGATCGGCAGGAACGCGAGGCTCGCGGCGAGGAGCGAGATGTGGATCGCCGCCCGGCGGCGGGCGCTCACGCGGCTGGTGAGCCAGTGCGCGTAGGCATATCCCAGCAGCAGGGCCATCTGGAAGAAGACCATGCAGAGCGTCCAGACGATCGCGGCGCCCCCGAACCACGGCAGTATCTGCTTGGCGAGGAGCGGCTGGACGAGGAAGAGCAGGAACGCGCTGAGGAAGATCGTTGCGGCGTGCAGCGGCATGCGCGATTCTGCGAGGCGAGCGAGGCGAGCGAGGCGGGAAGTGGCGCGAATCTTAGCATGGGGGTCGCGCACTCCCGGGGCATATACTCGCGCCGCCATGCTTGCCCGCCTTTTCCTCGCCTCGCATCTCGCCGAGCTCGCTTCCTACGCGGCGCTCGGCGCGTGGCTCGCGATCCGTCACGATTGGAGCGCCGGGTCGATCGCCGCGCTGGTGGCGATCCTCGCTTTCGGCGTGCGCCTCGCGATCGTGTGCACCTCGATGGCGATTTCGTGCTGGCATCGCTCGCCGCGCGAGCCGGCGCAGCAATTGGGCCTGGCCGCGACCGCCGCCATGGTGCTGCGGGAATGGCGCGCGCTGGTGCTGTTGAACCTGGTCGGTCTGCCGTGGGAGGCGCGCGTGATGCGCGCCGATCCCGAGCCGATGCCGCTCACCCATCCCGCAGTCATCCTGGTGCACGGCTACTTCGTGAATCGCGGCACCTTTCGCGGGCTGCTCGCCCGGCTCGAGGCCGCCGGCATCGACCCGATATTCACTCCCAACCTGCGGTCCTGGTTCGCGCCCATCGAGCGGATCGAGGAGGGCATCGCGACCGAAGTGGATCGAGTGGCGCACGCGACCGGGCGCAAGGTGGTGATCGTCGCGCACAGCATGGGCGGCCTCGCGACCCGCCTCATGCTGGCCAACCGCGGCTGCGCGGATGTCGAGCGCGTCATCACCATCGCGAGCCCGCATCACGGGACGGCATTGGCCCGGCTGGGCCTCGGCGAGAACGCGAGCCAGATGTGCAGGGGAAGCGCGTTCCTGACCGCGCTGGCCGGCCGTGAGGGCACAGCCGGTCCCGGGATCGCGGTGACGTCGATCTACTCGGTGCACGACAACCTGGTGGCGCCGCAGGATACGAGCCGCTTGCCGTGGGCGAAGAACATCGCGTTGGCCGGCCACGGCCATATCTCCATCCTCGCCTCCGACAAGCTTTTCGAAACGTTGCTGGCCGAGCTACGCGAGGCCGGCGCGCCGCCTGCGCGTTAGAGCAGAGCAAGGACCTCTTCAGCGTGGTTCGCCACGTCGGGACGGTCGATCACGTGCGCAATGCGGCCCTTCTCGTCGATCACGAACGTCACGCGGTCGGCCATGCCGACGGCCGACTTGAGCTTCGAGAGCAGCCCCGGGCCGCCCAGCGTGCCGTAGGCTCGGCCCACGGCGCCGTCGGTATCGGCGAGCAGCGGAAAGTTGAGCTTGTACTTCTCGGTGAACCTGCGGTGCGAGTCCTCCGCCTGCGTGGACACTCCCAGAACCGCGGAGCCCTTGGCCGCGATCTCGGCGTTGTGGTCGCGAAGCGAGCATGCCTGCTTGGTGCAGCCGGGGGTGTCGTCCATCGGATAGAAGTACATCACCAGCTTCCGGCCGCGATAGTCTGCAAGGGATACGCGCTTGCCGTCGGTGGTAACGCCGGAAAATTCGGGTGCCGGGTCGCCGGCGCGTAGGGGAGTGGCCATGGTCTACCAGTGGATGCCCTGGGTTATCTGGGCGAACGCCATCTGCTCGGGGGTGAGCTCGACTTCCGGTGCCTCGCCATCCTTCTTCTTGCCTTGCGCGGCGCCGGAGTCCGGGAACATGCGGAAGGCGGTGTTGAGGACGATCTGGGTGACCTTTGGCGCCACGGCGTGCAGCATCTCGCCGAAGATTCCCAGGCGCGTGGCGATGCGCACCGGCTTGTAGACGATGGCTTCCACCACCAGGTCCGCCGCCTGCTCGGGGGTGAGGGTGGGCAGGTGGTCGTAGAGCTTGGTGGGCGCGATCATCGGCGTCTTCACCAGCGGCATGTTGATGGTGGTGAAGTGGACGTTGTTGTCGATGAACTCGCTCGCGGCGCAGTCGCTGAACGCGTCCAACGCCGCCTTCGAGGCCACGTACGCGGAGAAGCGCGGCGCGCGCGTCAGCACGCCGATTGAAGAGATGTTGATGATGTGGCCGCCGCCCTGCGCCACCATCGTCGGCATGAAGCCCATGATGAGGCGCAGGCTGCCGAAGTAGTTCAGCTGCATCGTGCGCTCGAAGTCGTGGAAGCGGTCGTACGACGAGGCGATCCCGCGGCGGATCGAGCGCCCGGCATTGTTGACCAGATAGTCGATGCGGCCGAATTCCTTCAAGACCGCGGCCACGAGCTTGTCGCAATCCGGGATGCTGGCGAGGTCGCAGGAGACGAACTTCGCGGCGCCTCCCATGGCCTTGATGCGGTCGATCACCGGGCCCGCCTTCTGCGGGTCGCGCGCCACCACGACCACCCTGGCCCCCGCCTCGGCGAGCTTGTACGCGGTGGCTTCCCCAATGCCTGAGGTGCCGCCGGTGACCACCACCACCTTGTCCTTCACCTTCCCCGCGAGCGAGCGGTCGATGAAGAGGTCGGGATCGAGGTGGCGTTCCCAATAGTCCCACAGGCGCCATGCGTAGTCGTCCAGGCGAGGCACGGCGATGCCCGATCCCTTGAGCGCCTTCTCGGTCTCGCGGCTATCGAAGCGGGTGGGATAGTTCACGAAGGTGAACATGTCCTTGGGGATCCCGAGGTCGGCCAGGACCTGCTTCTGGATGCGCCGCACCGGTGCGAGGCCCATCATCGAATCGACCACGAAGGAAGGGATGAAGCTGAACATCTTCGCGTTCAGCCGCATCGTCATCTGCGGTGCATGGGCCGCCCTGGCGAAAACGTTGAGGATCTCGCCGATCCGCTTGGGCTCGGGATCGGTGAGGTGGAAGCAATGCCCGTCGAGGCCCTTCATGTGGGCGATGTGGTCCATGGCGTCGACCACGAAATCCACCGGCACGATGTTGATGCGGCCGCCTTCGATGCCCACCGTCGGCATCCACGGGGGCAGCGCGTTGCGCATCTTCTGTATCAGCTTGAAGAAGTAGTAGGGGCCGTCGATCTTGTCGATCTCTCCGGTCTGCGAATGGCCGACGACGATCGCGGGTCGGTAGACGCGCCACGGCACCTTGCACTCGGTGCGCACGATCCCCTCGGAGTCGTGCTTGGTGCGGAAGTAGGGGTGGTCGAGCTCCTCGGCCTCGTCGAACATGTCCTCGCGGAAGACGCCGTCGTAGAGGCCGGCGGCGGCGATCGAGCTGGTGTGATGGAAGCAGCCGGCGTTGATCGCCTCGGCGGCCTGGACCGCGTGGCGCGTGCCGTCGATGTTGGCCTTCTCCTGGCTCTCGGCGTCCGCGGCGAGGTCGTAGATCGCGGCGAGGTGGAAGAAGTGCTTCACCTTGCCCTTCAGCCTTGCCAGGTCAGCGGGAGCGATTCCCAGCTTCGGCTTCGCAAGGTCGCCCACGATCGCCACGACGCGCCTGTCGTCCCCGCCCCAGCGCGCGCGCAGCTCGTCCAGCTTCTTCACCGAGCCCTTGCGCACCAGCACATGGATCGTGCCCTCGCGCCGGATGAGGCGGTCGATCAGGAACCGGCCGATGAAGCCGGTGCCGCCGGTCACGAAATACGTCATGGCCATCTCCCCCAAGGTAATTCTTGTTTTCGGCGAATGATACACGCCGCTTCCCGTCCCCAACTTTAGGGCGATTGCTCTAAACATCCCGCCTATCCTGCGACTGTCTGCCTATCCATTGCTTCCGCGAAAGGACACTCCATGACCCGCAACAAACGCACCACTCGCACCGCCCGAACGACACGCTCCTCCTCTGTGAAGACGCTGCAGGCTGCGCCCGCCAACGCGTCCGCCGCCCTCCAGGCGCTGATTTACCGCGGCCACGCGCTCCGCAAGGAGGGCCGCAGGCTTGCCCTCGCCGGCACGCGCAGCGCCCGCGAGGCCGTCATGTTCCGTGCCGGCGAGGCGCGTTCGATTGCAGCCGGCGCCGTCACCCAGTTCGAGCGCGTGTTCCAGGACCGCGTGACCCGCGTGATCTCGAAGCTCGGCATCCCCACCGCTCGCGACGTGCGCGCGCTCTCCCGCCAGGTCGCCGGCCTGCAGCAGAGCGTCGACCAGCTTCGCCGCGTCCGCGCCCGAGCCTAAAGGAACGCCTCAGGTCCGCGAAAACGTATCCCACGTTCGCTCCCTCTCCCTTGGGAGAGGGTCCCGACATGCCCCGTGATAGGCTTCCCCGCCATGCGCAGGGATTCGGAAACGCCGCTCGACGGCAACGCGCTTCGCACGCAGCGCACGCGCAACCGTGTCCTCGCCGAGAGCCTGAGACTGTTCAACGAGATGGGCGAGTCGCGGGTCACCATCGGCACCATCGCGATCGCGCTGGACATGAGCGCGGGCAACCTCTACTACCACTTCCGCAACAAGGACCAGATCGTGGAGGAGCTGTTCGCGCGCTTCGAGGTGCGGATCGACGTGGAGCCGCGTACGAACGCCGGCGGCGCCGACGCCATCGAGGACCTCTGGCTCTACCTGCACCTGATGCTCGAGGCAATCTGGGAATACCGCTTCCTGTACGGGAATTTGGACGACCTGTTGTCGCGCAGCCGCAAGCTCCGCGAGCACTTCGCGCGCATCGTCGAGCGCAAGTTCGCGGTCGTGGTCGCGCTGTGCGAGGGCCTGGTCGGCGCCCGGGCGATGCGGGCGCGCCCCGAAGAGGTTCGCACCCTCGCCGGCAATGTATTGCTGGTGGCGACCTATTGGTTGAGCTTCCAGGCGCTGCGGGCAGGGGCCCGGGGCCGCGCGCCCGGAGGCGACGGCGACCTTGGCCGCGGCGCCTACCAGGTCATGGCCCTCATCGCCCCGTACCTCTTGGGCGAGGCGCGCGAGCACCTCGACCGCCTGAGCCGCAATTACATCGACTGACGAACGGAGGAGTCCGTGAAGACCGCTAGATGGAAGGTGTTTGCGCACCCCGAAAAGGCGTTCGCCTATCCGGGTGACACCCTGAAGAAAAACTGGGATCGGCTGCACCGCGGCGATTGCGAGCCCTATCCGAAGGACGTCGGCGCACAGCAGGCCTGGCGCCTTTTCCACCAGGGCAAGTTCGCCGAGGCGGTGGCCGCAGGGCTCGAGGCGGGAGGCGCCGGAATCAACGCGGCCAACAAAGCGCAGGCGATCTACGCCAACGGGGTGGAGCCGAAGGAGGCGGCGAAGATCGCGCTCTTCGAGGAAGTGATGAAGCGCGCCGAGGCGCAGGCGAGGGCGGAGCCGAAGAACGCCAACGCGCACTACCTTTACGCCTATGCGGCAGGGCGTTACAGCCAGCGCATTTCGGTCACCAAGGCGCTGGCCCAGGGCTATGGGGGGAAGATCCGCGCCGCGCTGGCGGCCGCCCTCAAGCTGGAGCCGAAGCATGCCGACGCCCATATCGCGATGGGCGCGTTCCACGCCGAGATCATCGACAAGGTGGGTGCGCTCGTCGGCGGACTCACCTACGGGGCGAAGAAGGATGCGGGCGAGGAGCATTTCCGCAAGGCGCTCGAGCTCGCACCCGATTCGCCCATCGCCTGCATCGAGGCCGCCAACGGCCTCGTCATGCTCCACGGCAAGAGCCGCGTCGAGGAAGCGGGAACGCTCTATGCCCGGGCCGCGAAGATCAAACCGCGCGACGCCATGGAGGCGATCGACGTCGCGGCCGCGCGCGCCGAGATCGAGTGACAGTGTTGCGCAACGGCCACGTCAGAGGGAAAAAGCGCTTGCTTCGAGTGAAAAAGGTTGACAAGGCGTTTTGGCCTTGTGCATCCTCTCGCTGTCGCGCCATAGGGGCGGGATGACCGAAGGCAACGTCAACAGATTTGGAGGATTCTCAATGGCAGCTAAGAAATCCAAGAAGTCCCCTGCGAAGAAACCGGCGGCCAGGAAGCCGGCCGCGAAGAAGAGCCCGATGAAGAAAGCCGCAGCGAAGAGGCCGGCGGCCAAGGCGAAGAAACCCGCCACCAAGAGGAAGCCGAACGCGGCCTTCATGAAGCCGATGAATCCGAGTTCCACCCTGGCAGCCGTCGTGGGCAACAGCCCCATGCCGCGCACCGAGGTCACCAGCAAGCTCTGGGGCTACATCAAGAAGAACAACCTGCAGGACAAGACCAACCGCCGCATGATCAATGCCGACGACAAGCTGCGCGAAGTTTTCGGCGGCAAGAAGCAGGTTTCGATGTTCGAGATGACCAAGCTGGTTTCCAAGCATCTCAAATAGAAGGGGACGCCGGCTCCGGCCGGCCGATTGACGGACGAGAGTGGCGGGCCGGGGCAGGCAACCGGCCCGTTTGCTTTTCCGGGAGACGAACATGAAGGCGATCACGACCACCGCCGCTCCGGCCGCGCGCGGCCACTACTCGCAGGCCATCGTCCACGGGGGCTTGGTCTACGTCGCGGGGCAGCTGCCGCTGGTGCCCGGCGATCCGGATCGCAAGCTGGCCGACTTTGACGCTCAGGCGCGGCAGGTGATCGCCAACGTGATCGCGGTCCTGGAGGCCGCGGGCAGCGCGCGTGACCGGATCCTGCGCTCCACGGTCTACATCGCCGATATCGCCCATTGGCCGGCGTTCAACGCGATTTATGCCGAGATGCTCGGCTCCCACCAACCGGCGCGCACCGTGGTGCCGGTGCCGAAGCTGCATTTCGGCTACCTGGTGGAGATGGACGCGATCGCGGCGCTCAAAGATTCCTGAAGCGCTTGGGGATTTTGGGTGTTTGGGTCCCCGCCTTCGCGGGGACGACCGCGGCAGCGCCCCACGGGCTCATCAGCGTGATCCACATGAGCTTGTCGAATTCCTGGCCGAAACGCCCGGCGATCGTGTCGGGATCGGGGACCAGACCGGCATCGGTGATCACGCCGAACTGGATGCGCCCATCGTAGGACAGGATCGAGACGCCCATTCCGATGCCGCCCGACTGCGGCACCCAGAAGTCGAGCTCGGCGATACGCCGGCCGGCGAGGTAGAGCGGATGCTGCGGGCCCGGCACGTTGGTCATCACGGCGCTCGCGTTGTTGCCGAGCAGGTGGGTGACCTGCTCCTGGAGGCTTCTGGGGCCGTGGCCAACGGCGCTCAGCAGCCCCAGCGCGATCACCGGCTGGTAGGAGCCCTTCAACGCGCGCATCCGCCTGCGGACTTCGTAGAGCCTTTCCAGTGGATGCTCGATGCCGATCGGCAGGTCGAGGAACACCAGACCGAAACGGTTGCCGAGCGACATCACCTCGCCCGGGGGGCGCAGGTTCACCGGGACGATGGCGCGGATCTCCACGCCTTGGACGGGATCGCCCTTTTCCTGCAGGTAATCGCGCAGCGCCCCCGCGGCCATCGACAGCAGCACGTCGTTGATCGAGCAACCGAGCGCCTTGCCCGCGATCTTCACCTCCTCGAGTGGCAGGGGATCGGCCCACGCGACCCGCTTGCGCGTGCCGAGCGTTCCCTTGAAGCGCGTCGGGGCATCGCGTCCCATGAGGGCGAGCTTTGCCACCTCGCCCGCGAAGCCGACGCCTTTCCTTGCCACCTCCTGCAGGGCATCGGCGGCAGCCAGCGGATTGGACGCGAGGCCACGCCCCTGCTCGAGGATGCCGCGGCCGATGCTCGCGGCGTTGGCGAGCGCACCGGTCACCGGTTTCAGTATTGCCGCGAGGAAATCCCCCTCGTCCGCGGCGGGCACCTGGATCTCCTCGGGCGGCAGGGCGAGGCTGCCCTCGGCGGTGGCGTGCGTGAGCGAAAGAACCACCTGGACCAGGGCCACGCCGTCGGCGTAGCAATGATGGATGCGCGTGATGAGCGCCGAGCCGCTGGTGTAGTTGCGCACCAGGTGGAACTGCCAGAGCGGCCGGTCGAAGTCGAGCGGCGTGGAGGCAAGCTCGCTTACGAGCGCCTCCAGCTCCTCCTTGCCGGCCTTGCCGGGAAGGTCCACGCCGATCACGTGCGCACGCAGGTCGAACCCGGCGTCCTCCTCCCACCAGGCGCCGCCCGCGTCCTGCACCGCCTTCTGGCGGAAACGCCGAAAGCCCAGCCAGCGCGCCTCCAATACGCGCTTCAGGTCCGCCACGCGCACCCTGCGATCGAACATCATGACGCCCACGATCATCATGAGATTCGTCGGCTGCTCCATGCGCAGCCACGCCGTGTCTACGCCGGATATTTTCTCTCTGTTTGTCATGGCGGGCGGGTTGGGCTAACTTTACCTGACGGCGAATCCCTCCGCCCCGGAGACAGCATGTCCGATCTCAAGAAGAAGTTCGATGCCGCCGCCGCCAAGGTGCTCAAGGCCACGAAGGACCCCGGCCCCGACATGAAGTTGAAGCTCTACGCCCACTACAAGCAGGCGACCGAGGGCGACGCGGCCGGCGACAAGCCCGGCTTCACCGACTTCGTGAACCGCGCCAAATACGAGGCGTGGGCCAAGCTGAAGGGAACCTCCACCGACAAGGCGATGGAGGCCTACGTCAGGCTGGTCGACCGGGTCACCCGGGAGTAGCGCGCTTCGCCTTCGATTTCGCCTTGTGCTTCTTCGGCGCGGCCTTCTTGCCGCCCTTGGTGCCGCGGGTGCCGCCGGCCGCGCTCTTGAGCTTCCTCACCGTCTCGTTCAGGTCGTTCACCTGCCTCGAGAGGGCTTCCACGTCGCGCGCCGTGAGGACTCCGAGGCGGCCGAGCGACTTGGACACACGGTCCTCGAAGACCTGCTCCAGCTTGCCCCACTGGGCTCCGCCGTAGTTCGCCTCGCGGATGTTCTTCAGCGCGTCGTCGGCCGCGCCCACGGCGCGCGCGCCCATGCTGCGGCCCTGCTCGACCAGCGCCTCGAACATGCGCGGGCCATCGGTCTTCGCGCGCGCGAAGGCGCCGAGGCCTGCGAGCCAGATCTTCTGCGCGGAGCCGCGGATCGCATCGGCCGTTTCGTTCGGGCCTTGGGTGGACTGGCTGCTGGATTTCGCCTTGCGCTTCATGTGGCCTCCGGAAGGAAAATTCAAAGTATAGTTCCACGACACGCCCGCCAAGAGGAACGTGAACACGATGACCGCAATCGCGGAGGAGAAGACGACGATGGAGCGGCCCTGGCTCGCCTCCTATCCGCCGGGGGTCGCCGCGGAGGTCGATGCGCACCAGTTCGCGAGCGTCCGCGACATCTTCGCTCAAAGCTGCGCCCGCTACGGATCCTCCCCGGCCTTCACCAACATGGGGCGCACCCTCAGCTACACCGAGATCGAGCGGCTGTCGCGCGACTTCGGCGCCTGGCTGCAGCAGGGCGCGGGCCTCGCGCGCGGGGCGCGGGTGGCGATCATGATGCCCAACTGCCTGCAGTATCCGGTGGCTCTCTTCGGGGCGCTGCGCGCGGGGCTGGTGGTGGTGAACTGCAATCCCCTCTACACGCCGCGCGAGCTCGAGCACCAGCTGACCGACTCCGGCGCCGAGGCGATCGTGATCCTGGAGAATTTCTGCAAGACGCTCCAGGCGGTGATCGGCAAGACCCAGGTGCGCAAGGTGGTTACCACGCAGCTGGGCGACCTCCTGGGCTTTCCCAAGTCGCTCATCACCAACTACGTTGTGAAGCGGGTGAAGAAGATGGTTCCCGAGTGGAGCCTCGCGGGGACGATCTCGATGGCGGACGCGCTTTCCGCCGGCCGCGGAATGAAGATCGAGGAGCCGCCCCTCAACCATGGCGACCTCGCATTCCTGCAATACACCGGTGGCACCACCGGCGTTTCCAAGGGTGCGATGCTCACCCACGGCAACATCGTTTCAAACCTGCTGCAGACCTCCGGTTGGTGGGGCTCGCGCATGAAGGAAGGCGGCGAGGTGATCGTCACCGCGCTGCCGCTCTACCATATCTTCGCGCTCACGGCGAATTGCCTCGCCTTCATGAAGATCGGTGCGCAGAACGTGCTCATCACCAACCCGCGCGACATGCCCGGTTTCGTGAAGGAGCTGGGCAAGCATCGCTTCACCTGCCTCACCGGCGTGAACACGCTCTTCAGCGCGCTCATGAACACCCCGGGCTTCGCGCAGATCGACTTCTCGTCGCTCAAGATGTCGCTGGGCGGGGGCATGGCGGTGCAGCGCGCCGTGGCCGAGCGCTGGAAGCAGGTCACCGGCAGGCCTTTGGTCGAGGCGTATGGCCTCACCGAGACTTCGCCCGGCGCCTGCGTGAATCCGCTGGTGGAGGGCGCCGAGTACAACGGCTACGCCGGGCTGCCCTTGCCCTCGACCATCATCACCATCCGCGACGACGAGGCGCGCCCCCTGCCCATCGGCCAGACAGGCGAGATCTGCATCGCCGGCCCGCAGGTGATGAAGGGCTACTGGAAGCGCGACGACGAGACCGCCAAGGTGATGACCGCCGACGGCGCCTTCCGCACCGGCGACATCGGCTTCATGACGCCCGAAGGCTACGTGAAGATCGTCGATCGCAAGAAGGACATGATCCTGGTCTCGGGCTTCAACGTGTACCCGAACGAGGTGGAGGACGTGGTGGCGATGATGCCGGGCGTGCTCGAGGTCTGCGCCGTGGCCGCTCCCGACGATCACTCGGGCGAGGTGGTGCGCCTGGCGGTCGTCCGCAGGGACCCCGCGCTCACCAGGGAGCAGGTAATCGCGCACTGCAAGCAACTCCTCACCGGCTACAAGTGCCCGAAGATCGTCGAATTCTGGAAAGAGCTGCCGAAGACCAACGTCGGCAAAGTCCTGCGGCGCGAAGTGAAGAACTCCCCGACGAAGACCTGACTGCCCGTCGCTGAAGAACCTGAAATCGCCGAGGCTTTCTCGGGGCGGCGATCGAATGGGTGGCCGTCAGGCCGCTTTTTCGTAGACCGGACCGTACTCGCGCAGCGCGGCGCGGATGCGCTCGACGCCCCAGTCGAGCTGCTCCCGATCGATGATCAGCGGTGGCGCGAAGCGCGCGACCGTACCGTGGGTGTCCTTGCTCAGCACGCCATGCCTGAGGAGGGTCTCGACGAACTGCCGTGCCGAGACACGATTCGGGTCAAGCTCGATCCCGATGAGAAGTCCCAGGCCGCGGACGTCGGTGACCACCGGGCTCGCGATCGACTTCAGCCGCGCCAGCAGGTATTCGCCCATCTCCTTCGCCCGCTCGGCGAGGCGCTCCTCGAGCATCAGATTGATCGAGGCCAACCCCACCGCGGCTCCCAGGGCGTTGCCGCCGAAGGTGCTGCCGTGGTCGCCGGGACGGAACACACCCATCACCTCCTCGCGCGCGCAGAACGCGGACACCGGGATCAGCCCGCCGCCGAGCGCTTTGCCGAGGATGATTGCGTCGGGCTGAACGCCCTCGTGGTGGCAGGCGAGGACGCGGCCGGTGCGCCCGAGCCCGGTCTGCACCTCGTCCACGATCATCAGCACGTTGCTCTCGCGGCAGATGCGCAGGCACTCGGTGAGGTAGCCCTCGGGAGGGACGATGATGCCGGCCTCGCCCTGGACCGGCTCCACCAGGAACGCCGCGGTGTGCGGGGTGATCGCGCGGCGCAGCGCCCCGGCATCGCCGAAGGGCACGTGGGCGAAGCCGCCACTGAAGGGGCCGAAGTGGTCGCGATACTGCGGCTCGGTCGAGAAGCCGACGATGGTGGAGGTGCGGCCGTGGAAGTTGCCCGTGCAGGTGATGATCCGGGCCTGGCCGTCCGGGACCTTCTTCACCGTGTACGCCCATTTGCGCGCGCACTTGAGGGCGCTCTCGACGCCTTCGGCGCCGGTGCTCATCGGAAGCGCGCGGTCCATGGCGGTGATCTCGCAGAGCTTCGCGAGGAAGGGCCCGAGGGTGTCGCTGTGGAAGGCGCGTGAGGTGACGGCGAGGCGCTGCGCCTGGTGCGTGAGTGCGGCGAGCAGTTTCGGGTGGCCGTAGCCGAAGCTCACCGCCGAGTACGCGGAGAGCATGTCGAGGTAACGCTTGCCCTGGTCATCCCAGAGCCAGACGCCCTCGCCGCGAGAGAGCACGACCGGCAGCGGCGCGTAATTGGTGGCGCCGTAGCGCAGTTCGAGAGCGATCTTGTCGCTCATGGCGGTGTCCTTATTGCTGCTTCAGCAGGACACACCATTATACCGGCGCGATCAAAAGCCTTTACCTGCCGGGTTGGAGGCCGGAGGCGCCGTTCAGGTGCGCGTGAGTGACGCCGCCAGCCCCATGGCCATGCGCGCGGCCTGCGCGTAGATCGACACCTGCGGGTTCGCGCCCAGGCTGGTGGGAAAGATCGAGCCGTCGTGGATCGAGAGGTTGGCGAGCTGGTGGTGGCGACCCGCCTCGGTGACCACCGATTCGCGCGGGTCGGCGCCCATGGCGCAGCCGCCCATCACGTGGGCGCTCATCACCCGCGCGGCGAGCGCCTTCATCGGCAGCGCCTCGATCGTCGTGCGCGCTTCGTGCCAGGTGCGCACCGGGCGTGCCGCCTCGTGGACCGGCAGCACCTGGTCGGCGCCGGCGGCGAACTGCACCTCGGCCATCACCAGCAGCGCCTGCCGCATGCCCTGCCAGAGGTATTCCGAGATCGGATAGTCGAGCACCGGCGAGCCATCGGAGCGCAGCAGCACGCGCCCGCCGGCGGAGTCGGGGTGGAAGCCGTCGCGAAGGAGCGCGATCGCCACTTGCACGTGTGGCAGCCGGGCCATCAATTGCGAGTGCGCGGCGCCAAAACCGGGGAGCGTGATTCCGACGAGGATCGGGTGCGTGGGACCGGATTCGAGCTTGAACGCGGCCGGACCCGACGGGGACACACCCTCGATGAAATGGTCGGAATAGATCGACTGCGGTGCGCCGTAGAAGCCGTTCACGGCCTTGGGCATCACCGCCGCGCTCACCACCGCAGGATGAAGAAAGGTTCTCCGTCCGAGGGTCAGGGCAGGGTCGGGCGCCTGGCTTCGCAGGAGGATCGAGGGGCTGCCGATGGCGCCCGCGGCGAGCACGAAGTGGCGTGCGCGCAGGCTGAGGCGATGGGGCGACGCTTCGGCGCCGCCGGAAGCGACGCCGCGCGCCTCGCACGAGGTCACGCGGTCGCCGTCGAACGCGAACCGCATCACGCGCGCCCGCTGCACCAGCGTGGCGCCGCGGTCGAGCGCCGCGGGGATGGTCGTCACCAGCATCGATTGCTTTGCGTTGGTCGGGCAACCCATGCCGCAATAGCCCAGGTTCAGGCAACCGCTCACGTTGCGTGCGATGGCGCCGCTCGAGTAGCCGAGCTTCTCGCAGCCGCGGCGGAGGATATCGTTGTTCTCATTGGGCGCGACCGGCCAGGGCGCGATCGCGAGGCGCTCTTCCATGCGCTCGAACCAGGGCTGCATCGCCGCCTCGGTCATCGAGGCGAGGCCGTGGGCCGCGCGCCAGTGCGCGAGCGTCTGCGGCGGGGTGCGGAAGCTCGAAGTCCAGTTGACCGTCGTCGAGCCGCCGACGCAGCGGCCCTGGAGGATGGTGATCGCCTTGTCCCTGGTCTGGCGGCCGGCGGACTCCTGGTAGAGCCGCGGGTATGCCTCGCGCTCGCGCATCTTGAACTCGGTGGAGCTGGCGAGCGGCCCTTCCTCGACGATCGCGACGTTGAGGCCGGCCTGCGTGAGGATTTCCGCGGAGACTCCGCCGCCGGCGCCGCTGCCGATCACGACCACGTCGAACTCGAGTGCCTGGTCGCGCTCCATCGCCGCCGCGTCGAGCACCTTCCAGCCGCGATCGATGCCGAGTCGGATCGGGTCCGGGAAGCTCACGAGCGCCCCGGCATCTGCGGCGGGCCGGGATATCCGATCACCGCCCACGCGGTTGGGTTGTCGTACCACGAGGCCTGGATCAGCTGCGTGAGCGCCTGGTAGCCGGCGCGCAGAAGGTCGAAGCGGCCGGTTCGCCAGCGCGTCAGGAACTGCGCGATCTCCTCGCCGCCGGCCATCTCGATCGGAGTCCAGAGGCCGGTCAGCACCAGGCGCGTGGGACCGAAGCAGAGCACGCCCAGAAGGTCATCGATCTCGCCCTGCACGGCGGGGGTGAGGCCGGCGACCGCGCGGTCGAAAGCCTCGACTACCTCCTGGATCGCGACGTCGCGCTCGGGCTCACGCGTCGGCAGCGACCCCGCCAGCACCACCGGCACCAACGCGCGGATCAACGGCGCGCTGCCACCGTCGAGGACGCGAAAGTAGGCGGGCATCTCAGGGCGCTGCATGAGGCGGGCGACGCCGAGGAGGGCGACTCCCGCCAGTCCCACCTGCAGGAATCGCCGCCGCGCCAGCAACTCAGCGCACCAGGAAGCGCACCAGCGCTTCGAATCGCGGCCCGTAGGGCGGGCGGAAAAGCTTCAGGCCATTGAAGCGCGACTGGAAGAAGACCGGCTTTTTCTTCGAGAAGGTGTCGAAGCCGGCACGCCCGTGATACTCCCCCATGCCACTCGCGCCGACGCCACCGAAAGGCAGGTCGTCCTGGGCGAGGTGCAGGAGGGTCTCGTTCACGCTCACCCCGCCCGACAGGGTCTCTGCGAGCACCCGGCCGATCGCCCCGCGGTCGTGGTCGAAGACATAGAGGGCGAGGGGTCGGGGACGAGCATTCACGTAGCCGATGGCATCGTCCAGTGTGCGATATGGCACCACCGGCAGGATCGGGCCGAAGATCTCGTCGGTCATCACCCGCGCGTCCGCGGGCGCATCGAGCACCAGCGTCGGCGCCAGCTTGGGCGAGGCGGAAAGCTCCTCACCCGCGGGATTGATCTCGATCACGGTGGCGCCGCGCGAGCGCGCTTCGTCGAGGTAGCCCCTGAGCCGCGCGCGATGGACAGGGGAGATGATCGCCGTGTAGTCGCCGTTGTCGCCCAGGCGCGGATAAAGGCGCGCGACCGAAGCTTGGGCCGCCGCGACGAACGCGGCAACCCGCTCCTCCGGCACCAATGCGTAGTCGGGTGCGACGCAGGTCTGCCCGCCGTTGAGGCATTTGCCATAGAGGATCCGGTCCGCCGCGTCCGCGATCGCGATGCCGCGTCCCACGATCGCCGGCGACTTGCCACCGAGCTCGAGCGTCACCGGGGTGAGGTTGGCCGCCGCGGCCCGCATCACCTCACGCCCGACTGCCGTGGACCCCGTGAACAGCAGGTGGTCGAAGGGCAGCGCTACGAACGCTCGTCCGACTTCGGCGCCGCCGTTGACGATCGCGAGCACTTCGGCAGGAAAACGCTCGGCCACGAGGCGCTCCAGCAGCGCGCCGGTCGCGGGGGCGGACTCGGACATCTTCACCAGCGCCCGGTTGCCCGCGGCAAGCGCCGAGACCAGCGGCCCGATCGCCAGGTAGATGGGGTAGTTCCAGGGAACGACGATGCCGACCGTGCCGAGGGGCTGCATCAGCACGCGCGAGCGCCCGGGAAGGAACCAGAAAGTGGTGCGCGCGGCGCGCGGCTTCATCCACGAGGCGATGTGGCGGCGGGCATGGCGCACCGACTCCAGCGACGGAAATATTTCCAGCATCCGGGTCTCGGCGTTCGAGCGGCCGCGGAAGTCCGCGTCGACCGCCGCGGCAAGCGCCTCGGCGTTTTCCAGCAGCAACCCCTCGAGGGCGTCGAGCGCACGCAGTCGCTGCGCGCGGTCGAGACCCGGAGCCGCCACGCGCGCGGCTCGCTGGCGCGCGAACAGGCTGTCGAGGGTGGCCGAAGGGGCCCCTTCGGTGGGCACGTCAGAATTTAGATTCAACGTCAGGAATCCACTGTAACTGCCTTATCCATAACAAATAAAAGTTTCCAAAACTCGGAAATCAAACGCTCGTTTGAATCGGCCGCTAGAATATCACGATGCCCACGCCCAGCGCCTCGTTGAAGCGCCACTTGCAGCTCCTCAAGGAGCTTCGCGGGAGCGGCCGCGTAGCGCCGCCAAGGCTCGCGGAGCTGAAAGCCTGGCAATCCACGCGCCTGCACCGGACCTATGACGACGTAGCCACGCAACCGCGATACCGCGCCGCCACCTCGTTTTTCCTTGACGATCTCTACGGCCCCAAGGACTTCAGCGGCCGCGACCAGGCGATGCTGCGCATCGTCCCGGTGATGACGCGAATCCTGCCGGCCTCGGCCCTCGAGACGGCATCGCTCGCGATCGAGCTCGAGGCGCTCTCGGAAGACCTCGACCAGCGCGTGGCGGCGGCGCTGCACGCGGGGCCGATCGACGAAGAGGGCTATGGAGCGGCCTATCGCAACGGCTCGACGCGCGCCGAGCGCGAGCGCCAGATCGAGCTGATCGTCGCGGTGGGTGAAAGGCTCGACGCGCTGGTGAAGAAACCGATGGTCGCGCGGATGCTGCGGCTCATGCGCACGCCGGCCAGCGTCGCCGGCCTGCAGGACCTGCAGGAGTTCCTCGAGCGCGGCTTCGAGGCTTTTCGGGCGATGCACGGCGCGGGCGATTTCCTCGCCCTGGTGCGCAGCCGCGAGACCGATATCCTCAGCCGCCTTTTTTCGGGCCGGTCGCTGGCTTCTTCGCCGCCGCGGGCTTAGTCTTCGGCGCCGCGGCAGGCTCCGCATGGGCGCGGGCGAAGAGCTGATCGAGTTCCTGCTCGATCGCCGCCTGGATCGAGCCCTTCATCGCCTTCAGCAGGAAGCCCAGGCCGACCGAGAGGTTCAAATCCTTGTCGGAGATGGCGAGCGAGCCGCTCACGCCGGGACGCTCGAACCTGAGGACGTTGCCGTTCCAGGCGCCCTTCAGGTCGAGCTTGCGCCCGAGCGTCTCGGCCATCCGATCGGCCGCGGTCCTCGCGGCCTTGAGGCCAAGGCCGTGAGCGCGGTGGATCTCGATGTCCGCCATCGGCATTCCCTTACCTATTTTCCAGCGCCCATGAGCTTATTCGGCAGCCACGTCGCGATTTCCGGTACGAAGCTCAGCAATACCAGGAAGCCCAGCATGATGAAGACAAACGGCATCGAGCCGCGCAGGATCGTCGGCAGCGACACCTGGGGCGCGACTCCGCGCAGCACGTAGAGGTTGAGCCCGACCGGTGGCGTGATGAGACCCACTTCCATGTTGATGGTGAGGATGACCGCGAACCAGATCAGGTCGAAGTTGTTCGCCTCGAGCACCGGGGTGAGGATCGGCATCAGCATCAGGATGATCGCCACCGGCGGCAGGAAGCAGCCGAGCACCAGCATGAAGACGTTGATGAATGACATCAGCACCCAGCGGTTCAGGCCCAGCCCCACCAGCCACTCCGCCGCCGTCTGCGACACATACAGCAACGACATCATGTACGAGAAGAGCGCCGCGGCCGCGATGATCATCAGGATCATGCTCGACTCGCGCACGGTGTCGCGGAAAATCAGCCACTGGTCCCTGGCGCGCCAGGCCTTGTAGATCGTCATCACCAGCACGAGCGCGAGGAAGGCGCCGATCGCCGCGATCTCCGAAGGCGTCGCGAGACCTCCGTACATGGAGTAGCCGATCGCGCCGAGCAGCACCAGGAAAGGCAGCACGCGCAGCATGCCCTCGCTCTTCTGCCTGAGCGTGAAATGCTCCTCGATCGGGCGCAGCTCGCGATTCGCGGCCAGCGTGGCGAGCCACGCGTAGGTGGAGAACAGCAGCACCAGAAGGATTCCGGGGATCACGCCGGAGAGGAAGAGGCGACCGATCGAGGTCTCCGTGGCGATGCCGTAAAGAATCATCGTGATCGATGGCGGAATGAGGATGCCGAGGGTGCCTCCCGCGCAGATGGCGCCCGTGGCAAGCGCCGGCGGTACCCCGCGCCGCATCATCTCCGGCACTCCCGCCTTGCCGATGGCCGCCGCCGTCGCCGGGGACGAGCCGCAGACCGCCGCGAAGATTCCGCAGGCGAGGATGTTGGCGATCACGAGCCCGCCCGGAACCCGTGCGAGCCAACGGTAGAGCGACTCGTAGATGTCCTTGCTTGCCGCCGACACTCCTATCGATGCACCCAGCAGCACGAACAGGGGGATGGTCAGCAGGGCGAACGAGTTGAGCTCGTCCATGAACTGCGTCGGGATCACCGACAGGCTGCTCGGCCCCTTGAAGACCAGCAGGAAGCCGACCGCAACGAGGGTTAGGCCCCAGGCGATGGGAAATCCCGAGAAGAGCACCGCCGTGGTGACGACCACGATGAGCAACCCGATTTGCAGCTCGCTCATGTCCTAGGCGCCCTGGCCGGAGATCGCGGTGGGCTCGGCAATGGCCTCCTCGCGCAGCATCTCGGCCACATACTGCAGGGCCGTGAGACCGAGCCCGACGGGCATCAACGCGAAGAAGGGCCAGCGCAACACGTTCCAGGACGAGCCGCTCCTCTCGCCCTTGTGCAGCGCATCCAGCGTGAGGCCCAGGCCCTCCCAGGCGAGGTACAGGCACACGAGCAGGCCCGCGACCGCGAGAGTCCGCTCGAGCATGAGTCGCTTCCGCGGCGACAGAAGGTGCGAGGCGAGGTCGACGCCGATGTGGCCCCGGGTCATGAGGCAATAGGGCGATCCCACCAGCACCGACGCGACGATGAGGTAGGTAGCGAGCTCGATTTCCCAGTAGGTGGAGTGCCCCGTGGCGCGCCAAAGCACCATCCACACGACGATCAGCATCGCGGCCGCCAGGCAGGCGGCCGCGAATACCGCGCATCCCGTGGAGAGCGCGTCGACCCGGCTCACGAACCGGGCCGCGGCCGCACCCTTCATTTGACGGCTGTGATCAGTTCCAGCAACTGCTTGGCGTCGGCCGACTTCGCGGCGTACTCGGGCCAGGAGGTCTTCTTGGCCAAGTCGATCCAGGCATCGAATTCCTGCTTAGTGAGGGGCTTCACCTGGGCGCCGGCCTTCTTGTACGCGTCGATCATGTGCTGCACCGCCTCGCGCTGGTTGGCGGCGAACCACTTGTTGCTCACCTCGGCGGCTTCCTCGAAAATATTCTTCTGCGCCGGCGTGAGCTTGTCCCAGGCCGCCTTGGACATCACCAGGGGCTGCATCAGCCACCAGAGCGTGTAGTCGCCGCCGATGGTGGCGAATTTGGTCTGCTCGTAGATGCGCATGCTCACGAAAGTCTCGGCCGACGTGAGGGTCGAGGTGAGCACACCCGACTGTAGTGAAGGATAGATCTCGGTAGAGGGGATGTTGATCACCGAGGCGCCCGCTGCCTTGAGCATGGTCTCGAAGGTCGGGTCCGCCGCGCGCATCTTTTCGCCCTTCACGGTATCCGGGCCGCCGATGGGCTTTTCCTTCGAAGCGAATCCACCCGGGGTCCACCACCACGTGACGATGTGGGTGCCGTTCCTCTCCATCACCTCCTGGAGCTTCTTGTGGAACGCCGTGCCCTGCAGGCGCATCGCCTGGTCCATGCTGGTGATCGTGCCGGGCATTATGGTGATCGAGACTTCCGGCACCTTGCCGACCGCGTACGACATCGGGAATACGGACATCTCCAGCGTCCCGGACTGAAGCGCATCGAACTGGGCGGCGGGCTTGATATTCAGGGAGCTGCCCGGGTAGATGCGGAACTTGAGGTTCTTGTCCTTCTTGCCTACCTCCTCGACGAATAGTCGCGTGGCCTTGTCGCGGGCATCCGTGTTGGCCTTGAACTGGTGGGAGATCTTGATTTCCTGCGCGGCTAGCGGCGCCGCCACGAGCGTGGCAGTAAGGATTGCCGCAGCGGCCTTCCAGAGACGGTTCGTCATCTACTCCTCCTAGTGGTTTCAACCAAGCCGTCTGATGCGGCCTTGGCAAGTGTACCCAATTGTGATTCCTATTCCCGCCCCACGCACGCGAGGAGTGGATTCGTCGCGCTTCGCTCCCCTCCTGGACGTTTCCTTTGACAAGAAAGGCGCCAGGTCAGGCAGCGGCGCGGACGCCGCGAGCCATGCCCGCCTGCGCAGCGAGATAATCGAGGGCGGCGAGCACTCCACCCTTGCGGAAGGGCACGCCCGCGATGTCGAGGCCCATCTCCACCCCCGCCAGGGTGCCGGAAAGCGTGAGGTCATTGAAGTCACCGAGATGGCCGATGCGGAAGACCTTGCCCTGGAGCTTCGCGAGCCCGGTGCCGAGGGACATGTCGAAATGCGCGAGCACGGCGGCTCGGAACTTGTCGGCGTCGTGGCCGGGCGGCATCACCACTGCGGTAAGCGACGAGCTGTATTCCTCGGGCACCTGGCAGAGAATCTCGAGCCCCCAGGCGCGCACCGCGCGCCGCGTGGCCTCGGCATGGCGGTCGTGGCGCGCGAAGACGTTCTCGAGGCCTTCTTCCTCCAGCATCGCGATCGCCTCGCGCAGGCCGTAGAGCATGTTGGTCGCGGGGGTGTACGGGAAGTACCCGGTCGCGTTGGCGGCGAGCATCTCGCTCCAGTCGAAGAAGGAGCGCGGCAGCTTCGCGGCCTTCGCGGCGGCGAGCGCTTTGTCGGAGAGCGCATTGAAGGAAAGGCCGGGCGGCAGCATCAGGCCCTTCTGGGAGCCGCCCACGGTGACGTCCACGCCCCACTCGTCATGGCGGTAGTCGATCGAGGCGAGGGACGAGATGGTGTCCACCACCAGCAGGGCGGGGTGGCCGGCGCCGTCGATGGCTTTGCGCACCAGGGGGATGCGGCTCGTGACCCCGGTGGAAGTCTCGTTGTGCACCACGCACACCGCCTTGATCGCATGCGTCTCGTCGGCCGCCAGCCGCGCCTCGATCCCGGCATAGTCCGCGCCGTTGCGCCAGTCGCCGGGGATGAGGTCGATCTCCAGCCCGAGCTTCTTCGCCATCTTCGACCAGAGCGACGCGAAGTGTCCGGTCTCCGACATCAGGACCTTGTCGCCGGGGGAGAGGGTATTCACCAGCGCCGCTTCCCAGGCGCCGGTCCCGGATGCGGGATAGATGATCACCGGATGGCGCGTCCTGAAGATGCGCTTCATGCCCTCGAGCACGTCGCGGCCGAGGTGCGCGAAGTCGGGACCGCGATGGTCCATCGTCGGGAAGTCGATCGCGCGCAGCACGCGGTCGGGAACATTGGTGGGGCCTGGGATCTGCAGGAAATGGCGTCCGGCGGGCATGGCGGCACTCCTCGTCAATACTATTTCCCCCATAATGCCGCAGCCCCGGCTCCAATGACACTCACCGCGGTATAAAGGCCCCATGGCAGATGCTGTTTTTGCACCCGTGCGCTTTACGCGCGGGTCCGAACGCTCACCCCTGGCCCGGCGCTTGGCGCGCGAGGTCGACGGCGAAATCCTCTTCGACGCCGCGAGCCGCGGCCGTTACTCGACCGATGCTTCGATCTACCAGGTGACGCCGGTGGGCGTGGTGGTGCCGCGCAATGCCGAGGCCGCGATCACGGCGATGCAGATCGCGATCGAGGAGGGTGTCGCGGTGCTTCCACGCGGCGCCGGGACCTCGCAATGCGGCCAGACCGTGGGCGCGGCGCTGGTGATCGACGACAGCAAGCATGTGAACCGGGTGCTCGAGGTGGATGCGGCCGGGAGGCGCGCGGTGGTCGAGCCCGGCGTAGTGCTCGATACCCTCAACGCGCAGCTGCGATCGACCGGCCTTTGGTACCCCATCGACGTATCCACCTCCGGGCAGGCGACGCTGGGCGGCATGGCGGGCAACAATTCCTGCGGCTCGCGCTCGCTCGCGTACGGAAACATGGTCGACCGGGTGGAAGCGATCGATGCTTGGCTGCCGGACGGCGTACGTGGGCGCTTCGACTCCGCGCCCACCGAGGCGCGCATCGCCGAGATCGCAGTCCGGGCACGCGCGCTCTTCGAACGCGAACGCGAGGAGATCGACACGCGTTTGCCGAAAGTGGCGCGGCGCGTGGCCGGCTACAACCTCGACCGCCTCGCCCCAGAGCGCTTCAATCTCGCGAAGCTCCTTGTCGGCAGCGAAGGCACGCTCGCGTGGTTCGAGAAGGTTCATCTCTCGCTCGCGCCGCTGCCGAACCACAAGGCGCTCGGCGTCGCGCACTTCCCGCGTTTCTACGACGCGATGGACGCCGCACAGCACATCGTGAAGCTCGGCCCCTCGGCGGTGGAGCTGGTCGACCGCACCATGCTCGACCTCGCGCTCGCCAATGCCGCATTCGCGCCGGTGATCCGCGCGTTCGTCAAGGGCGAGCCGCAGGCGATCCTGCTGGTCGAGTTCGCGGGCGACGCCGCCGCCGAGCAGGCGCGGGGCGTGCGCCAACTCTCCGAACTCATGGGCGACCTCGGGTTCGCGGGCGCGGTCGTCGAAGTCCTCGATGCCGGCCAGCAGAAGTCGCTCTGGGAGGTGCGCAAGGCGGGCCTCAACATCATGATGTCGATGAAGGGCGACGGCAAGCCCGTTTCCTTCATCGAGGACTGCGCGGTCCCCCTCGAGCACCTCGCGGAGTACACCTCCCAGCTCACCGAGGTCTTCCGCAAGCACGGCACCGAGGGCACCTGGTACGCGCACGCCTCGGTGGGCTGCCTGCACGTGCGCCCGGTGCTCAACATGAAAGGCGACGGCGCGATCCGCATGCGGGCCATCGCCGAGGAGGCGGCGGAGCTGGTGCGCCGCTACAAGGGATCCTATTCCGGGGAGCACGGCGATGGGCTGGTGCGCTCCGAGTGGATCGCGCCCTTCTTCGGTCCGCGGCTCACGGCGAGCCTCGCGGAGATCAAGTCGTGGTTCGACCCGCGGGGGTTGATGAACCCCGGGAAGATCGTGAACCCGCCGAAGCAGGACGACCGATCGTTGTTCCGCTACCGGCCGGGCTACGCGCCCCGGATGTTCGACTCTGCCGGTGCTTCGCAACCACGCGGCGCGCTCGACTGGAGCGAGTGGGGCGGCTTCGCGGGCGCGGTCGAGATGTGCAACAACAACGGCCATTGCCGCAAGTTCGACGCCGGCACCATGTGCCCGAGCTACCGCGCCACCGGCAACGAGCGTGACCTGACACGCGGGCGCGCCAACACGCTGCGGCTCGCGATCTCCGGCCAGATCGAGGGCGAGGACTTCACCGGCGAAGCGGTGCGCGAGGCGTTCGAGCTCTGCGTCTCCTGCAAGGGCTGCAAGCGCGAGTGCCCGACTGGCGTGGACATGTCGCGGATGAAAATCGAGTTCACCGCGGCACATCGCCAACGCCACGGGTTCACGCGCCGCGACCGGCTGGTGGGCAACTTGCCGCGCTACTCCCGCTGGATGAGCGCGATCCAGCCGCTCCTCACGCTCGCGCAATCGCTGCCCGGCGCGGGGGCGGCGCTCGAGGCGCTGGTTGGGTTCGACCGGCGCCGCCCGCTGCCGAAATGGAAGAAGTCGTGGCTTGCGCAGCGCGGTACCCCGGCCAAGGACGGCTCCCAGGCGCCTCCCAGCCCACGCCAGGACGCGAGGCCAGTGGTCCTCTTCGCCGACACCTTCAACAACTGGTACGAGCCGGGCAACCTCACCGCGGCCGTGCGCGTGCTGGAGGCCACCGGCCACCACGTGATCACGCCGGCGGGTGGAGACGGGCGGCCGCTTTGCTGCGGACGCACCTACCTCACCGCCGGGATGATGGACGAGGCGCGTCGCGAGGCGAAGCGCACGATCGCGGCGCTGCGGCCCCATCTCGAAGCCGGCACGCCGGTCGTGGGCCTCGAGCCGTCCTGCATCTTCACGTTCCGCGACGAGTACGCCGCGCTCTTCCCCGGCGATGCACTCGCTGGAAGGCTCGCCGCCGCGAGGCTCGCCGACGATTACCTCGCGGCCGAGCTCGCCGCCGGCCGCATCGAGGCGCCCTGGAAGCAGCCGCGCGGCGCCTGCCTTCGCGTGCACGGCCATTGCCACCAGAAGGCGTTCGGCACCTTCGATGCCACCATCGCGCTCTTGAAGTCGATTCCCGGTGCCGAGGTCGAGGCGATCGAATCCGGTTGCTGCGGCATGGCGGGGTCCTTCGGGCACGAGCATTACGACGTCTCGATGAAGATGGCGGAGCTCTCGCTCCTGCCGGCGGTGCGCGCCGCGCCCGATGCGACCGTGGTCGCCGCGGGTACCAGCTGCCGGCAGCAGATCGCCCACGGCGCCGGCCGCTGTGCGAAGCATCCACTGGTGGTCCTCGCCGAAGCGCTATGAGCACACGCACCCTTCGCGATGCGTTGGTCGCGGATCTCGCGTTCGTCGCGTCGGGCGAGCCCGCGGGCAACGTCACTGCCGGTCACGGGGCGCTCGACGGTCGGCGCGTGCACGTGGCGCTGGTCGAGAACCGTGTCGCAAGCGGCGCCATCGGCACCGCGGAGGCGCGGCGGCTGGGAGCGATGTTCAGCGTTGCCGCGAGCGAGCGCGCCCCGGTCGTCCTCTTCCTGGATTCGGCAGGGGCCAAGGTCTCCGAGGGCCTGCGCGCGTTGGGATCGTTTCGTGCGCTTTATCGAAACGGCCTCGAGGCCGCTCTGAAGGGGGTGCCGATCGCGGCCGCGCTGGGCCGCAATTGCTACGGCGGCTCGAGCATGCTGGCGCATCTGGCGAGCCGCCGGCTGTTCAGCCCGGAGACCAAGCTCGCGATGTCGGGACCGGCGGTGATCGCATCGGCATCGGGGATGGATCCCCTTGACGACATGTTCCGTGCGATGGCGGATGCGACGCTTTCCGCCGCGTCGCGCGCAATGGCATCCGCTGCCAACACCGTCTGGAATCCGCAGACCGGTCCGGCGCAATGGCTGCGCGTCGCGCTCGCCGAATGCGGCGATCCGCTCGTCGGCTTCCGCGCGCGCCACGATGCGCTCGCCACGCGCTTCCGGCGGCCGTTGGCGCCGCAGGCGTGGGAGAGCGTGCATCGGCGCGACCTCGCAAGGATCTACGACGGCGGTTACGAAGCGCGCGAGGGCGACGGCATCCTCGAGGGCCGCGGCACCCGCGGCGGGCTGGAAGAGCGATTCGTGGGCCTGGTGGGGAAGGGGGCGCTCAATGCCGCGCGCGCGTGGCGTTTTTCGCAGATCGTCTGGGCGCTCCTCGAGGCGCCTCCCGAGCGCCTCGAGGTGTTTCTCGATTGTGCCTCCCATGCCGCGCGCCTGGACGAGGAAAAGATGGTGCTCACCGAGTACGTGGTGGACATGGGCGCCGCGCTTGCGAGCCTCGGCTCGAAGGCCAGCAGGGTCGGCCTGACCGTCGCAGGCAAGGCAGGGGGCGGCGTCTACGTGGCGCTCGCCGCGCCCGCGGCTCGCGTCGCGAGCCTCCACGGCGCGGATATCCAGGTGCTCCCGGGTTCCGCCGTCGCTGCGATACTGGGGGAGGCGAGCGAGAGCGCGCCCGCCTTCGCCGACTACCGCGCCGCCGGCGTGGCCGAGCAGGAATTCAAGCTGGGGCTCCTTCCAGGAAACGCATGAGCCAGAATCTCTACGCCCTTTTCGAGTCCCG
>JBDSRZ010000149.1:0-9694 GCA_039929025.1 Usitatibacter sp. | reverse complement strand
AGGCGAATTCCTTCGGGCGCGAGACGTGCTTCTGCAGGTAGAAGCGCATCGGGTTGCGCGTGGAGCCGCCGGTGAACATCTCCATGCGCGCGCCTGCCGGCATCCGCGTGGAAAGGTAGCGATCCGGATGGCGCTTGATGTCGAGCTTGTCGGTCACCGGCAGCTCGGCCAGGATCGCACGCGCGTCGCGGCCGGCGAGGCCCTTGAAACGCTCGAACGCGGGCACCGTGTCAAGCGCCCAGCGAAGGCTCGCCGCCAGCTTGCGATCCACCGCGGGCGCCACCGCGCCGGCATCGGCGGTTCCACCTCCGACTTCGTCGCGATAGCGTCCGTACGCGCTTCCAAGGCGCACGCGCGCGGGCAGCAGCGAATAGGCACGGCCCGCCGAGGCCTTCAGCCAGGAAGGCGACTCCAGGTACTTGCCGAGAAATGGGTGGAGCAGGTCCTCGATCGCCATGGCCTCCATGGCGCTAGAAGCGCGACGCCCGGGTGAAGGCATCGGTGACGCTCAGGTCGCCGGCGCGATTGATGGTGTGGATGCCGAGCACCGCTTCATTGCGCGGCACGATGCGCGCCTCTTCCTCCTCGAGGTACTCGTCCGCGGTAAGGCGCGTCACGCGGTGCAGCGCGATACCGGCGCCGTAATGGGGCGCGCAGATCTGGCCCGGCCGATAGAGCCCGTCGCCATGACGGAAAAGCCGGCCTGCGGGGCGGGCGCTGCGCACGTCGGACTTGATCGGGTTGCGGTGGTGCGGCTTCCAGTCACCCAGCAGCTTGTCGGAACGGAAGAGGTGCAGCTCGTCGTTGATCTCCTCGCCGGGCTTGGCCGAGTTGGCGAACATCCACCACTGGTCGCCATCGCGGTGCAGGGTCGCGTCGGCGCAGAAGACATCCTTCAGCAGCACGCGCTCGAGCTCCCATTTGCCCGGAAATTCCACGCAGCGGTAGATCTCGACGGTGTTGTTGTGGGCGGTCTCCGGGAGCATGTAGAGCTGGCCATCCTCCTCGACAAGGAACGGGTAGGAGAGGTGGTAATCGCGCTCCAGCACCTTGACCGGCGACGACGCATTCCCCTCGCGATCGACCTCGACCACGCAGATGTGGGCCTTGGGCGCACCGAGCGGCAGCTCCTCGAAGAAGATGTAGTTGCGGCCGTTCACCTGGATCGGGAAGGGATCGGCCCAGTACCAGCCCTTCGGAGGGTCCAGCCGATGGAATCCCTCCAGCGATCCATTCCAGTTCTCGTCCGGCGAGAAGCGGTAGGCGATCGACCATTGCTCGACGGTGAGCGCGCGTTCCGCGGCGCGCTGCGCCACGCGCACGCCCATGGTGCCGATGTGGCGCACCAGGCCCGCGGCGCTGGGGAAGCGCTCGGCGGGCGCGGCACGCGCGGGCTCGGTGCCCTGCTGCACCCATCCGATGCCGCCGGCTTGCAGGTCGCGCAGCGCGCGCACGAGGAAGTCGGAAGTCTTGGCGAACAGGGCATCGCGGCTGCGCGCCATGGAGAATGGAAAAGTCCGCGCCCACGATGGGCATGCGATGCGGTCCTGCGTCCCGGCGCCGCGATGGATGCGGATCCCGGAGGCCATCACGGGGCTCGCTTCGAGCACTTCGCGCATCGCAGCGAGCGGCTCGCTGGTGTCATGGCTCTCGCCGAAGCAGAAGCGCCAGGTGCCGAAGCGCGCCAGGCCCGCGATCGACGCATTGTCCACGCTGCCGAGGACGAACGCGACGTCGAGCCGCGCGTCCTGGATTCGAGCGCGCCACGCGCCCTCGCGATCGCGCACGATGCGACGCTCCGCGGGCACGAGGATGCTCACGTCCTTGCTCGCCGACCAGTCGCGCGCGCCGCCGAAGAGCGCCCGGTCGGCGTGGCAGTAGGCCCGCCAGAGCACCGGCGAACCATGGCGGCCCCCTCCGGTGGGGATCACCACCACCGATACCTCGGCAAAGCTCGAGCACGCCGCGCGGGCGAGCGCCTCCACCATCCAGCGCGGCTGGAAGGCGGAGTCGGCGAACACGCCGACGCGCAGCTTGCGCTTCAGAGCCTCCAAGCGCGCACCCCTTCGCGCGTGAAGGCTGCGTGGTCGAATACCGGCTTCACCTGGATGAAGCAGCCGCGCTTCACCGTCTTGTCCAGCATCTTCGCGACCGGCATCTCGGTGAACGCCCTGTGCGCCACGGCGAGGATGGTCGCGTCGGCGGCGGGAAGCTCGTCCCAGGTGCGCAGCCGAATGCCGTACTCGTGCAGCGTGTCGTCGAAGTCCGCCTCGGGGTCGTGCACGTAGCACTCGACGCCGAACTCCTCCAGCTCGCGGATCACGTCGATCACCTTGGTGTTGCGGATGTCCTTGCAGTTCTCCTTGAACGTGAGGCCGAGGATGTTCACCTTGGCGCCGAGGATGTTGCGGCCCTGGTGGATCATCTGCTGGATGGTCTTCCTCGCCACGTACGGGCCCATGCCGTCGTTGATGCGGCGGCCGGCGAGGATCACCTCGGGGTGGTAGCCGGCGAGCTCGGCCTTGTGAGTGAGATAGAACGGGTCGACGCCGATGCAATGGCCGCCCACCAGGCCGGGCTTGAAGTTGAGGAAGTTCCACTTGGTGCCCGCCGCCTTCAGCACTTCGTGCGTATCGATGCCGAGGCGATCGAAGATGATCGCGAGCTCGTTCACGAAGGCGATGTTCAGGTCGCGCTGGGTGTTCTCGATCACCTTGGCCGCCTCTGCGACCTTGATCGAGGAGGCGCGGTAGACGCCCGCCTTCACCACCGAGGCGTAGAGGTCGGCCACCTTCTCCAGCGTCTCGGCGTCGTCGCCGGATACGACCTTGAGGATCTTCGTGAAAGTGTGCTCCTTGTCGCCCGGGTTGATGCGCTCCGGGGAGTAGCCGACGTGGAAGTCCTGCTTCCAGCGCATTCCCGAGCAGCGCTCGAGGATCGGCACGCAGATCTCCTCGGTGGCGCCGGGATAGACGGTGGATTCGTAGATCACAGTGGCGCCGGCCTTCATGTACTTGCCGACCGTCCTCGAGGCGCTCTCGAGCGGACCGAAATCCGGCTGCCGCGCGTCGTTTACCGGCGTGGGCACCGCCACGATGATGAAGTCGGCCTCGCGGATCTTTTCGGCGCTGTCGGTGCAGAGAAGCTGGGTGGCCTTGCGCAGCTCCTCGCCCGGCACTTCGCCGGTGGTGTCGTTGTGCTGCAGCAGGTTGTTCACCTTCTTGCTCGAAAGGTCGTAGCCGACGGTCGGCCGGACCTTGCCGAACTCGACCGCCACCGGCAGTCCCACATAGCCGAGCCCTACGATGCAGACGGTTCCGAGCGCGGGTTGGGGGTCGGCGGCGGCGCTGCGCGCGTCGAAGTCGATGGCCTGGTTCGGGTCCAGGACGGAAAGGTCGAGCATGGCGTGGGTCTCCAGGAGCGCGAGGGGTATGGATGGGACGATTCTCTCGGGGCAGTTTGAAAACACGCCCGACCCCCCCCATGCCGAAAGGACTAACCGCTACCGCTTTTTGTGACGGACAACGCCCGACGCAAAACGGAGGATTGGGGGACAGCGCCCAGTTCTTGAAAAGACTCGGTGTAGATGGTCCGTTCGGCCCAGATGCGGCCCGCGGCGGAGTACCCATGGGGAGGTCATCATTTCGCTGTCAAACCCCGGATACCGACCCTGCACTGCGCGGTCGAGTCCTTTCCCGGCCTGAATACCGGCCGCGCAACAGGAGATACCCATGAAATCCCATCGGATCCTGGCGATGCTGCCGCTCTTCGTGTCAGCCGCGGCACTCGCGCAGGCGTACTACCCCGACCCCCATCCCCTCTACGATGGCGCCCTGACCCGCGACGAGCTGCGCGAATGCATGTATCGCGACGAATCGCTCGCCGCACGGCAGGAGCGCATCGAGCGCGACAAGGCCGCGGCCGATGCCGAAACCGACGCGGTCGCGCAGGCCGGCACTCGGCTGGCCGACGAGCTGCGCGACCTCGACAACGGCAACCTGGCGGCCGTGGCCAGCTACAACGCCCGCTCGGCCGAGCACAACCGCTGGGTGCACAACCACAACCGCCGCATCGCCGAGCTGAATGCACGCACCGCTTCATTGAACGGCGATTCCGCCCGCCTCGACACGCTCTGCGCGCGGTCCTACTACCCGAGCGACCGCGATGCGATCCTCATCGAGCGCTCCCGCACCCGCTGAGAAAAGAGTCCGTCCCCTGCCACAATGGCGTCCTTCAGGCCGGACGCGGGGCGGGGAGATTGGATAAGCAGGAAGCGAAGACGCAGGTTACCCAGGCACTGCAGCGCCTGGGACTGCTCGTCTCCCGCAAGGACATGGCGGTGCTGTCCGAATTCGCCGCCGACGCCGACGTGTTGCTGGTGGGCTCCGAGCGCGGCGAGGTGGTCGAGGGGCCCGCGGGCCTGCGCGACTTCTTCCAGCGCGTTTTTCGCTCGCCCGCCCATATCGGCTGGGAGTGGCGCAAGGTGCGCATCTCCTCGTCGGACAACATCGCCTGGCTCTTCGCCGAGGGCGAAGTGGTGATCGTGGTGGATGCCAGGCCGCAACGCCGGCCCTACCGCCTCACGGGCGTCCTCGAGCGGCAGCACCGGCGCTGGTTTTGGAAGCACTTTCACGGCGCCGAGCCATCGGCCTGAAGCGCGAGCCGCATACAATGGCGTTCACCGCGAAGGAGCGCCGTGAAAAGGGATTGTCCGCACTGCCACAAGTCGCTGGCTCAGAAATTCCTGCGCTGGCACAAGGTCGCCAACTCCGACCATTCGCGCGCGTGCCCGATGTGCGGCGGCGACTTCCAGTTCCGCATGTACCCGGAGGAGATCGGGGTGCGCCTGCTCACCATCGCGGTGCTCGCGGGAGCGTGCTATCTCGCCAAGGACCGCGGCGGCGGGTATCTCTCGATCGTGCTCGGTGCCGCGACGATCATCGCGGCCGCCTATGCGGCGGCGGCCTTCAGGCTGCGCAACGCCCAGCGCTTCACCAAGGTGAAGTTTTCGTGAAGGCGATCCTGCTGGTCGCCCTGGGCGGCGCGGTTGGATCGGTGGCGCGGTTCAAGCTCTCCGGCCTGGTGCTGCACCACACCGTCGATTGGCGTTTTCCGGCGGGCACGTTCGTGGTGAACGTGGCCGGTTGCCTCGTAGCCGGAATCCTCGCGGGCCTCGCCGAGAAGCACGACCTCCTCTCCGCCGATGCCCGCCTGCTGCTCTTTACCGGGGTCCTCGGCGGCTTCACCACCTTCTCGGCCTTCGGGCTGGAGACCATGTACCTGCTCAAGCGCGGTGAGGTGGCGATCGCCACGGCGAACGTGATCGTGAGTGTGATCGCGGGCCTCCTCGCGCTCTGGCTGGGCCTCGGGCTCGGCGGGCTCAAGTCCTGAGGGCTTGCCCTACGCCGCCGCGACGGTTTCCAGCCTCGGGCGGGACGGGCCGAGCTGCGCCACGTACCAATCGATCGCGCGCTCGAGGCCCTCCTGCGCACGGATCGCCGGATCATAGCCGAGCAGCCCCCGCGCCTTGCCGATGTCGGCGCGCGAGAAGCGCACGTCGCCGGCGCGGAAATCGCGGTACACGGGAGGCGCGCAGTCGAAGGCGCCGTCACGCTCGGCAAGCAAGTCGCGCAGCGTCTTGTAGAGCGCGTTGAGCGAGGTCGAGTCGCCCACCGCCACGTTGTAGACCTGGTTCACGGCGGCGGGATCCTCCACCGTGCCCGCGAGAAGGTTCGCCTGCACCACGTTCTCGATGTAGCAGAAGTCGCGCGCGGTCTCGCCGTCACCGTTGATGAACACCGTCTCGCCGCGCATCATCGCCGCGATCCACTTCGGGATGACCGCGGCATAGGCGCCGTCGGGATCCTGGCGCGGCCCGAACACGTTGAAGTAGCGCAGGCCCACCGTCTCCATGCCGTAGCAGCGCCCGAAAGTGTCGGCGTAGATTTCGTTCATGTGCTTGCCCGCGCCATAGGGCGAGAGCGGCCGGCCGATGATTTCCTCCACCTTGGGAAGCCCGGGGTAGTCCCCGTAGGCCGCGCTGGAGGCCGCGTACACGAATCGCTTCACACCGGCGTCCCGCGAGGCGACCAGCATGTTGAGGAAGCCGCTCACGTTGACTTCATGGCTGGTGATCGGGTCGTCGATGGAGCGCGGCACGCTGCCTAGCGCCGCCTCGTGCAAGACGATCCCCGCCCCGGCGCAGGCGCGGCGGCAGGTCTCGAGGGAGCGGATGTCGCCCTCGATGAATTCGAATCGCGCCCAGGCCTCCGCGCCCACGGCGCGCTTCACCTGGTCCAGGTTGTGCTGGTAGCCGGTGGCGAAGTTGTCGAGCCCGACCACGCGCCGGCCGAGCTTCAGCAGCGCCTCGATCAGGTTCGAGCCGATGAAGCCGGCGCAGCCGGTGACGAGCCAGGCGCGCTCGGACTTGGGCGTGGCGGGATATTGGGTAGCGAGTCGTTCCATGGGGAGCTCCAGGGTTGTCTCAGGCCGGGGCCTTGTTGCGAAGCGATGCGATGAGTTGGGTGAGCTGCCCGCCCTGGCCGAAGAGGCGCAGCGCGAGCGGATAGGTGGCGGCGACGGTGGCGGCGGCCGACACGAGGCGTGCGAACGAGCTCCAGGGCGCCCAGTGCAGGACGAAGCCCGCGAGCCCTGCCGAGAGCGCCGCGGCTCCCAGCAGGGACCCGAGGACATTCCAGTCCTGCAGCTTCGAAACCGGCGTGCCGGTGAGGAGCGCGATGCGGGTGAGGGAGAGGACCCGCTCGGCATAGATCGCCGCGACGCTGCCCGAGGCGGCGCCCACGAGGCCCCAGTGGGTGGCCCCGAACCAGCTCATCGGCAGCGCGATCAGCAGCACGAGGCCGTTCACGCGCGCCGCGAAGGCGCCCTGCTTCAGCACGAAGAGCACGCTCACCACCTCCACCACGAAGGCGACCAGCGCCAACGAGTACAGGCGCAGCACCGGCACCGCGTCCAGGTAGGTGCGGGTGTAGATGAGCGTGATGATCTCCTCGGCGAATACGAAGGCGAACGCGAGCAGCGGATATACCAGAAGCGCCACCATGTCGTTGGCGCGGCTGTTGAGCGCGAGCATCGCCCTGAAGTCGCCCTCGGACTGCAGCCGGCTCATGCTCGGCAGGAATACGTGGTTCACCGATTGGCGGAAGATCTGCACGATCGGCGCGAGCACCGTCGCCACCGAAAAGGAGGCGAACTGCGTCACGGTGAAGAGCGCGGCCGCGATCCACTGGTCGCCCTGGCTCCTCACGCCGTGCAGCGTCCCGGAAAGCGCGAAGGGCGCGGCCTGCTTCAGCTGCGCGGCAAAGGTGTCGCGGCGCGCGACGGGTCCCGCGAGGCCATGGTTGCGCGCGACGTAGACGATCACGAGGCCCGCCTTGAGGGTGGCGAAGGCGAGCAGCATCCACAGCACCGGGCCCAGCTCGCGGGTCACGATCGCGGTGAGCGAGAGCGCCACCGCGCGGATCGCCGCGAGCGAGACGACGACCTTCGCCTGCCACCCCACGCGCTCCTCCGCGGTCGGCAGCACGTCCAGCATCGAGGCGAACACCCACGCCAACGCGAAGGCCGGCACCACTGCGCCGTGGGCTTCGAGCATGCCCTCGATCTTGCCGGGCAGGAACGGGTTGCCGGTCGACAGGATCCACGCCGACGCGAGGCCCGCGCCCACGAGGAAGAGCATCGTCTGGTTGATGTAGAGCCTCTTCGCCGGCGCGTCCGAGCGCGGCAGGAAGTAGTAGAGCGCGGGCGCCATGCACATCGGCGTCACCAGCATCAGCGTGCTCACCGCGAGCCACAGCAGGCGGTACTCCCCGAAGGCGTGCGGATCGAGCGTACGCGTGAGAACGATGGGCAGCGCGAACTGCAGCGCGAAATCGATCGCGTTGGCGGTGCCGAGCGAGAGGGCGCGGCGCTCGAGCGAGGCGGTGGTCGCGTTCATCGGCCTTCGCGCGCCAGCGCCAGCAGCTCGCGCTCGTAGACATCCACGATCGAGGCGAGCGAGTGGTGCCTGGCGAAGTGGGCGCGCACGCGGGCGGACGCCTTCTCCCACGCCGCGTCGTCGCCCATCAGCCGCTCGACGCTGCGGGTGGCCGCGTCGATGTCGGCGGCGATGTCGTACACCGGGCCCTGCTGGTCGCGGGAGCCGGTGTCGACGAAGGCCACCGTCGGCACGCCGCGTGCCCAGGCCTGCAGGAAGGTGTTGGGGAAGCCTTCGTAGCTCGAGGTGTTGACGAGGACTCGGGCGCCATCGAAGACGCGGTCGGCCTGCGCGAACGGCATGAAGCCGCGGTACTCGACGTTCGGCAGCGTCTTCAGCCCCTCGCGGAACCGCCCGGCGTATTCCTGGCCGATGCGGTCGGGATCGGTGCCGCCCACGATCACGAAGCGCTGGCGTGGCAGGCGGCGCGCCATTTCGACGAAGAGCTCGGGGCGCTTCTGCTCGCGCACGGTGGCCACCCACAGGACATAGCCGTTGCGGTCGGCCGCGGCGCCGGCCGGCGCCTCGTAGCAATTGGGAACGAGCACCGCGCCGCGGTCGAAGTTGGCGCGGGCCCACGCCTGCTGGGTCGCGTTCTGGGCGAAGATCCGGTCCACCGTCCGCAGTCCGTACTGGAAGATGCAGCGGTCGCGAGCGTACCTGATGTCCGGATGCGTGGGCAGGAAGTCCACGTCGGAGGCGCCGGAATAGATCGCACGCTTGCGGTGGCGGCGGCAGAACGCGGCGAGGAAGCCGGTCAGCGCCGCCGCGGAGCGCTGGTAATAGATGTCGGCGTCTACCTCGCCCAGCACACGCCACAGCGTCGTGAGCCGTGGATAGAGGAACCGCACCACCGGGATGCCGGCATCGGGCTTGTAGAGCTTGTGGATCACGACGCCCTTCATCTCGGTGCGGTCGGGCTGGCCGTAATCGAGCGTGATCATCGAGACGCGGAAGCCGCGCGCCGCGAGCGCCGGGGCGACGAGGCTTTGCTGTACCTCGGCGCCTCCGACCACCGGGATATCGCGGTCGCCCGAGAAGAGCGGCCAGGTGGTGGGGGCGACGAAGCACACGTGCGGCTTGTGACCCTCTCCCCGGCCCTGCCCCAAGGGAGAGGGAGAAAAGCGCTCCTTCTCCCCTGGGAGAAGGCTGGGATGCGGGTCCGCAAGGAGTTCCCCCCCCCTTGGGAGAGGGACGGGGAGAGGGTCTCTCACGCCCATCCGCTCAAGCCGCCGCAAGGCGATCGGGCCGGACATAGCGGGCGTAGACCCGCTCGAGCTCCCGGGTGACGTTTTCGATGCTGGCGTGCGCGCGCACCCAGCGGCGTTGTTCCGTGGCGATCGCCTCGCGATCCCCGTAGGCCACGAGGATCGCCTCGGCAAGGGCGTCGGCGTTGCGCTCGGAGACGATCTGGGCGGGCCGCGGCAGGATGTGGCGGATGTCGGAGTACTCGGTGCTCACCACCGGAACGCCGAGCACCATCCCTTCGAGCACCACGTTGGGAAATCCCTCGCGGCACGAAGTCATGAGCTGCACGTCGCACTGCGCGAGGATCGCCGGTGCATCGGCCCGGGCGCCGGCGAACCTGACCTTGCCGGCGATGCCGAGATTCTCGAAATGCTCCATCACCGACTGCTTGTAATCCTGGGTATCCGACGCGTGCCCGGCCTTGTAGGCGATGCCGGAGAGCGCCTCGCC
>JBDSRZ010000148.1:0-3956 GCA_039929025.1 Usitatibacter sp. | reverse complement strand
CTGAAATGAATTTCCAATCCAAAATTATACGCGCGCGCACCGGCCTCAGCCCGCGCCCCCCAATATCCAGCGGACCAGGGCGGCGGCGTCCGTTTCCGACAGGTCGGGCATCGGCGGCATGGGAATGGACCCCCAGCCGCCGCTCCCGCCCCGCCGCACCTTCCCGAGAAGCTTAGCCTCGACGCCGGCCTGCCCCTTGTAGCGCGCGGCGACTTCCTTGAAGGACGGTCCCACGATCCGCTGGTCCAGGCCGTGGCAACTGAGGCATCCCTTGCCGCGCGCGAGGTCGGCGATCGGCATCGGCGCCGCGGCCGCAGGTTTTCCATCACTGGGGCTGGGGGTGCCGCGCATGCCGCCCACCAGGCGCTGCTGCTCGGCAAGGTTTCCGTGGGTATCGGCATTCTCGGGCAGCGACGAGGCAATCCTGTCTCCCACCGGGCAGGCCCTCATGCAGGCTACATTCGCCACGTCGCCCTTCGCCTTGATGTCCCAGAGGCCGTGGACGCGGCTCATCCCGTTGCGGTTGGGCAGTCGCGCCTGCACGTCCGCAATGTTGGCGTTCGACAGCACGTAGTCGGCGGGAACGATGTCGCCCAGGTTCAGCAGGTACGCCACCACCGCGTAGACCTCTTCGGTCGTGAGCGTCTTGGGCGCATTCCACGGCATCGCGCGATTCACGTAGTCCCATAACGTGGAGATCGTCGCGAGTTTCATGAGCGTGGTGCGCTGCTCGGGCGCGGCGAGGGACTTCACCCGTCCGGCCTTGATGTCCTCGGCCGTGGTGCCCCCCACGAGCGGCGTGAAGACTTCGTTGGACTCGCCGAATGAACCGTGGCACGACGCGCACTTGGCGTCCCACACCGATCGTCCCTTGGCGACGCTGCCCGAGCCCGGGGGCAATCCCTTGAAATCGGGGCGCACGTCGATGTCCCACGCCGCTACCTCGGCGGGCGTAGCGGCTCGGCCGATGCCTGGGAATTGGGCACCGGCCTGCGCCGGTGAGACGAAGAAGATTGCGAGGGTCGTTCCGCCGCAGGCAAGTGTCATCCTGGCGGCAAATGTCATCCCCGTAGCAAGTGTCATCCCGGCGAAGGCCGGGATCCAATTCTCAATAAAACTGAACATTGCCCACTTCCCCGTCGGCCGCCACGCGCCACGACTGGATCGCGTTGTTGTGGTAGATCGAGCGGCGGCCGCGCACCTCCCGCAGCTGATTGATCTTGGGCTGCACGTAGCCAGTCTCGTCGATCGCGCGCGACTGCAGCACCGCGGGACTGCCATCCCAGACCCAGTGGATGTTGAAGCGCGTGAGGCATTTGGGAAGGACGGGGTTCTCCAGGCGCGCCGTGCGCCAGCTGCGCCCGCCATCGGTCGAAATGTCGACGCGCTTCACGCGCCCGCGCCCCGACCACGCGAGGCCGGTCACGTTGTAGAACCCGCGGTCGAGGAGCGTCTGGCCCCCCGAGGGGGTCGTGATGACCGACTTGCACTCCTGGATCGAGGTGTACTGGCGATGGGTGCCGCCGGGCATGAGGTCGATGTAGTGCAGCGCCTCGTCCTTCGTCGCCCACGGCTGGTCGCCCACCTCGATGCGGCGCAGCCACTTGACCCACGAGACGCCCTGCAATCCGGGAGCCACGAGGCGCAGCGGATAGCCGTTCTCCGGACGCAGCATCTCGCCATTCATCGCCCACGCCACCATCACGTCGTCCAATGCGCGGTCCATGGCGATGGTGCGCGTGAGCCCCGAACCGTCGGAGCCTTCGGCGAGGACGAACTTGCCGTTCTTGCGGTCGAAGCCACAATCGTCGAGGAGCGTCGAGAGATTGACGCCGGTAAACTCGCAGCACGAGAGCATGCCGTGGGTGTACTGAACCGTCGGCACCGCAACGTTGCCCCACTCCATGCCGGTGTTGGCGCCGCACTCGATGAAGTGCATGCGCGAAACCGCCGGCAACCGCATGAGGTCGTCCATGGTGTAGACCTTGGCCTGCCGGACCATGCCCATCACCATCAGCCGGTGCTGGTGCGGATCGATATCCCACCAACCCTGGTGGTGGCGCTCGAAGTGCAGCCCGTTCGGAGTCACGATGCCGAAGAGCCCCTGCAACGGCGCGAACGAGACCGAGGACGCACCGACGCGGGTCAGGCCGGGGCTTTCGCGGCGGCGCAGGTTCTTCTCGTATTCGGAAGGCAGGCCGTAGCCGCGCGCCGCGACTGGCTGGCCGAGGCCGGTGCTGTGGGGCGGGAGCTCGAGGATCGCGGGGTCTCCCTCACCCGTCGCCCCGGCGGTGGCATCGGCCTTTCCTGTCGCCCCGGCGTAGGCCGGGGCCCAATTTCCCCCGGTGGCCGCCGCCGCCGCGATGAAGGCATTGCGCAGGAAGTCGCGCCGGCCCGCCTGGACCGCGGCGATCTGGCCGCTGTCGAGGAAACCTTCAGGGGCGCGCTGCAGACGAGCGTTCATCGGCCGAAGTTTGGCGAGCGGATTTATATTAGTCAAGCCTAATATTGACGGCCACTGATATGCGCCCTAGAGTCGCCCCATGAGCGCCCGCCCCAACAGGAAGAAGGCCGCCGCGCCCGCAGCCTCCGAAGACATATTCGACCTCATCGGCAAGAGCGAGAACATCCGCGAGGCGAGCGCGGCGATGCAGGCGATGGCGCACCCGCTCCGGCTCAAGATCCTCTGCCTCGTCGGCAACCAGGAGCTCTCGGTGCTGGAGATCGTGGAGGCCGTGGGCACCACGCAAAGCAACATATCGCAGCACCTGGCGGTCCTGCGTGATCAGGGCATCCTCCAGGCGCGCAAGGAAGCCAACAAGGTCTTCTACCGCATCGAGGACCCGCGCATCCTCAAGATCATCGCGATCACGCGCGAGATCTTCTGCAGCTTCTGACTTCTCCGAGCGCGCGCGCTCGGCCCGACTTTCGCCATGGGTGATAGCATCAGGCATCTGCTCTCGCCGCCATCTACATTTACGAGAAAGGGCTTTCCATGACACTCGATTTGCGCCGCTTCGCCGCAATAGCACTGGTCGCCATCGCCGCCGGACCCTGGACCGTGACCCTCGCGCAGCAGAAAGTGCTGAAATTCATCCCGCAGGCGGACCTGCGCATCCTCGATCCGATCGCCACCACCGCCTACATCACGCGCAACCATGGCTACATGGTGTACGACACGCTGTTCGCCATCAACGACAAGTTCCAGGTGAAGGAACAGATGGTCGGCAAGCACGAGGTGTCCAAGGACCTGCTGACCTACACCTTCACGCTGCGCGACGGGCTCAAGTTCCACGATGGCGCGCCGGTTCGCTCGGCCGACTGCATCGCCTCGATCGAGCGCTGGTCCAAGCGCGACGCGCTCGGCCAGAAGCTCGCCGAGGCCACCGAGTCCTGGACCGCGGTCGACGACAAGACCTTCCGGCTGAAGCTGAAGAGCCCGTTCCCGCTGACGCTGGATGCGCTTGCCAAGCCCTCGTCGAACGTGCCATTCATCATGCCCGAGCGCATCGCCAAGACCGATGCGTTCAAGAACATCGACGACCCCACAGGGTCGGGACCGTTCAAGATGGTCAAGGCCGAGTGGGTGCCGGGCAACAAGGTGGTCTATGTGAAGAACACGGACTACGTGCCGCGCAAGGAAGCCCCTTCCTGGGCTTCGGGCGGCAAGGTGGTGAAGGTCGATCGCGTCGAGTGGATCTACATCCCGGATTCCGCCACGGCGGCGGCGGCGCTGAACGCGGGCGAGGCGGATATCTGGGAGCAGATGCCGCCGGACCTGATCCCGTTGTTGTCGAAGAACAAGCAGGTGACGGTCAAGAACATCGATCCGCTGGGCTCGATGGGCATGATCCGCTTCAACTTCCTGCATCCGCCGTTCAACAACGAGAAGCTGCGCCGCGCCGTCATGTACGCGGTCGACCAGAACGACTACGTGATCGGCATCGCCGGCGATC
>JBDSRZ010000147.1:0-6687 GCA_039929025.1 Usitatibacter sp. | reverse complement strand
TCCGTCGGTGTCGCCCAACCGAGGAAGATCGTGCCGAGCACGAGGAAGATGAGACCGAGCGGCGGGATCAGCACGAACACCACCTGCTCGGCGAGGCGCGAGAGGAATCCCAGCCTGGCTGTGCGGTTCCCCCACGCGCAGGCGAGCGCGAATGCGGCGCCGGAGCCGGCGGCCAGCACCAGGCGCTCGTCGAGCATCGCCTCTGGGTATTGCGGCACGTAGTAATAGCGGTCGAAAAGGAGCGCCGCCACCCCCGAGAGGGCGAAGAGCACCAGGAAGGAGATGGTGCCGCTGGAGCCGTCGGGCTCCTTCAGCTTGCGGGCCTCCGGGGGCAGGGCGGGCACCCAACCCGGCTTCACGAAGGTGACGCCAAGGGTATAGACCGCGTAGAGGCCGGCGAGCACGAGGCCCGGTATGAAGGCGCCGGCATACATGTCGCCCACGGACCGGCCGAGCTGATCGGCCATGATGATCAGCACCAGGGACGGCGGGATGATCTGCGCGAGCGTGCCGGACGCGACGATGACGCCCGAGGCGAAGCGACGGTCGTAACCGTACCGCAGCATGATCGGCAGCGAGATGAGGCCCATCGAGATCACCGAGGCCGCCACCACGCCGGTGGTCGCTGCCAGCAATGCGCCCACGAAGATCACGGCGAAGCCGAGGCCGCCGCGCAGTGGGCCGAAGAGCTGGCCGATGGTGTCGAGCAGGTCCTCGGCCATGCGGCTGCGCTCGAGGATGAGGCCCATGAACGTGAAGAACGGCACCGCGAGCAGCGTGTCGTTCGACATCACACCCCAGAGGCGCTCGGGAAGCGCCTGGAAGAGGGAGGGCTGCAGCAGGCCCAGTTCGATTCCGACGACCCCGAAGAAGATCCCGTTGGCGGCGAGCGCGAACGCCACCGGATATCCCATGAGCAGAAAGACCACGAGCGCCGCGAACATGATCGGCGCCATGTTGTGGACCAGGAACAGCTCCATCAGGCCTTGTCTTCGGCCAGCTTGCGGATGTCCTCCGCGAGCTGCTTCTCCGCGGTGAGCGGATCGTGGCGCGGGACCGGGTCGGGGATGAGGCCGCGCAGGAAGGCGATGCGCTTCACCAGCTCGGAGACGCCCTGGAGCGCGAGCAACCCGAAGCCGATCGGGACCAGCAGCCGCGCCGGCCAGATCAACAGTCCGCCCGCGTTGGTCGAGATCTCGCCGTGAGTCAGGGTGCGCACGAAGATCGGCCACGACAGCCAGATGAAGATGAGAGTAATCGGCAGCAGGAAGAGGAGCGTCCCGAGGACGTCGATCCACGTCTGCGTGCGCGCCGAGAACCGGCCCGCGATCACGTCGATGCGCACATGCTCGTTGCGCAGCAGGGTGTAGCCCGCGCAGAGGAGGAAGATCGCGGAGAAGAAGTACCACTGCAGCTCGAGGAACGCGTTCGAGCTCATGTTGAACATCTTGCGTATCAGCGCGTTCCCGGCGCTCAGGACCACCGCGGCCAGCACCAGCCAGTAGGCACTGCGCCCGATCCTTTCGTTCACTCCATCGATGAGGCGCGACAACCTGAGCAACCCCTGCATCGAATCTCCTTGCACCCGGCGAGGGGCGATGGGGAATAATGGATAGGCGGACGTTGTTCTCTTTGGCGTGCGCCCGTGCCGCCGGATTATAGCCAACCGATGCCGCTCACCCGCCGGAACATGATGCGCCTCGACCCTGTTCGCGCCCTCGCATTTGCAGCATGCCTCGCGGCCGTTCCCGCCGCCGCCCAGAGCGCTGCCAACGGCCAGCAGCTGTACGAAGCCTATTGCGTCGTCTGCCACGGCTCCCCGCCCGTAGGGGGGGCGGAGCGCGGCGCCGGCAATCCGGCTCTCATCCGCAACGCGATCAACGGTGGAGTCCCGGCGATGAGGTTCCTGCGCTCGGTAGTCACGGACGCGGACATCAACGACATCGCCGCCTACCTGCTGCAGCTTTCCAATCCCGATCCGCCCTCGACGATTCCCGCCTTCGACTATACCGACCTCTGGTGGAATCCGGCGGAATCGGGCTGGGGCCTGAACCTCATCCAGCACTCGTCCAACAAGGTGTTCGGCGTCATGTACACCTACGAGGCGCCCAACCGTGCAACCTGGTTCGTGCTGCCGGACGGTACCTGGAGCTCGCCGTTCGTCTATAGCGGCGCCATCTACCGGGCCGCCGGTCCTTCCTTCAACAATCCGACCTTCAACCCTTCCCTGGTGAGGGTGACCCAGGTCGGTCTCGCCACGCTCACCTTCACTGATCGCGACAACGGCACTTTCGCCTTCACCGTCGATGGAGTCCGCGTGACCAAGACCATCACCAGGCAGCCCTTCTGATGCGCGCCGCCTTCACTGTCGCCGCGCTCCTTGCTTGCCTGCCTGCCGTTGCGCTCGAGAGCGGCGGAGTCGTGCCCAACGTCACTTTGCCGCGTCTGGGCACCGTCGAGCCGCCGCCGGCGATCGCATCGCTGAAGGGCCGCGTGGTGTACGTGGACTTCTGGGCGTCGTGGTGCGTGCCATGCAGGCTCTCGATGCCGGCGCTGGATGCGCTTTACAAGAAGCACTCGGCCGCGGGCCTTACCGTGATCGGCGTCAACAAGGACACCTCCCCCGACGCGGCGCAGAAATTCCTCGAGCGCGTGCCGGTGGGCTTTCCCCTGGCTCGCGACGAGCAGGACACGATCGCAAAGGCCTTCGACGTGAAAGCGATGCCGAGCGGCTACCTCATCGACCGCAAAGGCGTCGTTCGCAAGGTGCATCGCGGTTTCACCGCGGAGACCGCGGGGGCGCTCGAACGCCAGATCGAGGACCTCCTCAAGGAATCGGCGTGAGGTTGCTCGCCTGCGTGGCGCTGGTGCTCGCGGCGGGCTGCGCGCCCGTGGCCCCTTACCAGCGCGGCTACCTCGCCCGGCCCGACATGGCCTTCGAGCATTCGGCCGGTACCGCGAAGGCGTTGGAGAAGACGTTTCCCGCGAAAGAAGCCGCCAGCGGCGGGGCCTCGGTCGGCGGAGGCGGCTGTGGCTGCAACTGACAAGGACGCGCCCTTTCCCCCGTGCACCGGCAAGCATGGTGCGGCAGCAGAGGGTCGGGGAGAGGGTGCGGTCCTTTCCGCCCTGATGCACGCCGCGTTGGCGCTGCCGATCCTGGTCGTACCGCCACGCGCAGGCGCCGCCGAGCTGGGCGAGGTCGGCGTGGCGGTCTTCGGCTACAAGGAACGCGGCCTGATGAAGGTGACCGAGCCCATCGTCTGGGGCAAGGGTCGCATCGGCGAGGACTGGGAGGTCGCGGCGAGCGCTGCCGTGGACATCGTGACCGGCGCCTCGCCGCAGCTCGTCTCCAACCGAACCGGTACCCCGGTCCAGACCATCACCGGCGCCTCCATCGACGATCGCCGCAATACCTGGGACGCCAAGGTGTCGCGGCGCTTCGGCGAGGGCACGGTCTCGGTTTCGCGCACCGTGTCGCGCGAGGAGGATTACATCTCCCACGCGTTCGGCGTCGAGGCTCGCTACGACTTGAACCAGCGCAATACGACGCTCGTCGCGGGCTTCGGCCGCTCCAACGACCGCGTGCGCTCCTCGGACGATCCCCTGCTCGACCAGGGGCGGCGCACGCGCGAGTACCTGGTCGGCGTGACCCAGGTGATCTCGCAGCTTGCCGCGGTACAGAGCACGCTCACCGCGACACGCGGCGAGGGCTACTACAACGACCCCTACAAGATAACCTTCACGTTCTTTCCCCCCGGCCAGGGCCTGCCGCTGCTCACGGCGGACAAGCGTCCGTCCCGGCGCGACACGCTCGCATGGCTCACCCGCTACCGCCAGCACTTCCCCACAGCTGGCGGCACGTTGCAGGCGGACTATCGCTTCTACCGCGACGATTGGGGCGTACGCGCGCACACGCTGGAATCGGCATGGCAGCACTCGTTCGGCGATCGATGGTCGATCCGGCCCGCGCTTCGCTACTACACGCAGGCGGCGGCGGATTTCTACTCCCCCACCGTTTCGCGCCCGGAGCCCGCGGCGCATTCGAGCGACCAGCGCCTCGCCGCCTTCGGCGGGCTCTCGCCATCCCTCAAGCTCATCGCGCGGTTCGAGGGCGGCACCACCGTCGAGGCGACCGCCGGCTACATGCACAACTCCCGGTCGCTCAGCGCGGGCGGCGGGTCGCCCTCGTTCGAGACCCTGCGCGCGTACTATGGAATCGTGAGCATCGCGCACGAGTTCTGAGCGTCATGGGGTCGCACCGTTTCGCGTTCCGCGCGATGGCGGCCGAGAACGAGATCCAGGTCCAGGGAGTGGACGCCGCCACCGCGAGGCGCGCCGCCGATCTCGCCATCGCCGAGGTCGCGCGCATCGAGGCCAAGTATTCCCGCTACCGGTCCGACAGCGTCGTCTCGACGATCAATGCGCGCGCAGGCGGCGAGCCCGTGGCGATCGACGCCGAGACCGCGAGCCTTCTCGCCTACGCGGCCGCCTGCCATCGCCAGAGCGGCGGGCTCTTCGATGCGACTTCGGGAGTGCTGCGCCACGCCTGGCGCTTCGACCAGGCGCGCGTACCCTCGCCGGCGGAGCTCGACGCAGTCACGCGGCTCATCGGCTGGCAGCGCGTGGAGCTCGATGGCGCCGCGGTGCGACTTGCGCTCGCAGGCATGGAGCTCGACTTCGGCGGCTTTGGCAAGGAGTACGCGGTGGATCGCGCGGCGCTGGTGCTGCGCGAGGCCGGATGCGAGTCCGCGTTGGTGAATCTCGCCGGCGACCTTTCGATCCTCGGCCCGCAGCCCGACGGAACACCATGGCAGGTCGGGATACGCCATCCGCGCCGCGAGGCGACGTTGCTTGCCACGCTTCCGGTCGCGTCCGGTGCGATCGCGACCAGCGGCGATTACGAACGCTTCGTAGAGGTCGACGGCGTGCGCCATTGCCACGTGCTCGATCCGCGCAGCGGGTGTTCGGCGCGCGGCTTCCAGTCGGTCACCGTGCACGCGGGTAGTTGTCTCGTCGCCGGGAGCGCCACTACCATCGCGATGTTGAAGGGCCGGGACGCGGGGCTCGTGTGGCTGCGCGATCTGGGGTTGCCGCACCTGTGCGTGGTGGACGATGGGTCGGTCGTCGATGCGTTCTCTGTGTTTCAGCCCTAGCGCGTCAGCATGATAAAATTCACGCTCTTTCAAGGACTTCGAGACAATGTTCGCCGACTCGACCCGCATTGCCGACATCGACCCCGAGCTGTGGAGCGCGATCCAGTCGGAGCTGCGCCGCCAGGAAGAGGGGATCGAGCTGATCGCCTCCGAGAACTACGCCAGCCCCGCGGTGCTCGCCGCCCAGGGCAGCGTCCTCACCAACAAGTACGCCGAGGGCTACCCCGGGAAGCGCTACTACGGGGGCTGCCAGTTCGTCGACTTGGCCGAGCAGCTGGCCATCGATCGCGTGAAGAAGCTCTTCGGCGCCGAGTACGCCAACGTGCAGCCGCACTCGGGCTCGCAGGCCAATCAAGCCGTTTACCTCGCGATGCTCAAGCCCGGCGACACCATCCTCGGCATGTCGCTCGCGCACGGCGGGCACCTGACCCATGGCGCGTCGGTGAACCTTTCGGGCAAGCTTTTCAAGGCCGTCGCCTACGGCCTCGATGCCTCGGAAGCCATCGACTACGACCAGGTCCGCGACCTGGCCAGGGAACACCGCCCGAAGATGATCGTCGCCGGCGCCTCGGCTTACGCGCTGCGCCACGACTGGAAGAAATTCCGCGAGATCGCCGATGAAGTGGGCGCGCTCCTGATGGTGGACATGGCCCACTATGCGGGCCTGGTCGCCGCCGGCATCTATCCCAGCCCGGTGGGGATCGCCGATTTCGTGACCAGCACCACTCACAAGACGTTGCGCGGCCCGCGGGGCGGGGTGATTCTCGCCGGCGCCCAGCACTAGAAGGCGATCAACTCGTCGATCTTTCCCGGCATCCAGGGCGGGCCCCTGATGCACGTGATCGCCGCCAAGGCGGTGGCGTTCCAGGAGGCGCTGCAGCCGTCGTTCGCGGATTATCAGCGCCAGGTGCTCGCCAATGCGCAGACCATGGCGAGCCAGCTGACGCTTCGCGGGCTGCGTATCGTCTCGGGCCGCACCGAGAGCCATCTCTTCCTGGTGGACTTGCGCGCCAAGAAGGTCACGGGAAAGGACGCCGAGGCGACGCTGGGTGAAGCCCACATCACCGTGAACAAGAACGCGATCCCGAACGATCCCGAGAAACCGTTCGTCACCAGCGGCGTGCGCATCGGCTCGCCGGCGATGACGACGCGCGGCTTCAAGAACGAGGAGGCGGTGCAGGTCGCTGACTTCATCGCCGACGCTCTCGAGGCCCATGGCGATGCGGCGACGCTCAAGCGCATCTCGGCAAGGGTGAACGAGCTGTGCGCGCGCTTCCCGGTTTACGGCCCGGCGATGCGCGCGTCGTATGGCTATGCAGAAGCCGCTCCCTCTCCCGCTTGCACGAGCAAGCATGATGGTGCGGGAGCGGAGGGCCGGGGTGAGGGTCGCCGCGCGGCATCATGAAATGCCCCTTCTGCAGCGCCGAGGACACCCAGGTGATCGACTCGCGCGTGAGCGAGGAGGGCGATTCCATCCGCCGCCGGCGCCGCTGCCAGGTCTGCAACAAGCGCTTCACCACCTACGAGACCGCGG
>JBDSRZ010000146.1:0-6713 GCA_039929025.1 Usitatibacter sp. | reverse complement strand
AGGCGACCGCCGGCAAGCTCAAGATCCAGCTGCACGCCAACGCGTCGCTCTTCAAGATGCCCGAGATCAAGCGCTCGGTGCAGGGCGGGCAGGCGCAGATCGGCGAGATCCTGATCTCCGCCTACTCCAACGAGGACCCGATCTTCGGCGTGGATTCCGTGCCCTTCCTCGCCACCAGCATCAAGGATGCCGACAAGCTCTGGAAGGCCTCGCGCAAGGCGGTCGAGGACCGCTTCGCCAAGCAGGGGATGATGGTCCTCTACTCGGTGCCCTGGCCGCCGCAGGGCATCTATTCGAGCCGCACCCTCAACTCCATGGCGGACATGAAGGGGCTAAAGATGCGCACCTATAACCCGTACACCGCGCGCATTGCGGAGCTCTCCGGGGCCCAGCCGGTCACCATCCAGGTGGCCGAACTCGCGCAGGCGTTCGCCACCGGCGCGGTCAACGCCAACATCACCTCCGGGGCCACCGGCTACGACACCAAGGCCTGGGAAGTTGTGAAGAACTACTACGACACCCAGGCGTGGTTGCCGAAGAACGTCGTCTTCGTGAACAAGGCGGCGTTCGACGCGCTCGACAAACCCACCCAGGAGGGCCTGATGAAGGCGGCGCGCGAGGCCGAAACCCGCGGCTGGAAGACTTCGGAAGAGAAGACCAAGTGGTATACCGAGCAGCTCGCCAAGAATGGCATGAACGTGGTGCAGCCGAGCGCGCAGCTCAAGGCCGACTTCCGCAAGGTGGGCGAGACCATGACCGCCGAATGGATGAAGGTCGCGGGGCCCGACGGGCAGGCGATCGTGGACGCCTACGGGAAATGAGGGCCTGAGGCGTGACCCCTTCCCCGACCCTCCCCCAGGGGGGAGGGATCGAGCGTGGGACGCGGTTTCGCAAGCTTCTCGACCTGTTGTACGACGCCGCGGGATATCTCGCGGCGTTTTTCATGGTGGGCATCCTTTTCATGGTGCTCGCGAGCGTCGCCGGCCGCGCCCTGGGATTCAACCTGCGCGGCTCCGACGCCTACGCCGGGTATGCGATGGCGGCGGCGAGCTTCCTCGCGCTCGCGCACACGTTCAAGCGCGGCGAGCACATCCGCGTGACCCTGCTGCTGGAACGCTTCGGCGGCCGCTTCGCCCGGCCGCTAGAGATCTGGTCGCACCTCGCCGGCGCCTTCTTCTGCGGGGCGCTCGCCTGGTTCAGCGTGCGCCTGGTGTGGCAGTCGCGCGCGTTCAACGACATTTCCCAGGGCAGCGACGCGACGCCCTTGTGGATTCCACAGATGGCCATGGCCGCGGGCGCCATCGTGCTGCTGGTGGCGATGCTGGACGGCCTCGTGCTGGCGCTGCGCGGCAAGGCGCTACGCGCCGCGGACGAGGGCCGACCGAAGGCGATTGAATAGCCGTGGACGGGCTCGTCACCACGCTCCTCATCGTGCTGCTGTTCGCGCTGCTGGGCAGCGGTCTCTGGATCGGCCTCGCGCTGATGGGAGTGGCGTGGATCGGCATGGAGCTTTTCACCGTGCGGCCGGCGGGCGACGCGATGGCCATCACGATCTGGGGCTCACTCTCCTCGTGGACCCTCACGGCGCTGCCGCTGTTCGTGTGGATGGGCGAGATCCTCTTCCGCACGCGCCTTTCCGAGGACATGTTCAAGGGTCTCGCGCCGTGGCTCTCTCGCCTGCCCGGCCGGCTGCTGCATGCCAACATCATCGGCTGCACCATCTTCGCCGCGGTCTCGGGCTCGAGCGCCGCCACCTGCGCGACCATCGGCAAGATGACGCTCCCCGAGCTCGCGAGGCGCGGCTATCCCGAGGCCATGACCATCGGAACGCTGGCGGGCGCGGGCACGCTCGGGCTGCTGATCCCGCCCTCGATCATCATGATCGTCTACGGCGTGGCGGCCGAGGTCTCCATCACGCGGCTGTTCATCGCCGGCATGATCCCCGGGTTGCTGCTCGCGGGGCTCTTCATGGCGTACACGATCGCCTGGGCGCTGCTCAATCCCGGAAAGATCCCGCCGGCGGACACCGCGATGAGCTTCAGCGAGAAGGTCTACGCGTCGCGCCACCTCATTCCCGTAGTGAGCCTCATCGCGGCGGTGCTGGGCTCGATCTACGTAGGCCTCGCCACCGCCACCGAGGCGGCCGCGTTGGGTGTCGTGGGCGCCCTCGTCATCTCGGTGGTGCAGGGCTCGATGAGCGTGAAGGTGTTCCGCGACAGCCTCATGGGCGCCACGCGCCTCTACTGCATGATCGCGCTGATTCTCGCGGGTGCGGCGTTCCTCACGCTGTCCATGGGGTATATCGGCCTGCCGCGGCGGCTCGCCGAATTCATCGGGGGCCTGGGGCTCTCCCAGGTGTGGCTGCTCTTCTGGCTGATGGCCTTCTACATCCTGCTCGGCTGCTTCCTCGACGGCATCTCGATGGTGGTCCTCACCATGGGGGTGATCCTGCCGACGATCCAGAAGGCGGGCATCGACCTGGTCTGGTTCGGCATCTTTATCGTACTGGTGGTGGAGATGGCGCAGATCACCCCGCCCGTCGGCTTCAACCTCTTCGTGCTGCAGGCAATGACGAAGCGCGACATCGGCTACATCGGGCGCGCTTCCTGGCCGCTGTTCGCGCTGATGATGGTGGCGGTGGCTCTGATCTACTACTTCCCCGGGCTCGTCACGTGGCTGCCGGGACGCATGCGCTAGACAACGTGTCAAAATGGAATCCTGGTGGGGTCTTCAAAAACCGGAGGCTGCATGAGCGACAGAACAGTCAGGGACGCGATGCTCGACACGGTCCTGAACCAGATCGACCGCGGCGAGCCGCCTGAAGCGCGGGCGACCTACGATCGCCTCATCGACAGTGGCGCGTCCAACAGCCAGGCGCTGCAGCTGATGGCCGCCGTGATGCGCACGGAGATGGGCCGGATGCTCACCGACTCGATACCGTTCGACAACGCGCGATACGCCGAGGCGCTGAAGAAGATTCCCTCGATCGGCAGCTGAACGCGTGTGCCTGATCGTCATCGCGTGGCGGGCGCGCGATGACCTGCCGCTCGCCGTCGCCGCCAACCGCGACGAATGGCGCGAGCGTCCCGCGGAACCCGCGCGCTGGTGGGAAGGAAAGCCGGAGCTCCTCGCGGGCCGCGACCTGCGGGCGAGCGGCACCTGGATTGGCGTGACTCGCACGGGCCGATTCGCCGCCGTCACCAACTTCCGCGATCCCGCCGAGCGCCGCTCGACTGCAATCTCCCGCGGCGGCCTCGTGACCGGATACCTCCGCGGCGACCAGGCGCCGGAAGTATTCCTCGCCGCGCTCGCCGTGCGGGCTTCCGGGTACAACGGCTTCAACCTGATCCTCGGCGACGGCGAAAGCCTCTGGTACTTCGGCAGCCGCGAAGGGGTGTCGCGTCCCATCGAGCCCGGTGTGCACGCGCTCTCCAACCACCTCCTCGACGAGCCGTGGCCCAAGGTGGTGAAGGGGCGCGGCGCGATGGAGGCCGCGCTGCACGCCGCCGACCCCGCACCCCGGCTCTTCGAGGCGCTGTCCGACGTGGACACCCCGGCAGACGAATCGCTGCCCGATACGGGTGTCGGCATGGCGTGGGAGCGGCGCCTGTCGAGCGCGTTGATCACGGGCGCGGACTATGGCACGCGCTGCTCCACGGTAATCGCGTTCGACGCACGCGGTGGAGCCGTATTCGAGGAGCGCACGCGCGGCGCCGACGGCAGCGTCACCGGCAGCGTTCGCTACGCCTTCGAGATATCCCGCTTCGGCGCGGCGCAGGACGCGGCCGGATGACGGACAAAACCGTCCGCCGCCTTCACGATCAAACCTTCCCTAGCCAAGGCTAGGACTTTTTCGCCCTCGCCACTTCCGCCGCCAGATCCTCGCCCGTCTTGTAGTGCGGCACGCGCATCGTCAGCCGCTTGGTGCGTTGGATGAACGCGTTGGAACCGTTCACTTCCTCGTTCCAGTACTTGTTGGCGAGCGCCATGTTGCGTGGCACGTCGAGCATGAAGGCGTCGCGCGAGCCTTTGCCGCCGAACATGTAGAGCTTGCCGTCGATCATTTCCCAGCGGTCCGCGTCGCCGCCCCATGGGATGCCATAGACGATGCCGTTGGTGCAGTAGCCGCCAAACTGCGGCAGGTACCTCTCGGGCGCCGTGTCGAACATCTTCTTGTGCTCGGCGGTGGCGAAGCGGAAGGTCACGTCCTTGTAGACCGACTTGATCGCGGGCGAGCCCTTCACGTCCCGGCGGTCGGTGAAGTAGGCGACGACGTCGTAGCCAAAGAGCATCAGGTGCTTGTCCTCGCCTTCCGCGACGGCGTTCACCGGGGAGAGGCCCTTGCCGGGGCTCTGGGTCATCAGCGGGGCACAGCCGGCGATTGCGGTCGCGCCGGCGGCGATCAGGATGAAGCGGGCGATGGTATTGCGCATTGGGGTGTCCTGTGGCGGAGTTGGCTTCGAATAATTATCGCGCGGTTGGGGATCGTTGGGTCTTGCGGGCTACGGCTCGTCGCGCAGGTCGCCGGCGCCGGCAGCCGCGCGCGCGAGCCGGTCGTTGACCGCCTCCCACTCCGGCGCCTTCGGGGGCGCCTCGACGAGTATGCGCCGCGCGCCGCTCGCATCCAGCGTGCGCAGGTTCGCATAGAGGTCGTGCGCGTAGCTCATGGGGTCATTGGATCCCGCGATCCATGCCCGCACCGTCGCGTGCGCCGGCTCATGGCCGAGCGCGAGCACCGCCACTCCGGAGTCCTTCAGCTCCTCGGCGATCGTCGCGCGGTCCACGAGGGTGAGCGCGGTGCGCGGCGCGTAGTGCGTGGCGAGGCTCCCCGAAACGCGTGGAGCGCCTGCCATGTCCTGGCTCAAAGCCGCGCCGAGGACCTGCTCGATGCGCGCGCGCGAGATTCCTCCAGGCCGCAGCAGCACCGGCTCGCCGCGCGAGAAATCGACAATGGTCGATTCGAGCCCGATCTCGCAGCGGCCGCCATCGAGCAGCGGCAAATCGGGACCGAACTCGTCGCGGACGTGCTGCGCCGTCGTCGGGCTCACGTGGCCGAAGCGGTTGGCCGACGGCGCCGCGATTCCGCCGCGCTCGCCCAGGCGATTGAACGCGGCGAGAAGCTTGTTGGCAAGGGCACCCGGGACACGCAGGCCGACCGAGTCCTGCCCACCGGTCACCTGCATCAGCACATGAGGAGCCTTGCGCAGGATCATCGTCAACGCGCCGGGCCAGAAGCTGTCGGCTAGCTCACGCGCGGCATCGGGAATGTCGATCGCCCAGCAATCGAGGTCGCCGGCCCGCTCGAGGTGCACGATGAGCGGATGCTCGGTCGGGCGGCCCTTGAGCGCGAAAATCCGCGCGACGGCAGCGGGATCGGCCGCGTTGGCGCCCAGGCCATAGACCGTTTCGGTCGGGAAAGCCACGATCTCGCCGCGGGCGAGCCGGCGCGCGGCAGCGGCAATCTCCTCCTCAGGGGAGGACATGCCGTCCGCAGCGCAGGGCGAGATCCATCGTCGCGACCCTCGAGTCCTCGTCGCCCCAGGCCTTGCGCACGGCATTGCTGGTTTCGTCGAGGATCCCGCGGCCGTGCTCGGCGAGATAACGGCGTGTGGCCGTCCACGTCTCGGCGTAGGTGAGGAGTTGATCGAGCGTCCAGAGAACCTCGATCGCGAAGGACGGCGTCGCGATCGGCTCGAACGGGAAAGGCACGGTCCTGTAGCCGGCGATCAGCAGTGCGTTCTGCTCGGGCCAGTAGGGCTTGATCTTCGCGAGCAAGTGGCGCTCGAGGGCTCGATCGACCTCCGGAGAGACCTTCGTCCAGCCGTATCCCCACGCCGCGATCACGCCGCCGGGTTTGAGGACGCGGCGGACTTCGGCATAGAAGCGCTCGAGGTCGAACCAGTGCAGCGCCTGTGCTATGCACACCGCATCGAAGCTCCCGGGCTCGAAGCGAGTGCTCTCCGCCGGCTGTACCGAGTAACTCACGCCGGTCGCCGCGATCGCGTTGGCGACCTGCTGATCGCTTGCGTCCGTGGCCTCCACCGCGCCGAAGTGGCGTGCGAGGCCGATGGCCGCCTGGCCATTGCCGGTGGCGCAGTCCCAGGCGCGGTCGCGCGCCGGAGCCGCGTCTGCGATCAACCCGTATAGCGAATCGGGATAGGTGGGGCGCGCCCGGGCGTAGGTGGCCGACTTCTCGGAAAAGAGATCCGTGAATGACATTAGTGCGCCTTTTCCCAGTTCTCGCCCACGCCCGCCTCGACCACCAGTGGGACATCCAGCTTGGCGACACCCATCATCAGACGCTCCACGTTGCCCTTGACGCGATCGAGCTCCGTGTCGGGCACTTCCAGCACCAGCTCGTCATGCACCTGCATCACCAGCTTGGTGGCGAGGCGCTCGCGCTCGATCCAGCCCTGCACCTCGATCATCGCCATCTTGATGAGATCGGCGGCGGTGCCCTGCATCGGCGCGTTGATCGCCTGGCGCTCGGCGCCCTGGCGGCGCGCCACGTTCGACGAGCCGATGTCCGGCATCCACAGGCGCCGGCCGAAGAGGGTCTCCACGTAGCCGCGCTCGCGCGCCTCCCGGCGCGTCCTTTCCATGTACTGCGCCACACCCGGGTAGCGCGCGAAGTACTTGTCCATGTAGCTTTGCGCGGCGCTCCGCTCGATGTCCAGGTTCTGCGCGAGCCCGAAGGCGCTCATGCCGTAGAT
>JBDSRZ010000145.1:0-3963 GCA_039929025.1 Usitatibacter sp. | reverse complement strand
GGAGCTCAGGTCGAGCCCGATGTCGTTCAGGATCTCGATGGTCGACTCGTGCTTGAGGAGCGCGGAGACGAGAGGCGACGCGCCGATCAGGTCGCCGGCGGCGAGCATGAAGCTGTGCGACGCTCCCGCACGCAGCTTCTGCACCAATCCCGCGATGGCGTCCGCGCCGCCGACTCGAACGCGCAGTTGCGGAGCCCCGGGCGGCGCGCCCGGGTCGGCCAGCGAAAGCGTAAGGCTCGAGGCCTCGAGGTTGCCGTGCAAATCGTTGATACCGATGAGCCGCACTGTCACGGGAGCGCGCGTAGGTGCGATCGCGCAGCCCGCGAGGCACGCGGCCAGCAGTCCCGCCTGCAGCAGGTATCGGGTGCGAATCATGCGGCCGCCCGCGGGGGGCGCGGCGGCGGGTGGCCCAGCTCCTGGGCAGTCGCGCGCCATTCCCATTTCCTTGCGCCTTGCGTATCCATGAGCTCAATCGCGATCGAGCGCGCGAACCGCGGTCCGGAGACCGTGATCATGGCGAAGTTGCGGTCGTTGTACATCGTCCCCGGAACCATGTCCGGATTACTCCGCTCTTCGTCGCCCGGATCGGTGATGGGGCCCGCGGTAAGCGGGGAGGTCGTGAGCTCCAGGATCGGATAGGTACCGGGCCGCTCGATGCGAAGCATCCGGGCAAAGTGGATGTCGCCCGAGAGGAAGATCACGCCGGGAATCTTCGCCTCCCCCAACCAGCGGCGGAACGCCTGGCTCTCATCGGGATAGCGCGTGGTCCAGCACTCCCAGCGGCTCGCCTTGTTCCAGAACTGGTTGCCGCCGGCGATGATCTTGAAGGGCGCGCGCGAATAGACGAGCGCGGCCTTGAGCCACTGCATTTGCATGGCGCCGTACATCGCCTTCTCGGGGCCGTCGGCCCAGCCGTTGGGATATCGATACGAGCGGTCGTCGAGCATGAAGATGTCGACGTCACCCTGCGTCACCATGCCGTAGAGGCCGTCGGGTGGGGCCGCGTAGGGCAGCGGCCAGTAGCGGCGAAACATCTCCTGGGTCCAGATGCGATTGGTGAACGAGGCGTCGCTGTCGTCGGGGCCGAAGTCGTGGTCGTCCCAGATGGCGATGTTCGGAGCCGCGGACCACAGCTTTCGCAGCGACGGATGGGTGCGATAGAACCGATAGCGCCGATTGATTCCCTCGCGGCTCGTCCACTCGGGGTCGCGCAGGTAGATGTTATCGCCCAGCCACAGCATGAGGTCCGGGTTGGTCGCGGCGATCGTGTCGAAGATGCCTTCGCCGCCGCCGTAGGGTTTGCCCGGGCGGTCGTACTTGTTGTCGTTGAGGTAGGCGCAGGATCCGGTTGCGATGCGCACCGTCGGCGGGTCAGTTCGGTACTGCCAATGCACCTGAGTACGAAAGGTGCCGGTCGCGAGAACCGCGGGACCCTTGGCGGGATGCACCGTGTAGCGATGCGCGGTGCCGCTGTCCAGTTCGGCGATGCGAAGGGTCGCGGTGCAGTCGGCCCGCGGATCGAGCTCCACGCGATGCATCTGCAGCGACGGGCCCGAACCTTCGGCCGCGCGCACTTCCACGTTCACGGACTGGGCTTTGTCGCCCTGCAGCCAAAACGTGATGCCCTGCTGGTCGGCGAAACCGTGGACGACGCGGACGCTGGACACGGCATCGGCCGCCACGGCGGGGCTTACGAGCGCCGGCAAGGCCGGGGTCGCGAGCGCCGCAAGCATCATGTCGCGGGCGTTGAAGAGTACCCGGCGCCGAGCAGGTATTTCCAGCCGGTCAGAGGGATCGATGAGGTCTTGTCTGCTCATGCGGTCGTAAATTCCTGTTCGTGCCTCATAGGGTTCGGCCCCCCACCCGCGCGACGAGGATCGGGACGGGCTCCGGCGGCGCATCCGCGATCGCAAACGCGCCTTCGAGCAACTTGCACACCGCGTCGGCATCGGCATCGCTCGCGGCATGCACCATCGCGAGGACGCCGCCCGCTTCGACCGCATCGCCCGGTGCGGCGACCCGCGTGAAACCGACGCGCGGGTCGACCACGTCCTCGGCTTTGTGGCGGCCGCCGCCGAGCTCGACGCAAGCCAGGCCGAGCTCGCGAGTGGCGATGCGGTCGATCCACCCGCTGCGAGCCGCGAGGAGCGGCTTGCTCACCGGCGCGGCCGGCAGCCTCTGCGCGGCGTGCTCGACAAAATCGGTGGCCCCGCCGAGCGCTGCGACCATGCGCCCGAAGTGGTCGAGCGCGGCGCCGCTGGCGAGCACGGCATCGACGCGCGCGCCCGCGACGCCGGCATTCGCCTCGAGGCGGCCCAGCACCAGCAGCTCGGCGGCGAGCGTGCGGACCACAAGCGCCAGGCGCGGATCCGGTTCCACGCCCTGCAGGAAGCGCACCGCCTCGAGCACCTCGAGGGCGTTGCCGCAGCTGCGGCCGAGGACCTGGTTCATATCCGTGATCCATGCAACGGTTTTCAGCCCCGCGCTGCCGGCGACCTCGTTCAGGGCCGAGGCCATCGCGCGTGCGAACGGCAGGTCGGTCGCGAAGGCGCCGTTACCCACCTTGATGTCGAGCACCATGGCGTCCAACCCGGCGGCGAGCTTCTTCGACAGGATGCTCGCGCAGATGAGAGGAATCGATTCGATGGTCGCGGTCATGTCGCGGATCGCGTAGAGCCTCCTGTCCGCCGGCGCGATCTCGCCGCTCGCCCCGACAATCGCGCAGCCCGTCTTTCGCAGCACGGACTCCAGCTCTTCGCGGGGCACCGAGGTCTGGTAGCCGGGGATCGAGTCCAGCTTGTCGAGCGTGCCGCCGGTATGCCCGAGGCCACGCCCGGAGATCATCGGCACGATGCCGCCGCACGCGGCGACCACCGGCGCCAACACCAGGCTCACCTTGTCGCCCACGCCGCCGGTCGAATGCTTGTCGAGGATCGGGCCGGGGAAGGAGGACGGCCATTGGAGCACCGTGCCCGAGCGCGTCATCGCGTCGGTGAGCGCGACGGTCTCCTCGTGGGACATCCCCTCGAGGAAGAACGCCATCGCCATCGCCGCGGCCTGGGCGTCGCTCCAGCTGTGGTCCACCAGCCCGCGCACGAAGGCGTCGATGTGCACGCGCTCCAGTGGATTGCCGTCGCGCTTCCTGCGGATGATCTCTTGCGCCAGCATCACTCGCCGTACGGAACCCAGATGTTCTTCACGTGCGTCGCGGCGCGCAGGAACTCGCGCCCCTCGCCCTCGTCGCGGTCGAGCCAGTCGCGGTCCTCCCACGTGGCCCAGGTGCGCTTCATATTCGATGCCGAGGCGAGTTCCACGGCCTTCGCGCCCTCGCGCGTGCCGCGATACCACACGGCTTCGACGTCGTCGTGTTCGGCCAGCACCTTGGCGAGCGCGTCGCGGTCGCCGGTCACGATGTTCACCACGCCGGCGGGCAAGTCCGAGGTCTCGAGCACGCTGTAGAAATCGGTGGCCGCGAGCGGGTAGCCCTGCGACGGGAGGACGATGGTGGTATTGCCCATGGCCACCGCTGGCGCAACCAGCGAGAGCATGCCCAGGAGCGGAAAATCATCGTCACACGCGATCCCGATCACGCCGATGGGCTCGTTCATCGCGATCGCCACGCCGCGGATCGGTACGCTGTGCACCGCGCCGTCGTACTTGTCCGTCCAGGCGCCATAGGTGAAGAGGCGCGAGATCGAGGCCTCGACCTCCTGGCGCGCGCGCTTCCCGCCGCACTCGGTCATGGCCTCGATGCGCGCGGCGAACTCGTCCGCCCGCACCGAAAGGTTCTCGGCGATGTAGTAGAGGATCTGAGCGCGGTTGTGGCCGGTCGCGCGTCCCCAGCCCTTCGCTGCGTGCGCCGCCTCGACGGCGTTGCGGATGTCCTTGCGATTGCCTTCGGGCGCCTCGCCCACCGCCGCGCCCGAGGGGCTGACGATGCGGCGCGTATAGGCGCCGTCGGGG
>JBDSRZ010000144.1:0-30032 GCA_039929025.1 Usitatibacter sp. | reverse complement strand
CTGGCAGTAGCCGCACTGCGGCACCTCGTGCTCGATCCAGGCCTTCTGCACGCGGTGCAGCCCCCGCTTGGCGAGCCCCTCGATGGTCACCACTTTCTTGGTGCCCAGGGTGCCGACCGGCGTCACGCAGGAGCGCTGCGCATCGCCATTCACATGCACCGTGCAGGCGCCGCACTGCGCGATGCCGCAGCCGTACTTGGTGCCGGCCATCTTGAGCACGTCGCGCAGGACCCACAGCAGCGGCATATCGGGCTCGACATCGACGTCGTGCACGCGGCCGTTCACGTTCAGCTTCATCGCGGGTCTCCGGACCAGGGGAAGCCCTATTTTATGCCACTTGCCTCAGCGCGGGCCGGGGACGAACGTCATGCGGTTACCGGTGGGCGGCACACCGCGGACCACCGCGACCTGCGACCAGTTCCCGGTCTCGATCGCCTGGCGGAGGACCTCGCGGTACTGCGTGAGCAGTGTCGAGTCGTGCGGGGTGCTGCCGTAGTAATAAAGGTGCTCGGGGTAGCTCTGCGCGTTGCAGTGTCCCTGCAGGGCGCACGCCTGCAGCATCCGCGGCGTATCGGTACCGCAGGGCGCGCCGAACTCGCAGGAAAGCACCAGCCAGGCGTTCATGAACGCGCGCTGCTCGATCGGCAGCTGGTCGGGGCCGACTCGCACCTGGTAGTCCTGCCACGAGTTGCCGAGCACGCGGCCGGCCACCCGGATGGCCTCCGGGTCGCGGGTGCCCGCGATCTGCCGGAGCGAAGCGATCTGCTCGTCGGTGAGCGTGACCCCGCCATCGCGCCCGCCGCGGCGCGCCTGCCAGAGCTCCTGCTCCATCGCGAGCGCGCGCGCCCGCGGATCGCCCGCCGCCGCCGCGTCGTTCAGCATCTGCATCAGGTCGGCCCTCTTCATCGTCACGCCCTCGAGGCCTGCGCAGGCGTCGGTCGCGTACTGGTCGAACGCGGCGATGCGCTGGTCGCGCTGCGGATCGGTCGCCGGGATGCTGTTGATGAACTCCTCGCGCTTCGGCGGGGTGGGCTTGAAGCCGGGGCGGCGCCCCTCGGTGATGGTGGCGCACTGCCGCAGGATCTCGTAGAGGGTGAGGCGCCCTTCGGCGGTCTGGCCTTCGGGCGAATTGGCGAGGCGTTCGTAGAGCGCCTTGTACGACCTGGCGCGCAGGTACTCGTTGAAGAGGGTCGGCGCCGGCGCCGGCATCGCGATATTCGGGATGCGGGACTGCAGCGGGGTGGCGACCCTCGCGGTCGGCACGGCAACCGTCGCGGAGGCGGGCGCGGCGGCGCGGGGCGCGGAGTGGCGGGTGCTGCCGGCCGTGACATCCGGGATCGGATCGAGCTGCGGTGGGCGCAGGGCGAGCCACGCCCCCACGACGAGGAGCGCGGCGAACACGGCGATGAGTGAGGCACGAAGGTTCATGGGGCTTCCGAGAGGATAAACTCCGCGCCCCGCTCCGCGATCATGTAGGTGGGCGCATTCGTGTTACCGGATGTGATCCGCGGCATGACCGATGCATCGATAACGCGCAGACCGTCGATCCCGTGGACACGCAGGCGATCGTCCACCACGCAGAGTGTATCGCCTCCCATTCGGCAGGTTCCCACCGGGTGGAAAATCGTCGTCCCCAGGTCCCCTGCCGCCTTCACCAGCGCCGCGTAGTCCTCGGCCGCGGGCCCCGGCCGCCATTCCTCCGGTGCGTACCTGGAAAGCGCCGGGGCGGCCATGATCCGTCGCGTGAAGCGCATCGAGCGCGCGGCGACCGCCTGGTCCTCCGGCGTCGAGAGATAGTTCAGGCGAATCTCCGGCGCCGCGAACGGGTCCGCCGATTTCACGCGTACGTGCCCGCGCGAGGTCGGCCGCAGGTTGCAGACCGACGGCGTGATCGCGGGAAACGGGTGCAGCGGCTCGCCGAATTTCTCCAGCGACAGCGGCTGCACGTGCCATTCGATGTCCGGTGTCGGCTGCGTCGCATCGCTCCTGGCGAATGCGCCCAGCTGCGACGGCGGCATGGTGAGCGGCCCGGTCTTGAAGAAAAGGTACTCGAGGCCCATCGCCGCCTTGCCGAAGAGGCTGTTGGCGCGCTCGTTCAGCGTCGGCCCATTCACCTTCCACACCATGCGGATCTGCAGGTGATCGTGGAGGTTGCCGCCCACGCCGGGCAGGTCGTGCACCACGGGCAGGCCGACCTCCTTCAGCACCCGCGACGGACCGACCCCGGAGAGTTGCAGGATCTGCGGCGAGCCGATCGAGCCCGCGGCGAGGATCACTTCGCGCCGCGCCGTTGCCCTCGCCTCGCCCTCGCCCTTCACCGTCAGGTCGACGCCCACCGCGCGCTTGCGGCCGTCCTTCTGCTCGATGACAAGGCCGCGGGTGTGGGCGTGCATCACGAGCTTGAGATTCGGGCGCTTCAACGCCTCGCGCAGCCACGCCTTGCTGGCGCTCCACCGCACCCCGCCCTTCTGGTTCATGTGAAAGTAGGCGTTGCCGAAGTTGTCGCCGCGGTTGAATTCCTCGACCTTCGGGATGCCGCATTCCTCGGCCGCGTCGCGCCACGCGTCGAGGATCTCCCAGCGCACCCGCGGCTCCTCCACGCAGAGTTCGCCGTCGCATCCGTGGTGCTCATTGGCGCCGCCGAAATGACGTTCGGCCCGCTTGAAGTACGGCAGCACCTCGTTCCAAGTCCAGTTGCGGTTGCCGAGCTCCGCCCAGTGGTCGTAGTCGCCCTTTTGCCCCCGCATGTAGACCATCGCGTTGATCGAGGAGCAACCACCCAGCACCTTGCCGCGCGCGTAACCGAGGCTGCGACCGTTGAGCCCCGCCTCGCTCTCGGTGCGGAAGCACCAATCGGTGCGCGTGCTGCCGATCGTGTAGAGGTATCCGACCGGGATGTCGATCCAGAACCAGTCGTCCTTGCCCCCGGCTTCCACCAGCAGAACGCTGTACTTGCCGTTCTTTGTGAGGCGGTTCGCCAGCACGCAGCCAGCGCTGCCAGCGCCGACGATGATGTAGTCGAACTCGCCCAGTGAAGTCATTTCGGCGATGCTAGCAAACCACCCGCCCAAGCTCCGTGAGCCGCCGCTTCTCGGCCGCCGGAAGCTGCTTGAACGCGTATTCCGCCTTGAGCGCACTCGAGCGATCCGGATGAGGCTCGACCATGAGGAGCTTCACAGGTGGATGCGAGCGCGTGTATTTCGCCCCCTTGCCCGCCGCGTGATCCGCGAACCGCGCCTGCGGATCGCGCGCGATGCCGGTGTAGAGGCTTCCGCCGGCGCACTCGATCACGTAGAGAAACCAGCTCACACGCGCTGGGCCGCGCGGCGCTGCTCGTAGGCCTTGAGATGGGTGTAGGCGAGCGAGAGCACCGTGTCGTCGATCCCGTGCTTGCGCGCCCGCTCGAGCATCCAGCCGACGATGTGGTCGGCCTCGACCGAGCCGCCGCCCTCCATGTCGCGCAGCATCGAGGCGCTCCACAGGCCCTCGGGATCCATGAGGCGCTTCTTCGCCGCCTCGATGGCGTGCGGGCGCGGCGCATGGCCTTCGTGGGTGGCGAGCTCGATGTTGGCGGCGAGCGCGCGCTCCATCGCCTGCGGGCCGCCTTTGGCGGCCATGATCTCGCGCACGTTGGCGCGGAAGAGGCAGGTGGTCGCCGCAAGCGCCGAGAGGAAAACGATCTTCTCCCACATGTCCTGCTCGATGTCCTCCGACAGCTTCCAGTCGATCCTCGACTTCGCGAGGTCGTCCGCGAACGCCTGCGCGCGCGCGGACTTCGACTTGTCCCGCTCGCCGAAAATGAGGCGCTGCAGCGGATCGGCGTGCAGGACGGTGCCGTCCTTCTTCAACATCGCGTTGATCTGGCAGGTGCCGCCCATGACGTTCGCGGCGCCGAAGCGCTCGTCAAGGCGCTCCAGGTGGGCGATGCCATTCAGCATCGGCACCACGGTGGTCTTGCCTTGCATCGCCGGCGCTATCGCGTCCATCGCCGAGTCCAGGTCGTAGGCCTTGCAGGTGAAGAGCACAAGGTCGTAGCCCGGCTGCAGCTCCTCCGCCAGCACGGTCTTTACCGGCAGTGCGAAATCGCCCAGCGGGCTGTCGACCGCGAGGCCGCCGCGCGCGAGCTGCTCGCGCCGCCGCGACCGCACCAGGAATGTGACGTCGGCGCCCGCCTGCGCGAGCCGTCCGCCGAAGTAGCCCCCGATGCCGCCGGCGCCGAGGATCAACAGTTTCATGGACGTCCCTTTCCGGGGCCCCAGACCGCGCGGCCCGGCTTGGCACCGGTGTGCTCGCCATCGGCGATCACCGCCGTACCGTTCACCAGAACATGCTTCATGCCGATGGCGTACTGGTGGGGATTGTCGAAGGTGGCGCGGTCGGCGACGGTCGCCGGATCGAACACCACCACGTCGGCAAAGTTTCCTTCCTTGAGCAGGCCGCGGCGGTCGATGCGAAGGTTGGAGGCGGGCAGGCCCGTCATCCGATGAATGGCATCGGCGAGAGTGATCACCTTCTCTTCGCGCACGTACTTGCCGAGGAGGCGCGCGAAGTTGCCGTAGGCGCGCGGGTGCGTGGACGAATCGAGGAACGCGCCCTCGGGCGCCATCGAGGCGCCGTCGGAGCTGATCGCCACCCACGGGCGCTTCAGCTGCTTCACCAGGTTCTCCTCGCTCATGGTGAAGAAGACCGACGAGATGCGCGAACGGTCCTCGAGGATGAGATCGAGGGTGGTGTCGACGACATCCTTGCCGCGGGAACGCGCGACCTCCTCGAGCATCTTTCCCTGCAGGGGCTTCAGCTCCTGCGTCCGGAAACGCGCGAGGAGCGCTGGGGACGACGTGCCCTCGGCGCGCATCTCGGCGGCGATACGCGCGCGCGTCGCCGGGTCCTTCAGGCGATCGTAGAGCGCCTCGGCGCCGCCGCTGTGCGCCCACGACGGAATGCGTGCAGATAGCCCGGTGGAGCTCGCGACGTACAGGTACATATTCGCGGTGACCTGAAGTCCCTCGGCGCGCGCCCGCTCGACATGCGCGATCGCCTCGTCCATCCGGCGCCAGTTGCCCTTGCCCGACGCCTTCAGGTGGTGGATCTCGGCGCGAATGCCCGACTCGCGGTTGATGCGGATCAGCTCGTCGACAGCCTCGACCAGCTTCGAGCCTTCGCTGCGGATGTGGGAGGTGTACAGGCCGCCGTAGCTCGCCGCGACCTTGCAGAGCTCGATCAGCTCTTCCGTCCTCGCGTAGGTGCCGGGCGCGTAGATAAGAGCCGTGCCGACGCCCATCGCCCCGGCGCGCATCTCGAGCCGAACCAGCTCACGCATCGCCTCCAGCTGGGCGGGCGTCGGCTGCACGTCCTCGAGCCCGAGCACGTGGGTGCGCACCGTGGCAGCGCCCACCAGGGAGGCGACATTGGTCGAGATGCCGCGCTTCTCCAGCCACCCGAGGTACTCGGCGAGTGTCGTCCACTCGACCTCGTACTTCACGTCCGTCTGCGACTGGCGCATGCGCCGCTTCATCTGGTCGTTGAGCGGTCCCATGGAGGCGCCCTCGCCCATGACTTCGAGGGTCACGCCCTGGCGGACCTCGCCCTGGGAGCGGCCGTCGGCGATCAGCGATTCGGTCGACCACGACAGCATGTTGATGAAGCCGGGGGCGACGGCGAGGCCGCGCGCCTCGATCACGCGCTTCGCGCCGGTGGCTGGCACCTTGCCGATCGCCACGATTCGGTCACCACGAATGCCGACGTCCGCCTCGCGTGGACTTGCCCCGGTGCCGTCGTAGACGGATCCGCCGCGGATCACCACGTCGAAAGGCTCTTCGGTCGCCGGAGCGCCGGCGCACGCCGTGAGCGCGAGCGCCCCCGCGGCCAGGATCGAGCAGATTGCACGCCTGCCGGACGTCACTTCCGCGACGCTCCCACGGGCAATGCGTCCACACGCTTCATCTCCTCCGAGAGGAACCGCATCGGGTCGCGCCGGTAGTCGAGCGCCATGTCGGTCGCGTCGTAGCCCCAGAAGAGCTCGCCGTCGATTGCGAGGGTGGGCACGCCGAAGACGCCCGCGGCGATCGCTTCCTCGCCGTTGCGCTTGAGGGCCTCCTTCACCGCGGGATCGGAGGCGCGCGCGTCGCCGTCGGCGATGCCGAGCGTCCGGCAGAGCTGCTTGAATCCGGGCTCGGTGTCCACGTCGAAACCCTCGCGCCAGATGTGCTGGAAGATGGTGCGCACCACCTCGTAGGTGGCGCCGAGGGCCACGGCGAGGCGCAACGCGCGGATCGGATTGAACGGGTGGCGTGGCGGAAAGCGCATCCTCACGCCGTCGCGGCCGGCGATCCACTGCACCTGCCGGTAGATGAAGGTGCGCTTGGAGGGCATCTCCGCCGGACCCTTGTGGCCCCAATAGCTGAGGAGCCCGGCGAACACCAGCGGGCGCGGACGGACCTCGGCGGCAAGCGGACCGAGGCGCTCGCACTGCAGGTACGAATAGGGCGAGACGAAGTCGAAGTACCAGTCGATCACTGCCTCTCTCCCCGGCCCTCTCCCAGGGGAGAGGGAGCAACCTTCATAGCGACGCTTCCGCAAGCCCGCGGCGTTTGACCAACGCATCGATCTCGCGCAACGTCTCCAGCAGCGCCTTCATGTGCCCGAGGGGCCAGGCGTTGGGCCCGTCCGAGAGCGCCTTCGAGGGCTCGGGGTGGGTCTCCATGAAGATGCCGGAAACGCCGGTGGCCACCGCCGCGCGCGCGAGCACCGGCACGAACTCGCGCTGGCCGCCGCTGGTCGTGCCCTGCCCGCCGGGAAGCTGCACGGAGTGCGTCGCGTCGAAGACCACCGGGCAGCCGGTGTCACGCATGATGGCGAGCGAGCGCATGTCCGAGACCAGGTTGTTGTAGCCGAAGGAGGCGCCCCGCTCGCACACCATGATGTTGTCCGTGCCGCTCGCCTCGCGCGCCTTGTCGACCACGTTCTTCATGTCGGAGGGCGCGAGGAACTGGCCTTTCTTGATGTTCACGGGCTTCCCGGCGCGCGCCACCGCGTGGATGAAATCGGTCTGGCGGCAGAGGAAGGCGGGGGTCTGCAGCACGTCGACGTACCGCACCACCGTGGGCACCTCTTCCGCGGTGTGCACGTCGGTGAGCACCGGCACGCCAAGCGTCTTCTTCACCTTGGCGAGGATCTCGAGGCCCTTCTCCATCCCGGGGCCGCGGAAGCTCTTGCCCGAGCTGCGGTTGGCCTTGTCGTAGGAGGACTTGAAGATGAAGGGGATGCCGAGCGCCGCGGTCATCTCCTTCAGCTGGCCGGCGACATCCATCTGCAGCTGCTCGCTCTCGACCACGCACGGGCCGGCGATGAGGAAGAAGGGTTTGTCGAGACCGACGTCGAATCCGCAGAGTTCCATATGCCTGTCGCACCGGCGTAGGCCGGTGCCTGGTTGGGCCCCGGTCCGTTGCCGCAAGTGCGGCGCCCGGGGCGACGATCGTAGACGTTAGGTGTTCGAGCCGCCGATGATCTTCAGCGCCGGCTCCGGCACGCGCCGCTTGTGCTGCTCCAGCGCCGCGCGGATGAATGACTTGAACAGCGGATGGCCTTCGCGCGGAGTGGAAGTGAATTCCGGGTGAAACTGCACGCCGATGAACCAGGGGTGGCCCTCGAGCTCCGCGATCTCCGTCAGGTCCTCGCTCTTGGTCTTGGCGCTGATCGTGAGCCCGGCCTGCTCCAGGCGCGAGACGTAGTGGTTGTTCACCTCGTAGCGGTGGCGGTGGCGCTCGGCGACGGTGTCGCGGCCGTACACCTTGTGCGCGAGCGTGCCCTTCTTCACGGCGGCTGCCTGCGCGCCCAGCCGCATGGTGCCGCCGAGGTTCGACTTCTCGTCGCGGCGCTCGACCTTGCCGTCGTGGTTCTGCCACTCGGTGATGAGCGCGATCACGGGGTGCGGCGTGTCGGGGTCGAACTCGGTGGAGTTGGCGCCCTCGAGCCCGCACTTGTCGCGCGCGATCTCGATCGCCGCGATCTGCATGCCGAGGCAGATGCCGAGGTAGGGAACCTGGCCCTCGCGCGCGTACTTGACCGCCGCGATCTTGCCCTCGATGCCGCGCTTGCCGAAGCCGCCGGGGACCAGCACCGCGTCCTTGTCTTCGAGGATGCCGATGCCGTGCGTCTCGATCAGCTCCGAATCGACGTAGTGGATGTTCACCTTGGTGCGCGAATGGATGCCGGCGTGGACCAGCGCTTCCGAAAGCGACTTGTAGGAATCCTGCAGGTCGACGTACTTGCCGACCATGGCGATGTCGACTTCCTGCTCGGGGTTCTCGAGCGCGTCGACGATGTTCTCCCACATGGTCAGGTCGGCGGGATAGGCGGCGAGGTCCAACTTGCGGCAGACGATCTCGTCCAGGCCCTGCTTGTGCAGCATCACCGGGATCTTGTAGATGGAATCCGCGTCGCTGGCCGAGATCACCGAGCGCACGTCCACGTTGGTGAAGAGCGCGATCTTGCGGCGGTCCTCCTCGGGAATCGGCTTCTCCGAGCGGCACATCACGATGTCGGGCTGGATGCCGATGCCGCGCAGCTCCTTCACCGAGTGCTGGGTGGGCTTGGTCTTGATCTCGCCCACGCTCGCGAGGTGCGGCACCAGCGTCAGGTGGATGTAGCAGGTGTTGGTGCGGCCCTCCTCGATCCCCATCTGGCGGATGGCCTCGAGGAACGGCAGCGATTCGATATCGCCCACGGTGCCGCCGATCTCGATGATGCCCACCTCGACGTCCTTGCAGGCGGCCTTGATGGAAAGCTTGATCTCGTCGGTGATGTGCGGGATCACCTGCACGGTGCCGCCGAGGTAATCCCCGCGGCGCTCCTTGTTGATGACGCGCTCGTAAATCTGGCCCGTGGTGAAGTTGTTGCGCTTGGTCATCTTCGACGACACGAAGCGCTCGTAGTGGCCGAGGTCGAGATCGGTCTCGGCTCCATCTTCGGTCACGAACACCTCGCCGTGCTGGAACGGCGACATCGTCCCGGGATCGACGTTGATGTACGGATCGAGCTTGACCAAGGTGACTTTGAGCTTGCGCGACTCGAGGATGGCCGCGAGGGAGGCGGCGGCGATTCCCTTGCCCAGGGAAGAAACCACGCCACCGGTCACGAAGACGTACTTGGTCATGACAGACCTCGTGCTGGAAATTCTTATTTTACTTGATTACACCTCCGCCGGTGTGTCGACCTGCTTTGCATTCAGGGCTTCAGGGCCAGCGCGCCGCGCTCCGCCTCGCAATCCCGCGGTGACTTGCGCCCGGCGGCGCGCACGGCGGCGATTTCCTTCTTCGCTTCAGCCATTTGCGCGAGGAAAACCGGATCGGAATGCAGCCGGCTCACGCTCGCGGCGCCGACTACCCGCCCGGCCTCGATGTCGCTCTGCCAGTGGACGCGGCAAATGACGCGGCTCTGCCCGTACTCGTAACCCCGCGCGAGGATCGCGTCGGCGCGATCGGGGTCGATCTCGGCGAGCGCCAGCGCCCATGCCCAGCCGATCGAGGCATGCCCCGAAGGATAGGCATCGGGGCGCTGGGACTCGCTCGGCGTGCACGATGGCTCCCGGGTCACCATATACGGCCGCGGGCGCTTGTACTTCGCCTTCGACGCGTCGTTGGCGCGGCTGGCGTCCATGCGGATGCGACGCAGCAACATGTTGAGGTGCGGCGTGGCTTCCGCAGAGATGGCGATGTCGAGGGTGCAGGAGAAATGCTGCGCGGCCTTGGGAAAGCGCAGCTCCGCGTCATCTTGCGCGAGCTTCCAGCGTGGGGTGTCGTGCAACTTGCTCGCCGCCTTGTAGCGCTCCTGGTCGGCGGCGTACGCGGCGGAGCCCTCGGCCGGCGGCGGCGGCAGGACCGAGGCCACGTCGGGGAGCTGCTCGGGCCGCAGATAGCCGGCCACGTAACCTGGCCGAACCTCGGGCAATTGCGTCGGGGGCGGCTGGACGGTGGCGCAGCCTGTGAGCACCGTCAATGCCGGCCACACCCAGTGGCCGAGCACCCGGCACACTCTCATGTCCATTCAGGAGCCCTTTCGTATCAGCACCACGCCAGGCAGCTTTTCGAAATGCGCGTCGCAAGTGAGCAGGTCCGCGCCATGATTGATGGCCGTGGCATAGACGATCGCGTCCGCGGTCGCGAGCTTGTATTGGCGATGGAGCTCGGCGGCGGAAATGGCGATGCGCGTATCGAGCGGCGCGACCACGCACTTCTGCGTATAGGCAATCGCCTGATCCGCGCGATCCTCGCCGACTTCCCTTACCAGCCATTTCGACAGCTCCAACTGCACGATCGTAGGGACGACGCACAGCGCCTTCTCGGGGAACTCCCGGATCAGCTTCTTGTGCAACGGACCCCCGATGAACCACTCGATCCAGGCGGAGGTATCGACCACCCGCATCAATAGCGGTCCTTGCGATCACGGTGGGCGGTGCGCTTGGCACCCTTGGCCAGCCCGGCGAGATCCGCCAGTTCAGGGACGGGTATCACCAATACCCCCTTGCCCTTGGGTATGAACACGAACTCCTGCCCCGCCTCCCAGCGCTGTTCGTCGCGAACAGCCTTCGGGATGGAAATCTGGAATTTCGAGGACAGCATTGCCCTTGCGGCCATTGTCGTACCTTTATTTGATCGATGCATTATTGGTAAGAGTATCACGAACTCGTCCGCGGCCGGGCCGCCGCCCAATTGCCTGTTGCGCGACCGTCCAATTGCCCGTTACTCAGCGTCGACCCGGGGCGCTAGACTGCTTGAATGAAAGTTTCCGGCAAGCACTACCGCAGCATCTGGGCCGACGAAAAGCGCGACGCCGTGCATATCATCGACCAGTCGCGCCTGCCGCATGTGTTCGAAACGCTGCGCCTCGATTCGCCGGAAGCGGTGGCCGAGGCGATCAAGCGGATGCGCGTGCGCGGTGCGCCGCTGATCGGCGTGAGCGCCGCGTTCGGCCTCGCGCTTGCGGCGACGCGCGACGGCGCCGACGCATCGATCTCGAACGCCTCGAGGATCCTGCACGCGACGCGGCCGACGGCGGTGAACCTTTCTTGGGCGCTCACCCGGATGCGCAACCGCCTGAAGGAGCTGAAGCCCCGCGAACGCGGCGATGTGGCATGGGCCGAGGCGCAGAAGATCGCCGACGAGGACGTGGCGCTGAACGAGGCGATCGGCCGCCACGGGCTCGAGCTGCTGGTGCGCGAGCACGGCGAGCGCGACCGGCCGGTCAATATCCTCACGCACTGCAACGCCGGCTGGATCGCCACCGTCGACTGGGGCACGGTGACCGCGCCGATCTTCATGGCGCACGATCTCGGCATCCCGATCCATGTCTGGGTCGACGAGACCCGTCCGCGCAACCAGGGGCTTCTCACCGCGTGGGAGCTGGCGGCTCATGGCGTTCCCCACACCCTCGTGGTCGACAACGCAGGCGGCCACCTCATGCAGCACAAAATGGTCGACTTGGTGATGGTCGGCGCCGACCGCGTGACGCGCCGCGGCGACGTCTGCAACAAGATCGGCACCTACCTGAAGGCGCTCGCGGCGCGCGACAACGCCGTGCCCTTCTACGCGTGCGTGCCCTCACCCACGATCGACTGGACCATCGAGGACGGCGTCGAGGAGATCGCGATCGAGGAGCGCAGCGAGGACGAGGTGCGCGTTGTCCGCGGGCTCGATTCCGACGGACGCTACGCCGAGGTGACGATCGCCAGCCGCGCGACCGCGGTCGCCAATCCCGCCTTCGACGTGACCCCGCATGATCTGGTGACCGGGATCATCACCGAGAAGGGCATCTCGCGCGCCTCGGAGGATGATCTGCTCGCGTTCTGGCCACGCGAGCAGCAGAGCAAGGCCTACCTCACGTGATCCCGTCGGAGCGCGGCGTGCGCATGGCGATGATGCTGGCCGGGCGGCGCCTGGTGGAGCTGGGGCTGTCGCCTGCGACCTCCGGCAACCTGAGCGCGCGCGCCAGGAACGGCTACATCATCACGCCGAGCGGCGCAGCCGGCTACGCAACCTTTGCCACCCAGGAGCTTTCGGATCACGCGTTGGTGGAGGTGATAGGCCCGAACCGAAGGCGAGCGCCCGCTAACTACCGTTCCGCCATGCGGGAAATTGGTGTCAGACACCAATTTAAGGAGCTGTGACCCGCGGGGGACGGGGGGACGGCGTAATTTGAGATAATCGTCGTTTCGCCCAAACCTAACGCCGGCAGCGCGCACAAAGCCGGCAAGCTGGAGGAGTTGTCATGCACGCCCAAGCCGCTCCGGTCTCCGGAGGCGCTCCCACGCGCAACGCCAAGCTGCTCGCGTGGGTCGATGAAGTCGCCAGGCTCACCCAGCCGGACCGCGTCCATTGGTGCGACGGTTCCGATGCCGAATACGACCGCCTGTGCGCCGAGCTGGTCGCCACGGGCACCTGCCGCAAGCTGGACGAGAAGCTGCGTCCCAATTCCTACCTCGCCTGGTCCGACCCCTCCGACGTCGCCCGGGTCGAGGACCGCACCTACATCTGCTCGAAGACGCAGGACGAGGCCGGCCCCACCAACAACTGGGTGGATCCGACCCAGATGCGCCGTACCCTGGACGGGCTCTTCAAGGGCTCGATGCGCGGTCGCACGATGTACGTCGTGCCCTTCAGCATGGGCCCCCTGGGCTCCCACATCGCGCACATCGGGGTCGAGATCTCCGACTCCGCCTACGTCGCCGTCAACATGAAGCTGATGACGCGCATGGGCCGCAAGGTCCTCGACGTGCTCGGTGACGGCGACTTCGTGAAATGCCTGCACTCCGTCGGCGCGCCGCTGGGCCCCGGCCAGAAGGACGTGCCCTGGCCCTGCAACAGGGACCACAAGTACATCGTCCACTACCCCGAGACGAAGGAGATCGTCTCGTTCGGCTCGGGCTACGGCGGCAACGCCCTCCTCGGCAAGAAATGCCTGGCCCTGCGCATCGCCTCGGTCATGGGCCGCGAGCAAGGCTGGCTTGCCGAGCACATGCTGATCCTCGGCGTCGAGTCACCCGAGGGCCGCAAGCATTACGTGACCGCCGCCTTCCCGAGCGCGTGCGGCAAGACCAATTTCGCGATGCTGATCCCTCCGCCCGCCCTCAATGGCTGGAAGGTGACCACGGTCGGCGACGATATCGCGTGGATCAAGCCCGACGCCAGCGGGCAGCTGCGCGCTATCAACCCCGAGGCGGGATTCTTCGGCGTGGCGCCGGGCACCTCGATCGAGACCAACCCGAACTGCATGGAGACGATCGCCCGCAACACGATCTTCACCAACGTGGCGCTCACGCCCGAGGGCGACGTGTGGTGGGAGGGGATGACGAAGCAGCCGCCCGCGAAGCTCACCGACTGGACCGGCACGGAATGGACGCCGGGCAGCGGCCGCCCCGCGGCGCATCCGAACGCGCGCTTCACCGTCGCTGCGTCGCAGTGCCCGTCGATCGACCCCAAGTGGGACGACCCGCAGGGCGTGCCCATCGATGCGTTCATCTTCGGCGGCCGCCGCTCAGACACCGTGCCGCTGGTCACCGAGGCGAAGAACTGGGAAGAAGGCGTCTACATGGCCTCGACGCTCGGCTCCGAGACCACCGCCGCGATCGTGGGCCAGGTGGGCGTCGTGCGCCGCGACCCGTTCGCGATGCTCGCCTTCTGCGGCTACAACATCACCGACTACTTCCGCCACTGGCTCTCGTTCGGCAAGAAGCTCACGCGCCAGCCGAAGATCTACCTGGTCAACTGGTTCCGCAAGGATGCCAACGGCAAGTTCATCTGGCCGGGCTTCGGCGACAACATGCGCGTGCTGAAGTGGATCATCGAGAGCGTCGAGGGCAAGGCGCAGGCCGCGACCACGCCGCTCGGCATCGTGCCGCGCTACGGCGACCTCGACTGGAAGGGGCTAGAGGGCTTCGGTGAGGCGAAGTTCGCCGACGCGACCTCGATCGTGAAGCAGCAGTGGTCGGGCGAGATGAAGCTCCACGCCGAAATGGTCGAGGAGAAGCTCGCGCAGGACCGCGTGCCGCCGGAGCTGATGAAGCGCTACGAGGAGCTGAAGGCTCAATACCCCTTCTAGCGCGTTGCAACGCCCCCACAAGCGCCCGCCTGGTGCGGGCGTCTTCGTTTTGCACGAACGGGGCAGGAAGCGCAACTTCACCACGCCAACGTTGCGGGGAAGGAAATTCGGCTCGTCCACGCTCATGACCGGGAGGCCGTCGTCCGGACTATCATCAACCGACCAGCCTCCGGGAGATTCACCATGTCCCGCGCCATCCTCTTGCTTCTCGTCCTCGTCTCGTTCCCCGCTTCAGCGATCGACCTCGAAAAATGGGTGGACAAGCTCGGGGACAAGATGATGCAGGACGCCGAGAAGGAGAAGCTCGAAGCGCTTGCCAAGGACCGCGATCCGAAGGAGCGGCTGGAAGCGGCCGAATGGCTGGGTGGAAGAAACGAGCTGCACATCATCGCCGCCCTCGGCGCCGCGCTTTCCGACCGTGACGCGAAAGTGCGCCAGGCCGCGGCCAACGGCCTGTGGAAATCGGAGAAGGCCGCCGAGCCCGCGCGACCCCAACTCCTCAAGGCGCTCGACGATCTTGATCCGAACGTGGTGGCTCGCGTCGCCGGAGCCCTGCAATCGATGGGCATGAAGGAGGCGGAGCTCGTGGCCCCGCGCAAGCGCGTCTTCGCCTCCGCGCAGTCCTCGATGGAGTCGCGCTTTCTGGTGTCGCGCAACCTGATCGGCCACGAGCCGGCAACAAGGCTTCTCGAGCCGACCCTCGCCTACCTCGAGCGCGCGGTATCGGCCAAAGGTCATTTCACTCGCCAGAATATCGAGATCGCGCAGGAGGCCCTCGAGAGCTTGGTGAAATCGAAGGATCGCTCCCTCATCCCGCCGCTCATGGACGCGGCTCGAAGCGCACGCCCCGGACAGGTCACCGTGATGAAGGCGATCGCGATGTTCGAGCCCAGGCCCGACGGGTATACCGGCTTCGTGCTCAGCTTCCTCGACTCGAGCGAACCGCGGGTGCGCTACCAGGCGCTCGGGATGCTGGGCGACGCGAAGAAGGAGAAGGAGGTGGCCGTCTGGCTGCCGCGCGCCTGCGCGATGCTGGCCGATTCCGACGACTCGGTGCGCTCCCAGGCGCTTTGGGCGGTGAGCAGCGCCAAGGGGCTTGCGGCGGGCGAGATCGAAAAGGTCGTCGCGGCGCTCGCCGACCCGCATCCGGGCGTGCGGCGAAGCGCTGCGCGCGCCATCGGAGAAATCGGCGAGAAGCGGCAGGCGATGGCGGCCGCGGCGAAGGCGCGCGTCGTCGCGGTGGGTCGTCCCGCCCTGACAGCGGCAATGGAAAGGGATCCGGACGCCGACGTACGCCACGACGCGAAGGAGGCCCTGCGATATCTCGGCGACGCTGCGGAGGTCGTGGCCTCGGCGCCCTCGTCCGCCGGCGCCGAAGCGGGTGGTATGGCGCTGCTGCGCGAGCGCAAGATCACTTTCGAGACATCGTCGTTCGCCCGCGCTCTCTACGAGGTCGACGTCGAAACGGTGCGTGCCTTCCTCGACGCGGGCATGCCCGTCAAGACCTCGGTCTCCGACATGGGCCCGCCGATCCGCGCGATGCTGTTCTCGGAAGCCTGCCATCCCAAGGAGCGACCCACGAAACCCGAGACCAAGGCGATGGTGAAGCTGCTCCTCGAGCGCGGTGCCGATCCCAACGGTTCCGACAACAACGGCAACACGGCCCTGATGGAGGCGGCGAGCCACGGCTGCGACCGCGAGCTCACCCGCATGCTCATCAAGGCCGGCGCGAAGGTCACCGCCACCAACAGTGCGGGCCTCACGCCTTTCGAGATGGGCCTCTTCTACGCCCATGACGGGCTGGAGGAAATCCTCGCCGCCGGCTACCGCCTGCCGCCCGACAAGGCGAAGATGTACGCCGAGGGCTACAAGGGCAAGGCGGCGGTGCAGGACATGATCAGGAAGGCGACGCGGAAGTAGCCGGTCACGTCGAAAGCGTAACTGTCTAGCGCTGATTCGGATTGTTGGGCGCACGGTCGACAGGGTATGCCCAGTTGTTCGCGATGGGCAGCGAGAAGGTCCAAGCGGCGATCGAGTCTTCGAGCGAGACGCCGCCGGCGATAGGCGCGCCCGCTCAACGCGGCCGAGCTACGGCAGCATCCCCGCCCGCGCGGCTCGCTCGAATTGCCACGCCGTACCGGTCTTTACCATCTGCACGAGCGACAAGCCTCGCTGGCCCTCGAAGATCTCGCCCTCGACGTCGAGGAGGGCGATGTCGCCTCGCAGCTGGCCGCCGGCAACATTCAGTTTCTTGGCGGGCAGCCACGCTCGCAGCAGATCGGCGGCGGTCGCGGCATTTTCCGCGGGTGTGTTGTAACCGGCTTCGAACATCTTCAAGGCGACCGGACTGGATGCGGCGCGAATACCTGGCCAGTTCTTCTTCGCGACAGCCGCCAGCAGAGCCGTGAAGGCCTTGCCCGGATCCCCACCGCCCGCGGGCAGCGCACGTCCGGCGATCGGCGCGGGGACGGCGGCGGCGAATTTCAAATCCACCGAGTAGGTCGTGCCGCTCAGGGTCTTGACGGGCCGCGGCGAGAAGACGCGACCCTCGACACGCGACGGCGTATTGGCTGACAGTTCGGCTTCAAGCCCGCCGTTCGTATCGTTGAGCATCTGCGTCATCGTCTGTCCGAAGGTGGCATTCATGGTGACGGTGCCGTTGGCCTCCACCCACAGAAGGACGTAGTCGCGGCCCTTCAGCCCCTCGAGATTGATGGCGGACAGGTGCGGGTCGAGCGCCGCATGGACCGCGGTCGCATCGACAGGGGAGTCCGAGAGCAGGATCTCTACCCTCGTCGTCCTCGCATTCCGCGAGTTGCGGACAACGTAGGCCGCCGCGTGCTTGGGCGAGATCGTTCCGACCGTTTCAACCTTGACCGAGCCGGCCGCCTGCCCCGCGCAGGCGATGCCCACACCGGCCCCGAGCGATCCGATCATTGCAAGTGCGAATAAGCGCAAAATACGGTGCATCGTCTCGGGGACCATCCATCGAGGGCAGACCCTCGCCATTCTCCCGCGAAATCGCGGTCTGTCTTCGATTTCGCATCGCCAGGAAGCAAAACAATGAACAATCATCGATTTTCAGCTCTTGTTTTGGGTACCGTACTGTCATTCGCGTTCTACGACGCTGCGTACGCCGCGAAGTCGGAGGTCAAGGGCGCGGCGATCCTCGATCATCCGTGCGGCAAGGCCTCCGTCAAGCAGATGGGCTACATGCATGCCGGCAAGATCGACGAGGCCAACAAGCTCAGCACCAAGGAAATGCAGGACCAGTGGAAGGCAATGCCCGCCAAGGATCGCACGATGATGTCGGGCATGATGAAGGAGATGGCGCAGACCGAGGGGAAATACGCTGCGGACATCAAGGCCAACGGGCTCCTCGTCGTCGACGGCCAGGCTGCCGAGCTGACCGTGAAGAAGACGACCAAGGACAAGGACAGCACCAGCACCGAGACGATGACGCAGAACTTCAAGCTCGACGGCGGGCAGTGCCTGATCAGCCGATAGATCGTTCCCCTGCCTTGTCGCGGCCGGCTTTCCCCATCTCGTCGAGCCTGCGCTTCCAATCCTTGCGGCGCCCGCGTAGGGCCGCGCAGATCGATTCCGCGACGACGAGGTTGCGGTACCCCCTTCGCGTTCGCGGGCACGACCGCCCACGGCGCGTGCTTGGCGAGAAGTTCGACCGCAAGGTCTGCAACGAGATGGGCGAGCGAGGCTTGCGCCTCGCACCAGGAGCGATCGATGGAATACCGTTTTCTCGGCAAGAGCGGCGTGAAGGTCTCGCCCATCTGCCTCGGCACGATGATGTTCGGCGACCGCACCGACGCGGCGGAGGCGGGCAACATCGTTGCTTCGGCGCGCGACGCCGGCATCAACTTCATCGATACCGCCGACGTCTACGTGAAGGGCGAGTCGGAACGCATCACCGGGAAGCTGATCGCCGCTGACCGCGAGCGCTGGGTGCTCGCCACCAAGGTCGCCAACCCGATGGGGGACGATCCCAACCGGCGCGGCACCGGTCGCAAGTGGGTGATGCGCGCGATCGAGGAAAGCCTCGAGCGCCTCGCCACCGACTACGTGGACATCTATTACATCCACCGCGATCCGGGCGAGGTGCCGATGGAGGAAACCGCGGCGGCGATGGCCGACCTCATCGGTGCGGGAATGATCCGCTACTGGGGCCTTTCGAACCTGCGCGGCTGGCGGATCGCCGAGTGCATGCGCGTGTGCGACGAGATCGGCGTGCCGCGCCCCATCGTTTGCCAGCCCTACTACAACGCGATGAACCGCCAGCCCGAGAACGACATCCTGCCGGCCTGCGCGCACTACGGCATGGGCGTCGTGCCCTACAGCCCGCTCGCGCGCGGGGTGCTCATCGGCAAGTACACGCCGGGCGAGGCGCCGCCCGCGGACACGCGCGCCGGGCGCAAGGACAAGCGGATGATGCAGACCGAGTTCCGTGAGGAGTCGCTCGCCATCGCCCAGAAGCTGAAGGCGCACGCCGAGAAGAAGGGCATGAGCGCGGGGGACTTCGCGGTGGGCTGGGTGCTCGCCAACCCGATCGTCGCGAGCGTCATCGCCGGCCCGCGCACCCTCGCGCAGTGGCATGGCTACCTCGCCTCGCTCGGCAAGCCCTTCGACGCCGAGGACGAGGCGCTGGTCGACTCGCTGGTGCGCCCGGGCCATCCCTCGACGCCGGGCTACAACGATCCCAACTATCCGCTCACCGGACGTCCCGCGCGCCGCTGAACCTTCGGCGCCGATCCTTCGTCAAAGGGGTCGGACTACTGGAAGGCACGCGGTATGGACATCGACTGGCAGGCGCTATTCGTTCCCTCGGGATCGCTCGCGGAGATCGCCATCCGCGGCACGGTGCTGTACCTGGTCCTCTTCGCCGCGTTCCGCTTCCTGCCGCGGCGCGCCATCGGCGCGATGGGCGCCTCCGATCTGCTGGTACTGGTGCTGATCGCGGACGCAGTGCAAAACGGGATGGCGGGCGAATACAGGTCGATCACGGAGGGCGTGCTGCTCGCCGCCGTGATCATCGGCTGGGCGACCTTCATCGACTGGCTGGACTACCGGTTTCCGCAGTGGCATCTCGCCTCGGCGGAGGCGCTGCCCATCGTGGTCGACGGCAAGCTGCTGCACGCCAACATGAGGCGCGAGCAGATCACCGAGGACGAGGTGATGTCGCAGTTGCGCCTGCACGGGCAGGACTCGCCGCGCGCCGTATCCAAGGCCTATCTCGAGGGCGACGGCCGGGTGAGCGTGATGCTCGACCACCGCCTGGTGCAGCCCCCGCCCGAAGCGCGCCGCTCCTGAGTATCCCGGGCGGTGCGTTTTCGCGGACCGCCGTAGAATCCGGAGAAACCCGCCGAGGTATCCCCGCCGCATCAAGCGCGAGACCGCCGCCAGCTGGATCGCCGGCGTGGTGTCAGACGCGCAGGACGAAGGGGTCCTGGACTTCCTCGCTCATCTCCACCCAGACGCTCTTGGTCTGGAGGTACTGGTCCACGGACTCCATGCCGTTGGCGCGGCCGAGGCCCGACATCTTGTAGCCGCCGAAAGGCGAGTTGAAGGTAAGCGCGCGGTAGGTGTTAATCCACACGGTTCCCGCCTGCAAACGGCGCGCCATTGTGTGGGCACGGCGCAGGCTGTTGGTCCAGATGCCGGCCGCAAGCCCGAAGCGCGTAGCGTTGGCCATCGCGAGGACCTCGTCGTCGTCGCGGAACGGCGTCATCGCGAGCACCGGCCCGAAGACCTCCTCGTTCATGATGTTGGAGTCCATGCCGGCCTTGTGCAGGATGGTCGGCTCGAAGAAGAGCCCGTCCTCGAATCCCGCAACGCTGGCGCGCTTGCCGCCGGTGAGGATCTCGGCTCCCTCGGCGAGCGCGCGCTCGATCATCTGCTGGTCCTTGGCGAGCTGCACCTGGGTCGCGACCGGGCCCATCTGCGTCTCGGCGAGGAGCGGATCGCCCAGCCTGATGCGGCGCGCCCGCTCGACCAGCCGCTGCTGCAGCTTCTCGTAGACGCTCTCGTGCACGAAGGCGCGCGAGCCCGCGACGCACGTCTGGCCGGCGGCGGCGAATATCCCCGCGAGCACACCCGCCTCCGCGCGATCGAGATCGGCATCGCCGAAGACGATGTTCGCGCTCTTGCCGCCCAGTTCGAGCGTCGCCGCCGCGAGCCGCGCGCCCGCCTTCGCCGCGATCGCCTTGCCGCCGCCCTCGCTGCCGGTGAACGCGATCTTCGCCACCGATTCGTGGGCGACCAGCGCCTCGCCCGCCTCGCGCCCGCCCGTCACCACGTTGATGACGCCCGGCGGAATCCCCGCCTCCTCGGCGAGCCGCGCGAGCTCGAAGGCCGACCCCGACGTAACCTCCGAGGGCTTGAGCACGATGGTGTTGCCCGCGGCGAGCGCCGGGCATACGCTCATCATGGTGAGGAACGTGGGCGAGTTCCACGGCACGATGACACCGATGACGCCCAGCGGCTCACGCAGCGTGTAGTTCAGGACGCTCGCGCGATCGAGCGGGATCACCCGCCCCTCGATCTTGTCCGCGAGCCCGCCGAAGTAGTAGAGGTAGTCCTTCACCACCTTCGCCTGCGCACGCATCTCGGCGATCAGCTTGCCGTTCTGCTGCGTCTCGATCGAGGCGATCTTCTCCGCGTTGTCGGCTATGCGATCGCCCCAGGCCATCATCAGGCGCCCGCGGCGCGTGGCGGAAAGCGCGCCCCACGGGCCCTCGAATGCCGCGGCAGCCGCCTTCACCGCGCGGTCGATGTCGTCCCGACCCGATTCCGCGAACTCGCCCCACACCTTGCCGGTGGTGGGATTGATCGACGTAAAGCGTTTACCCGCCGATGGCGCCACCCGCGCGCCCCCGATATGGTTGTCGAATTGCGTTGCCATGGATTCTCCTAACGCTTGTCCGGATACCAGAACTCGGCAATACCGCCCTCGCGGCTGCGCACCACCGCGCGACCGCGCACTCCGATGCGCAGGCAGAGCCAGATAAAAGCCCAGAAGCCGTGGCTGTCCAGCTTGCGCGCGGATGAAACCACCTGCGTGTGCAGGATCACGAAGCGGCCGTGGCGCTTCAACGCCTGGCTGAAATGGATCTCCTCGCTCGCGAAATACTGCTCGTCGAAGCCGCCCGCCTTCTCGAAAGCCTCGCGCGTGCAGAAGACGAAACACCCGGCCGCCCATTTGAAGATCCGGAAGACCGGTATCAGCAGGCGCATGAACATCGCCAGCCAGAACGGGGACCGGTCCAGCCGGACGGGAGCACCGCCGCCTACCGCTCCGGCACGCAGCGCTGCCACCGCCTCCGCCACCAGCGGCGCGTTCACGGTCGTGTCCGCGTCGACGAAGATCAGCATGTCCCCGGTGGAGGCGCGCGCGCCGACGTTGCGCGTGGCGGCGATCTGCCGCTTCTCCACCGTCACCACGCGCGCGCCGCAATGCTCGGCCACGGCCGCCGTGGCATCCGCGGAATTGTCGTTGGCGACCACGATCTCGTAGGGCTCGCCGGCCTCCCTCGCCGCCGCGTGGATCGCGGCGAGCGTCGCGGCAAGGTATTTCTCCTCGTTGTATGCGGGGACGACGAAGGAGATCACGCGGGCGAGGCGACGTAGTTTTCGATGTAGTCGCGCACCACCGACTCGAAGTCCGGATCGGCGTTGAAGCCCATGGCGAGCGCCCGCGCGGTGCTGAAGCGCACCGGCCAGGTCTTCACGATCGCCTGGATGCGGGCGTCCGGCGTGAAGCGCACGCGCGCGGCGACTTCTTTTCCGGCGACCCGCTCCATCGCGTCGATCATCTCGCGAACCGTGAGCGTGATGCCGGGCAGGTTGACGACGCGGCCCCACGGCCAGGCCGACGAGGGTAGATCGTGCGCGTGCAGGAAGGCGTCGACGACGCGCCTGGGCGAGAGGATCCACACGCCGGTCGAGTCCGGCACCGGACAATCGGCCGCGACGCCGTTCAGCGGCTCGCGGATGATGCCGCTCGCGAACGAGGACGCGGCGAGGTTGGGCTTGCCGGGGCGCACCACGATGGTCGGGAGCCGCAACGACCGGCCGTCGATCATGCCCTTGCGGGTGAGGTCGGCGACGAGGTACTCGCCGATCACCTTCTGGGTGCCGTAGGAGGTCTGCGGCGTGGGCATGGTGGAGTCGTCCAGCACCTCGGGAAGCGCGCCCCCGAAGGCCGCCACCGAGCTCGCGTAGACCACCTTGGGCGGTCGCGAAAGCCCGCGGCAGGCCTCGAGCAGCGCGCGCGTGCCGTCGAGGTTCACGCGATAGCCCAGATCGAAGTCCATCTCGGCGCCACCGCTCACGACCGCGGCCATGTGGAAGATGCTGTCGGTGTCTTTCCCCAGCGCGCTCGCCAGCGCCTGCGGCGACGACACGTCGGCCTCCACGCGCTCGAAGCCTTCATCGAGCCCCGCGGGGAATGTCATGTCCATGAGGCGGATGCGCGCGCCCGGATGGCGCGCGCGCAGCGCCTGGGCCACGCGCGAGCCGAGGAAACCGCCGCCGCCGGTGATCAACACTTTCATGATTCGATCCTCTCCCGGCCCTCTGCTTCCACTCCATCATGCCTGCCGGTGCACGAGGCAGACGGGGCTTCAGCCTTGTTGTTCGATGCGGTTGCGTCCACGCGGCTCACGCCGTCAGATCGCGGCGATGCACATGATCTCGACTTTGTAGGCCGGGTTGGCAAGCTTGGCCTCGATGGTCGCGCGCGCCGGCGTCTGGCCCGGCACCACCCACTTTTCCCAGACGGCGTTCATGCCGGCGAAGTCGTTCATGTCGGGCAGGAAGATCTGCGCCGAGAGCAGCTTCGACTTGTCGCTGCCGAACTGCTTCAGGAGCTTGTCGATCTTCGCGAGCACTTCCTCGGTCTGGCCGGTGATGTCCTTCGAACCGTCGTCGGGCACCTCACCGGCGAGATACGCCACGCCGTTGTGCACCACGATTTCGGAAAGGCGCTTGCCCACGTTGTGTCTTTGGATGGTCATTCTCTGTGTCCTCTGTTCTCTCTGTGTTCTCTGTGTTTCCGCTTGAAATGCGCAGCAATCAAACCGGGTGGGCGCGGGCCTTGAAGCCCGCACGTTGCAGGGCGGCGACGATCTGCTCGACATGGGCATGGTTGCGGGTCTTGAGCACCAATTCCAGCTCGGCATTCTGCACCGCGAGCGTGGTGAACGCGCGCTGGTGGTGGACTTCCTCGATGTTGGCGTTCTGCTCGGCGAGGCACGCGGTGACCTTCGCGAGCGAGCCGGGCAGGTCGCTCACCTCGACCTGCACGCGCGCCAGGCGCCCGGCGCGCACCATGCCGCGCTCGATGATCTCCGCGAGCATCATCGGATCGATGTTGCCGCCGCCCAGCACCAGCCCCACCTTGCGCCCGCGGATGCGGTCCGGTTGGCGCATCAGCGCCGCCAGCGGCGCGGCACCCGCGCCCTCGACCACCGTCTTCTCGATCTCCAGCAGCATCGTGATCGCCTGCTCGATGTCGCCCTCGTCCACCAGCACGATCTCGGCCACGTTCCTCGCGATGATCGCGCGCGTGAGCCGCCCCGGCTCCTTCACGGCGATACCCTCGGCGATGGTGGAGGCGGCGAACGCGGGCTCGGTGCCCTTCATCGCGTGGTACATGGCGGGAAAGCGCTCGACCTCGACGCCGATCACCTCGATCGAGGGCTTGGTCGCTTTCGCCGCGATGGAAATCCCCGAGATGAGCCCGCCGCCGCCAATGGCGACCACCAGAGTGTCCAGCTGCGGATGCTCGGCCAGCATCTCGAGGCCGCAGGTGCCCTGCCCCGCGATCACCTTCTCGTCGTCGTAGGGATGCACGAGCGTGAGGCCGCGCTTGCCCGCCTGCTCGATCGCGTAAGCCTTCGCGAGGTCGAAGCCGTCGCCCTCGAGGATCACTTCCGCGCCGTGGCGCTCGGTCTGCTCCACCTTCACGAACGGCGTGTGGCGCGGCATCACGATGGTCGCGGGGATGCCGAGGCGGTTGGCGTGGTAGGCGACGCCCTGGGCATGGTTGCCAGCGGAGCAGGCGATCACGCCCTTCTTGCGCTGCGCCGCGTCGAGCGAGGCGAGCTTGTTCAACGCCCCGCGCTCCTTGAAGGACGCGGTGAACTGGTGGTTCTCGAACTTGAGGTAGACCTCGGCGCCGACGATTTCGGAGAGCGTGCGGGAGTGCAGGCACGGCGTATCCGCCACATGCCCCTGGATCACCTTCGCCGCCGCCTGGATGTCTTTGAGCTCGACCATTTTGTCCTAGCAAAGCTACAGCGAAACTCGATCGCGGGCTTCTTCCCCGGGATGATATCCGCCAACGCCTTGCCCGACCCGCACGACATGGTACGAGGACTTTCATGGCGCGCGGAATCCGGGGAATTGGCCTAGACTTGTCAACGCGAATTGGGCACCTGCAAGCAAAAAGAATTCCGGCCATGAGACCGCGCCTTTACGCCGACCTGCTCGGCTTCCTCCGCGCCGCCTGCACCCACGCGTCCCAGTCCGGCCGTGAGCTCCCGGTGCTCCCCTTTTACGTGAAGGAGCACGCCGTCGGGTGGCTGCGGCCGTCTTTCGCCGACCTGCTGCGCCGCTGGCCCCATGTCTTCGAGGTAAATCCTGCCTACGTGCGGCTGCACGCCAAACCGGACAATGCCCAGGGGCGCAGCGACGCGATGGCGGAGGTCTGCCGCGACCTGGCGCGCGATGGCGTGATCCGCGGCTGGCGGGAGGAGCGGGTGTCGATTTCGCACCACTACGCGGCCCCGGAGCTCTTCCGCGTCGAGCGCGCCGCCTCGCGCCACTTCGGCCTCATGTGCTACGGCGCGCACATGAACGGGTTCGTACGCAGGAACGGCCTCGCGTACGCGTGGATTGCGCGGCGCAGCCCCGACAAGCACGTCGATCCCGGCAGACTCGACAACGTCGTCGGCGGCCGCATCGCCGCGGGCATGAGCGTAGACGAGACGCTGCGCAAGGAAGCCTGGGAGGAAGCGGGCATCGCCCCCGCGATGCTGGGCGAGGTGAGCTGCCTGGGCGTGGTGCGCGTCGAGTATTCGGTGCCCGAGGGCCTGCACCGGGAGATCCTGTTTGTGCACGACCTCTGGCTCGCCGAGGACTTCAAGCCCGCCAACCAAGACGGCGAGGTCTCCGAGATCCGCTGCCTGCCGGTCGAGGAGGTGCTGCAGAACCTCCTCACCGGCGACTTCACCCTCGATGCCGGCACGGTGATGATCGACGGCCTGCTGCGCCTGGGCGCGGTGCTGCCGGAGGACCGCCAGTACCTGGACATGCTGCGGCTCATGAAGCCGTGACCGGGGTCGCGCTAACGCGCATCGTCTTCGCCGCATTCGTACACGCCGGCTGGATGGGGCTGGGGATCGCCGGATTGGCGCTGGGTTAGAATTCCCTCTCCCACCCGGCCAACCCCGATGCCTTCCTTCGACACCTCCGCGGCCTGGCAGGCGCTCGCGGCCCACCGCGAGGCGATGGCGCAGCGGCGCATTTCCGAGCTGTGGGAGGAAGACCCCGATCGCGGCCCCGCGCTCACCTTCAACTGCGCCGGCATCGCCGCGGACTTCTCCAAGCAGCTCGTCACCGCGGAGACCGTGAGGCTCCTCACGGCGCTCGCGCGCGAGCGCGAGCTGCCGGCGATGATCGAGAAGCTCTTCGCCGGCGAGCGCGTCAACACTTCCGAGAACCGTCCGGCGCTGCACGCGGCGCTCCGCGGCGACGAACACGTGCTCCTCGATGGCGAGGACGTGCTGCCCGAGGTGCAACGCAACCGCGAGCGCATGCGCGTCTTCTCCCATGCGGTGCGCGAGGGCCAATGGAAGGGCGCCACCGGGCTCGCGTTCACCCATGTGCTCGCCCTCGGCATCGGCGGTTCGGCGCTCGGCCCCCGCGTCGCCTTCGAGGCGCTGCGCGCGGGCGTCGACGGCCCCGAGGTGCGCTTCGTCGCCAACATCGACCCGGCGGAATTCGACGACGCAGTGCGGGGCCTCGATCCCGCGACCACGCTCGCGATCGTGGCCTCGAAGACTTTCACGACGCAGGAGACGATGGTGAACGCGGCGGCGGCGCGCGAATGGATCGTGGCGAAGCTCGGGCGCGAGGCGCTCGCGAAGCACATGATCGCCGCCACCGCGAACCACGAGGAAGCCACGCGCTGGGGAATGCCGGAGTGCAACGTATTCGGGTTCTCCGATTGGGTGGGCGGGCGCTTCTCGCTCTGGTCGTCGGTGGGCCTGCCGCTCGCCATCGCCATCGGCATGCCGCGTTTCGAGCAGCTGCTCGCCGGCGCCCATGCCGCCGACCTCGCCTTTCGCTCCGATCCCCTGGAGCGCAACGTCCCCGCGCTGATGGGCCTGGTCGGTGTCTGGAACCGCAACTTCCTCGGCGCGGCGAGCCACGCCGTGCTGAGCTATGCCTCCCGCCTGGCGAACCTCCCCGCCTACCTGCAGCAGCTCGAGATGGAGTCGAACGGCAAGCGCGTCGACCGCGACGGCAACCCGCTCGCCTTCGCCACCTGCCCCGTGGTCTGGGGCGGCGCTGAGACGCCGGGCCAGCATGCGTTCCACCAATGGCTGCACCAGGGCACCGACCGAGTCGCGTGCGATTTCATCGTCGTCGCCAGGAGCATGGGCCGGCACGCGCATCACCACGAGATCCTGCTCGCGCACGCCTGCGCGCAGTCCGAGGCCCTGATGGAGGGACTCGCGACGCCGCAGACCCACAGGGCGTGCCCGGGGGACCGGCCGAGCACCACGTTCGTGCTGCCGGCCCTCGACGCCCATCATCTCGGAGCGCTGCTTGCCGCCTACGAGCACAAGGTGTTCGTCCAGGGTGTCGTCTGGGGCATAGACTCCTTCGACCAGTGGGGCGTCGAGCTCGGCAAGACGATCGCCGCCCAGATCCTGCCGGCCCTGCGCGGCGGCGCGGCCGTTCTCCATCCGGCCACGCACCACCTCCTCGGCGTGATCCAGAAGCTCGAGCGCGCGGAGTAGGCGGCGCGATGGCGACCGAGGACTTCCGGCGCATCTTCGAATCGCTGCGCGTTGCGGTGGCCGGCGCCGACGCCCAGGGCGTCATCGCCTTCGCCAACGCGGCATTCGTGGAGCTCGCGGCGCACGAGCGCGCGCTGCCAGGCACCGACCTCGGCGCGCTCTTCTATCCCGCGGACAGAAAGCGCGTGCAGCAGAATGTCGCGCGCGTGGGCGAGGGCAAGGCCGCCTCGGCCTTCCTCGACGCGCAGCTCGCGGGCGGAGACGAGATGCGCTGGGTGAGCGTGGTCTTCCAGCCGTGGCTCGACTCGAAGGACAAGCCCTCGGGCGTGATCGCCATTGTCCAGGACATCGGCTCGCAGCGCGACACCGAGTTCGCGTTGAACCTCGCCGCGGCGCGCCTCATGGCGCTCGCCGAAGCCTCTCCAGCGGCGAAGATGATCGAGACCGGCCAGGGCGACATCGAGCTCGTGAACGAGGCCTTCTGCCGCCTGCTGCTGCTGGAAGCGGCGCCGCAATCGCTCTTCGGCATCAACGTCGCGGAAACGCTGGCGCGCTCGCCGCGCATCGATGCGCGCGCGTTGAAGCGGCTGTGCGGCAGTCCCGATACGCCGTCGAGCGTGGAGATCGGCCTGGACGACGGGCGGCGGATGACGCTCGAAAGGCATCCGATATTCATCGACGCGCAGCCGGCCGGTGCGGTCTGGATCACGCGCGAGGAGGCCGGCGGCGGCACTCCGGAGAAAGGCGTCGCGCAGATGGCGCTGATCGAGAAGATCGCGCAGGAGCTCTCGGTGGCGCTCGAGGGCCTGGGCACGCTCTCCATCCGCGCGCAGCGCAGCGATTTCGAACCGGTGCTGGTCGAGCACTACCAGCGCATCCGCACCGCGACCGAGACCGCCATGGCGGCGATCGGCGACCTGGTGGACTTCTCCAGGCTCTCCGGCGGCGTGGTGCTGCACAAGCGCCCGTTTGCGCTGCGCCCCGCGCTCGCCCACCTCATCGCGCGCGTGGCGACCGCCGCCGAGGAGCGCGGCTCGCGGCTGCGCATGAAGGTGGAGCAGGACGTGACCGATTCGCTCGAGGGCGACGTCGAGCGACTGCAGATGATCCTCAAGAACCTCCTCGACAGCGCGCTCGCGGTGGCGCCCGGCGCGGAGCTGCTGCTGCAGATCACGCCCGAGTACATGACGGAATCGGGCATCCAGATCTCGTTCAGCGTCGTGGCCTCGGGGCCGGCGGCGCAGTCGCCCGCCAGGGCATCGCCCGAGGCGGGCATGGGTGTCGCGGTCGCCAAGTTCATGGTTGCGGCGATGGGCGGCAAGCTCGCGATCGCCGCACGCGCCGGCACCGAGGCCCTCTACGCCTTCACCATCGAGTTCGCCGTACGTCCCGCGCCGCCCGCCCCGCCGCGCGCCATCTTCGCGACGCTGGTGGCGATGCCGGCGCTGGTGGTGTCCGGCAGCCCCGAGCAGAGGAACGCCCTGTCTGCGCTGCTACGCGGCTGGCGCATGGTGCCGCTCGAGGCCGACAACGCGCCGATGGCGCTCGCCCTCCTCGAGCGGCTGCAGCAGGAAGGCTCGCCGATCCCGCTGGTGATCCTCGCCAACCGCCTGCCGGTGCAGGACGGCTTCCTGCTCGCATTCCGCATCAAGCACGACCCGCGCTTTGCGGCCACACTCATCATGATGCTCGCCTCCGAAGGCAAGCCGGGGGACGCGATCGCCTGCCGCGAAAACGGCGTCTCGGCCTACATGCGCTATCCGGTGAGCGACCACCAGCTGAACGAGGCGATCGTCGCGGTGACCGGCGCCAGGGTCGACGCCGACGAGACGCCGACGCTCGTCACGCGCCACTCGCTGCGCGAGCAAAGGAGGGGCGCCACGGTGCTGCTGGTGGACCGCAGCCGCGACAGCCAGATCCTCGCCGCCCACATCCTCGGCCGCGAGGATTGCAGCGTGGTGGTGGCCCACGACCTGGCCGAGGCGATCGCCGCGCTCGACCAGGACACATACGACGTCGTGCTCGTCGAGACCTCGCTCGCGGGGCTCTCCGGGCCGGATGCGGCCGCGAGCCTGAGGGGCCGCATCGGCGGCGCTCCCGAGTCGACACGGATCGTCGCGGTCAGCCTCGAGCACTCGCCCGCATACCGCAAAGCGAAGCTCGCCGAGGGATTCGACGCCACCGTCGCCAAACCTTTTCGCAAGGAAGACCTGCTGGCGCTCCTCGCCGCGTCCTAGCCTAGCGGCGGGCTTCGAGGAGAGCGTCGGCGAGCTGGACGAAGCCGTCGGCCGCCTCAGCGGGCGTGATCCACGCGGGCATCGTGGTCATGAGGCTCGCCATCGCCGCCACGTTGGCCACCCCCACCGAGTGCGCAAAGAATCCGAACATCGGCTGGTCGTTGGGGGAGTCGCCCGCGAACACGATGGTTTCTCGGTTCGCGTCCAGGTCCACGCCGAACTCCTCGCGCAGCATGAGGCGCGAGGTCGAGAGCTTGTCGTAGCCGCCGAACCAGCCGTTCACGTGGATCGAGCTCGCCTTGGCGGTGAGGCCCTCGGATTCCATGATCGCGACGATGCGGCGCACGCTCTCCAGGGGCAGCGCGGTCACGTCCTCGCAGAAATCGATCGCCAGGTCCGCCTCGCGGTAGGGTTGGTCGGAAGCGATGGCGCTTCCCGGCACTTCCGCGAGGACGCGCGCGGCGATGGCTCCCAACCGCGCGCGCCGCAGCGCCCGCTCCTCCTCGCCCACCACGTAGCGTTTCACCAACCGGCGCGCGGCGGCGTCGTGGCGGAACCAGAAGGCGCCGTTCTCGCCCACCACGGCATCCACCGGCCACATGCGTGCGATGTGATCGCACCAGCCCGCGGGACGGCCGGTCACCGGGATCACCAGCAGGCC
>JBDSRZ010000143.1:0-2766 GCA_039929025.1 Usitatibacter sp. | reverse complement strand
ACGCATTTCATGATGTTCTGCGCGGCCGACACGGCTCCGGTGACGATATGCACCTTCACCTCCAGGCGCATGCCGCTCATGCCGTGGGGCTGGCGCACGCCGCCCTGGCCGTCGATCACGAACTCCTGCTCGAGGATGTGCAGCACCTGTTGCTCCATCGGGATGTTCACCGCACGCGCGGTCTCGATCACGCGGTCGATGTCGTACTGCTGCACTTCCTTGTCCTTGATCGCCACCATCCCGTGGGAGTTGAAGCTCTTGATGTGGCTGCCGGCAATCCCGGTGATCACTTCCCGGATCTTGGCGTCGGCCATCAGCTCGGCCTCCTCGAGCGAGCGCTGGATGGCGTTCACGGTGGACTCTATGTTCACCACCACGCCCTTCTTCAGGCCCCGCGAGGGGTGGCTGCCCATGCCGATCAGGTTCAGCGTGTCCTCGGCCGTGATCTCGGCGACCAGCGTCACGATCTTCGAGGTGCCGATGTCGAGGGCGACCAGGAGCTGGCGGGCATCGCGCGGGCGGGTGGGGATCATTTTTTATCCCGCTCTCGTGGGACAGGGGCGGGGAGAGGGTCTCGCGTGCCCAGCACGAAGCCGTTGGGATAGCGAAGGTCGGCGTAGCGCGCTTGCTCGGCGCGCGCCGCCACTTGCGGCCAGGCCGCGGCAAGGCGCTGGGCCCGCGCTGGCGTGTCGCCGCGGCCGAGCTCGAGGACGAGGCCGGATTCGAGCAGCACCTGCCACGCGCCGCGCGCGGAAAGCCGCAGCTCCGCGATCGGTGAGGCCACCGGAGCCAGCACCGGCAGCAGCGCGCGGTACTCGGCGATCACCGCGGCGCCGGTGCTCTCGGGACCGCGCAGGCGTGGAAGCTGCTCCGCATCCTCGGCGTCGAAGACCTCGCCCAGCGGGCTCACCAGCTGGTCGTCGTTCCAGCGCGCGAACGCCTCGTGCGCCTGGAAGGTGATCTCGACCGCATCGGGGAACTGGCGGCGCACGGTGACCTCGCGCACCCACGGAACGCGCTTCGCGGCCTCGCGCACGGTGGCGAGGGTGACGCTGCCCGACGGCGCCGACTGGATCGCCTGGGAGAGCGCATCGAGCTCCGCATGCGGCAGGCGGTCAAGGTCGCCCGCGAATACCACGCGCTTCACCGGCTGCTCGAGGATCGTGTGGTAGCCGTACCAGCCGGTAGCGGCGATCGCGGCCACGACGGCCACCGCGCCGATGCCCGCGACGATGCGCCGGCCGATGGGAGCGGGCTTGCTCATCGCGGCCTCCCGGTATCGAGTGTCGCCAAATCGAGGATGCGCACGCAGAGGTCGGCGTAGCTGAGGCCCGCGGCGCGCGCGGCGATCGGCACCAGGCTGTGGCCGGTCATTCCCGGCGAGGTGTTGAGTTCGAGGAAGGAGTAGGTGCCGTCGGGACGCAGCATCACGTCGGCGCGGCCCCACCCGCGGCAGCCGAGCACGCGGAAGCTCTTCAGCGCGACGCGCCGGATCTCGTCCTCGAGCTCGGGGCGCACCCCCGCCGGACAGTAATACTTGGTGTCGTCGGTGAAGTACTTGTTCTGGTAGTCGTAATTGCCCTGTGGCGCCTCGATTCGCACCAGCGGCAGCGCGGTGTCGCCGAGGATGCTCGCGGTGAGCTCCTGGCCGGCAACGAATTCCTCGGCGATCACCAGCTCGTCGTGTTTGCGTGCGAGCTCGAAGGCCGCGGGAAGGTCGGCGGGCGAGACCACCTTGGTGAGGCCGATGGTCGAGCCTTCGTGCACCGGCTTCATGATCACCGGCGTGCCCAGGTGCTGCGTGACCTTCTCCCAATCGGTGCCGCCCGACACCATCGCGAATCGCGGCGTGGGAATGCCGGAGGCGTCCCAGATGAGCTTGGTGCGCCACTTGTCCATGGCGAGCGCGGAGGCCATCACCCCGCTGCCGGTATAGGGGATGCGCAGGGTCTCAAGCGCCCCCTGGACGGTGCCGTCCTCGCCGAAGCGTCCGTGGAGCGCGATGAAGACGCGCTCGAAGCCCTCGCGCCTCAGGTCGAAGATCTCGCGCTCGGCAGGATCGAAGGGGTGGGCGTCGATGCCCTTGCCGCGCAGCGCCCCGAGCACCGCGTTGCCGGATATGAGCGAGATCTCGCGCTCCGCCGACGGGCCGCCCATGAGCACCGCGACCTGGCCGAGGGCGCTCACGCGCTTTCTCCCACGATGCGCACTTCGTTCACCAGCGCCACGCCCGTACCCGCGAGCACCTCGCCCTGCACGTGGCTCACCAGCGACTCGATGTCGCGCGCGGTGGCGCCGCCGATGTTCACGATGAAGTTGGCATGCTTCTTCGAGACCTGGGCGCCGCCGAGCGTGAGGCCCTTCAGCCCGCAGGATTCGATGAGGCGCGCGGCGTGGTCGCTCGGCGGGTTGCGAAAGACGCTGCCCGCATTCGGCTGGTTCAACGGCTGCGAGGCGACGCGCTTCGACAGCAGCGCGCGCATCCGCCTCATCGACGCCGCCTCGTCGCCGCGCGCGAAGACGAAGACCCCCGAGACGAACCACTCCTCGCCACCACCCTTCGGCTCCACGTGACGGTAGCCGACGTCGTAGTCCGTCGGTGCGCGCAGGCGCAGCGTCCCCCCGCGATCCACGGTCTCCACCGCGATCACGTGCTCCCACATCTCGCCGCCGTAGCAACCGGCATTCATCGCCAGCGCGCCGCCGAGCGTGCCCGGCACCCCGGCGAGCCACTCGCCGCCGCCGCCCCCGTGCTTCGCCACGTAC
>JBDSRZ010000142.1:0-11008 GCA_039929025.1 Usitatibacter sp. | reverse complement strand
CCACCTCGCGGGCGAGCTGTTCAAGATCGCCGCGGGCATCGATCTCATACACGTGCCCTACAAGGGCGGCGGGCCGGCGATGACCGATCTCCTCGGCGGGCGCGTACACATGTATCCCGCCGTGCCGTCGACCGCCAAGCCCCACATGGACGCGGGCAAGTTGGTCGCCCTCGCCACCACGGGGGCGAAGCGCACGGCGCTGATGCCGACTGTCCCCACCGTGGCCGAGCTGGGCTACCCGGGGTTCGAAGCGACCAACTGGTACGCCTTCGTCACCTCCAGCAGGGTGCCCAAGGACATCCAGGAGTACTGGACGCGCGAGCTGGTGAAAGTCCTCAAGGACCCCGCCATCGCCGCGGAGCTCGCGAAGCACGGTCTCGAGCCCGCGCCCGGCACCGCCCAGGAGCTGGCGCGCTACATCGACACCGAGACCGAGAAGTGGGGCAAGGTCGTGCGCGCCGCCAACATCACCGCCGACTGAGGGCATGACCGAAGCGCAACTGCAGGGGCTCGACCTCTTCGGAACCGGTGATGCTGCCGGCGAGATCGAGCTGGGGCGCCTCGAGCGCCAGCGCCGCGAGGGCGTGAAGCTCGAAGCCGGCGTGAAGGAGAAGCTCGAGGCCCTGGCCGAGCGCGTTACTCGATCGTGATGTTCGCCTTGCGCACCACCTCGCGCCAACGCCCCTGCTCCTTCGCGATGAAGGCGGCGAACTGCTCCGGAGTGCCGGCATCGGCGATGGCGTTGTCGGTGGCATAGCGCTGCGTCACCTGGCTCGAGCGCAGCGCCTTGTTGATCTCGGCGTTCAGCCGCGTGACGATCTCCGGCGGCGTGCCGGCGCGCACGATCACCCCATACCACTGCGAAGTCTCGAATTCCTTGTAACCCAGCTCGGCGACCGTCGGCACATCGGGCAGCGCCGGGATGCGCTGCGTGCTGCCGACCGCGATCGCCTTCAGCTTGCCGCTCTTCACGTGCGGCAGCAGGGCCGGCGCGCCGGCGTTGGTCGCCTCGATGCGGCCGCCGAGGAGGTCCTGCAGCATCGGCCCGGTGCCCTTGTAGGGAACGTGCTGGATATCCACACCCGTAACCGCCTTGAGGTATTCCATTGCCAGGTGGCCTGCGCTGCCGTTGCCGGCCGAACCGTAGTTCAACTTGCCCGGCTGCGCCTTGGCTGCGGCGATGAACTCCTTGAAGTCCTTCGCCTTCACCGTATCGGCGTTGATCACGAAGAGGTTGGGCACGCGCGCGAGCAGCGCCACCGGCGTGAAGTCCTTGTTCACGTCGAACGGGTGGTTCTTCATCGCATAGGGATTCACCGCGAGGGAGCCGACGTGGCCGAGAAGGATCGTGTAGCCGTCGGCGGGAGCGTTCTTCACGTCTCCCATCGCGATGGTGCCGGCGCCCCCCGCCTTGTTCTCCACGTACACCGCTTGACCGAGCTGGGTCGAAAGCTCCTGCGCGACCGAGCGTGCGATGATCTCGGAAGTCCCGCCGGGCGCGAAAGGCACCACGAAGCGGATCGGCTTCGAGGGCCACGCCTGCGCGGCGGCGCCCAACGGGGCTGCAAGGACGAGCGCGAGGAGTGTCAGCGCCGCGCGTCGGCTGCGATTCAGGTTTCTCATTGTCTGTCCTCTGGTTGTCGTATCGGGAAGGTGTGAGCAATCGGCACCCCGCGGATGGTACTGGGGATTTGGAACACAGAGGAACGCAGCCGTGCTACCAAAAAAGTCAGTCCCCACCCTAGTACTGGTAGCGACGCAAGCCGCCGTCCACGGGAAACACGGCACCGGTGATATAGCCGGCGCGCGGTGAGGCGAGGAAAAGCGCCAGGTCGGCCAGCTCCTCGGGCTCTCCGTAGCGGCCCATCGGGATCTCGTGCCCGGACTGCCACTCGCGGTACTCGGGCGTGTAGTTGCGTCGGATCTGGTCGCTCAGGATGCGGCCCGGCGGGATGCAGTTCACGGTGATGCCGTGCTTTCCCACCTCGCGCGACAATCCCTTCGACCAGGCGGTGACTGCGGCCTTGGCGCAGAAGGCGCCGTTCAGGCCCTCGGGCTCGGACTTGCCGGTGATGTTGATCACGCGGCCCCAGCCCTGCGCCACCATCTGCGGCAGCAGGCGGTGGGTGAGCTGGCGGTGACGGGTGAAGTTGAGCGTGAGCGCCTCGTGCCATTGCGCCTCCGTGGCATCCATGCCGAAGGCGCGGCTGCCGCCGGCGTTGTTCACCAGGATCTCGAGCGGGCCGAGGGCGGTGATCGCTCCGGCCATCGCCTCGACGTAGTCATCCCGCATCGCGTCGTGGACCACGAGCACCGGCCCGGTGCCGCCCGCGGCGCGGATCTCGTCGGCGAGCGACGCGAGCTCGGGTTGGCGCCGCCCGCTCACCGCGATGCGCGCCCCTTCGCGGGCGAGGCCCTTCGCGATCGCCCGTCCGATCCCGGAGCTCGCCCCGGTGACCAGTGCCGCGCGCCCTTCCAGACCTAGATCCATCAGTACACGACCTCCACGTTCTTTTCCTCGAGCCATTGGGCGAGCGAATCGAGCAGCGGCGCCGAGACCTTTACGCGGCAATTCTCCGGCAGGCGGATGTCGCACTCGCCCTGCGCATTGCGGTAGCGGATCGCGACGTGGCAATGCCCGCCGCCATACTGGGTGAGGATCGACTTCAACCTCCCCGAATCGGCCTGGCCGTTGATCGACAGGCGCAGCAGCCTCGCGTGCGCGGACCGAACCTCGGCGAGATCCATCACCTGGTCCGCAGTGATCCTCAGGCCCCCGGAGAACTCGTCGGGCAACACCTTGCCGCGCACCACCACGACCTGGTCCTCCTGGATGATCGCGCGCTTCTCGTGGAAGAGCTCGCCGTACACCACGACCTCGATCCGCGCGGTACCGTCGTCCAGCGTCAGCACCGCCATGCGGCCTCGGCGCGAGTTGCGCACCATGACGCCGTGGATGACTCCGGCCAGCATCACCGGCTCGAACTGCGGCGCCAGGCTGGCGAGCGGCGTGCGCGCGAAGCGCCGCAGCTCGCCGCGGTAGGCGTCGAACGGATGGCCCGACAGGTAGAACCCGAGGCTCTGCTTCTCGTGCTGCAGGCGCTCGCGCTCGCCCCACATCGGCGCGCGCACCATCTCGAAGGCCTCGGCCGCCTCCCCCGCGCCGCCGAAAAGGCTCACCTGCTGCGCGAACTGCTCCGCCTTGTCGGCGGCCTCGATCGCATTGCCGAGGGAGGCGAGCAGCATCGCGCGGTTAACCTCGATCGAATCGAAGGCGCCGGCGCGGATCAGGGCTTCCATCGCGCGGCGGTTCACCACACGGCGATCGACGCGGCGGCAAAAGTCGGCGATGCCCTTGAAGGGCCCGGCCTCGCGGCGCGCGGCGCAGAGGCTCTCGATCGCCTGCTCGCCGGTGCCCTTCACGGCGCCCAGGCCGTAGCGCAGGCGCCTCGCATCCAGCGGCACGAAACGCAATTCGGAGACGTTGACATCGGGCGGCAGGATCTCGAGGCTGTGCTCGCGCGCATCGTCGTGGAAGATCTGCACCTTGTCGGTGTCGCCCATCACGAGCGAAAGGTTCGCGGCCATGAAGGCCGCGAGGTGATTGGCCTTCATGAACGCGGTCTGGTAGGCGAGCAGAGCGTAGGCCGCAGCGTGCGACTTGTTGAAGCCGTAACCCGCGAACTTTTCCATCAAGTCGAAGAGCTGGTCGGCCTTGGCCGCGGATAGCCCGTTCTTCGCCGCGCCTTCCTTGAAGGTGGCGCGTTGCGAGGCCATTTCCTCGACCTTCTTCTTGCCCATCGCGCGTCGCAGGAGGTCGGCACCGCCCAGCGAGTAGCCACCGATCACCTGCGCGATCTGCATCACCTGCTCCTGGTAGACCATCACCCCATAAGTGGGGCCCAGGATGGGTTCCAGGCGAGGATCGAGATACTCGACTCGCTGGTCGCCCTTCTTGCACCTCACGTATTCCGGGATGAGCTCCATGGGGCCGGGCCGATAGAGCGCCACCAGAGCGATGATGTCCTCGAAACGCGTGGGCGGCGCTTGCTTGAGCAACTCCCTCATGCCCCGCGATTCGAGCTGGAACACGGCCGTGGCATCGGCACGCTTGAGGATCTGGTAGGTCGCCGGATCGTCGAGCGCGATGTCCTCGAGCCGGAAGTCTTTGTGGCCCAACTGACCCACGTAGCGCACCGCCCAGTCGAGGATGGTGAGCGTGGTGAGGCCGAGGAAGTCGAACTTGACCAGGCCCGCCTTCTCGACATCGTCCTTGTCGAACTGGCTCACCATCGCCGTGGAGCCTTCGGCGCTGTAGAGCGGGGTGAAGTCGGTGAGCTTGCCGGGCGCGATCAGCACGCCGCCCGCGTGCATGCCGACGTTGCGGGCGAGGCCCTCGAGGGATTGCGCGAGCGCCATCAGTTCCGCGACCTCCTCCTGGTCCTTCATCATCGCCTTCAGCTGCGGCTCGGCGAGGAGCGCCTTCTCGAGGGTGATGCCGAGTTCGAAGGGAATCAGCTTGGCGATCCGGTCGCATTCGCCGTAGGGCATCGAAAGCACCCGCCCCACGTCGCGCACCACCGCCTTCGCCGCCATGGTGCCGAAGGTCGCGATCTGCGAAACGCACTGCGCGCCGTACTTGGCCTTCACGTAGTCGATGACACGGTCGCGGCCGTCCTGGCAGAAGTCGATGTCGAAGTCCGGCATCGAGACGCGCTCGGGATTGAGGAAGCGCTCGAAGAGCAGGTCGTAGCGCAGCGGATCGAGATCGGTGATGCCGAGCGAGTACGCGACCAGCGAGCCCGCGCCCGAGCCGCGTCCCGGGCCCACCGGCACGCCGTGGGTCTTCGCCCAGTTGATGAAGTCGGCCACGATGAGGAAGTAGCCGGGGAAGCCCATCTGGATGATGGTCTTCGCCTCGAACTCGAGCCGATCGCGGTAGGTCGCCTCGATCCTGCGGCGCCGCGCCTCGTCGGGGTAGAGCGCAGCCAGGCGCCGATCGAGCCCCGCGCGCGCCTGGCTGCGCAGGTAGTCCTCGATGGATTCGCCGTTGGGCGTGGGGAATTCCGGCAGGCGGCTCTTTCCGAGCGTGAACTCGAAGGCGCAGCGACGCGCGATCTCCACCGAGTTCTCGAGCGCCTGCGGCAGGTCGGCGAACAGCTCCGCCATCTCCGCCTGGGTCTTGAAGTACTGCTGCGGGCTGAACTCGCGCGGCCGCCGGTTATCGCCGAGGACGTAGCCCTGCGCGATGCACACGCGCGCCTCGTGGGCGCGGAAATCCTCCGGACGCACGAAATGCACCGGGTGCGTGGCGACCACGGGAAGGTCGAGCTCGCCGGCGATGAAGAGCGCCGCGTTGACGGCGGCCTCGCTCGAAGCCCTGTCGATCCGCTGGATCTCCAGGTAATAGGCATCGGGAAAGTCGGCGGACCATCCGCGCGCCAGTTCCTCGGCCTGGACACGATTGCCCGAAGCCAGCGCCGCGGCCACGTCGCCGAACGGCCCGCCCGACAGCACGATCAGCCCCTCCTGGCTGCGCAGCCACTCGCGCCGCACCTCGGCTCGGCCGCGCCAGTGGTTCTCGGCGTGGGCGCGGGTGAGAAGGCCGCAAAGCGCGAGGTATCCCGCGTGGCTCCGCGCAAGCAGCGTGAAGCGATAGGGCGCGTCGCGGCTGCGCTCGTTGGTGAGCCACAGGTCGCAACCGACGATCGGCTGCACGCCCCCGGCGCGCGCCGCCTCGAAGAACTTGATCGCGCCGAAGAGATTCGACTGGTCGGTGATCGCCAGCGCCGGCATGCCGTCGGCGGCGGCGGCGGCGACCGCGTCCTCGACCCGCGCCATGCCATCCACGATGGAGTACTCGGAGTGGAGCCGCAGGTGGACGAAGCGTGGAGCGGTCATACGAAGCCAGGCGGGCGGTGAAACCCGATTTTACCCGCGCCGGGCAGCGAAGAACGCCTTGAGCGCCGCGCCGCATTCCTCGGCGAGCACGCCGCCGCTGAAGACGCCGTGGTGGTTCCAATGGGCGATGGCGGGAAGGTCGACGATGCTGCCGCAGGCGCCCGTCTTGGGGTCCCGCGCCCCGTAGATCACGCGCGCGATCCGGGCGTGGACCATGGCGCCAACGCACATCGCGCAGGGTTCGAGGGTCACGTAGAGGTGGCAGCCGCCGAGGCGGTAGTTGCCCTCGCTCGCCGCGGCCTCGCGCAGCGCCACGATCTCCGCATGGGCGGTGGGATCGGCGCTGGAGATCGGGCGGTTGAACCCCCGGCCCACGATCCTGCCGTCGCGGACCACGACCGCGCCCACCGGCACCTCGCCGGCGGCAGCGGCGCTTGCCGCGAGCCCGAGGGCCTCGCGCATGAAGGATTCGTCGTCGCGCGCGCGCGCCGGATCGGCGCCGGCGTTGGTGGAAGCCATGGGGGAGTCTTGCACACTCCCCCGGCCCGCATCCAACCCGCCCCGCCGAGCGTATGCATGGGGACGGCCTGGATATCTCCACGGCCACCCGTGTTGTACAACTTGTATAGGTATTGTAGCGATATGTTTTGGCTATGTAGCACTTATCTGTATATGATTTGTACATCTTTAAACGAGAACGAACGATGCCCGCCCCGCAAGAGAACTTGCCGATCCGCACTCTGTCGGCGCTCACCGGCGTGAATCCGATCACGCTGCGCGCATGGGAGCGCCGCTACGGCCTGCTGCAGCCCCGGCGAACCGCGACCGGCCACCGGATGTACACCGCGGCCCACGTCGAGCTGATCCGGCGCGTGGTCGCGCTTCGGGAGCGCGGCGTCCCCATCGGCCGGATGCGCGAGGCCCTCGGCACCTCCGCGGCGGCATCCCGCGATGCTCCAGGCCCGTGGACGGCTGCGATCGACCGCATGGCCGCGGCGATCGCGCGCTTCGACGAGGCCGAGCTGGACCTGATCTACGACGAGGTGTTGGCAGTGCATCCGGTCGAGGAATTCACGCATCGCCTGATGCTTCCCCTGCTCGCGCGTCTCGGCGAGCGCTGGGCGAAGGTGCCCGGTGCGATCGCCGAGGAGCACTTCTTCGCAACCTACGTACGCAGCAAGCTGGGCGCGCGGCTGCTGCAGCGCACGCGCCACACGGACGGGCCGCGCATCGTGGCCGCCTGCGGTCCCGGGGAGCACCACGAGATCGGCCTGCTGCTGTTCGCGCTCGAAGCGCGCCTGGCGGGGTTGCGGCCGATCGTCCTCGGCGCCGACACGCCCTTCGAGGAGATCGCCATCGCCGCGCGCCGCAGCGCGTGCGAGGGCGTGGTCGTATCCCACAGCATCGATCCGGCGCCGGGCACCCTCGAGCGTCGCCTCGCCGCTCTGGTGCGCGAGTCGCGCGTTCCGGTGTTCGTCGGTGGCGCGAGCAGCACACGTCACCGTCCGGCGATCTGCGCCGCGGGAGCAATCCCCCTCGGCGCCGAGATCGAGCAGGGGGTGCGCCTGATTCTCACCAGGCTCGCGCCGAAGGGGAAGGCACCATGAGCGCCACCGCAGTCGCGCTGTCCTGGGTGGAGCAGGGCCTGGTGCCCGATGCCGTGGTGCGTCGCGCCATCCGGCGCCTGTGCGAGCAGAGGATGCGCGATCTGCGCAGCGCCGACACCGAGGCGGCCGCCGCGATTACCGAGGCCTTCGTGCGCTCGATGGCCCGGGCCGAGACCGCACCGCTGCCCGAGCTCGCCAACCAGCAGCACTACGAGGTCCCGGCGGAGTTCTTCGAGCTCGCGCTGGGACCGCATCGCAAGTACAGCTGCGCGTTCTTCCCAGCGGGCACCGAAGACCTTGGCGAGGCCGAGGCCACGGCCCTGCGCACGACGTGCGAGCGCGCCGGCATCGCCGACGGCCAGCGCATCCTCGAGCTCGGCTGCGGCTGGGGCTCGCTCACGCTCTGGATCGCCGAGCGCTTTCCTGCAAGCCGCATCACCGGCGTTTCCAACTCCACCTCGCAGCGCGCGCACATCCTCGCGGCGGCGGAGCGGCGCGGCCTTACCAACGTCGAGGTGATCACCGCCGACATGAACCGCTTCGATACCGCGGAGCGCTTCGACCGCGTGGTGTCGGTGGAGATGTTCGAGCACATGCGCAACTGGGAAGCCCTCTTCGGCAGGGTGCGCGAATGGCTGCGCCCCGACGGGCGCTTCTTCATGCACGTCTTCTGCCATCGCGCCACGCCCTATGCCTTCGTCGAGCAGGACGCATCGGACTGGATGGGCCGCCACTTCTTCTCCGGCGGGATGATGCCGAGCGACGACCTGGCGCTGCGCTTCCAGCAGTCGCTCGCGCTGGTCGAGCGCTGGCGCTGGAGCGGCACCCACTACGAGAAGACCGCCAACGCATGGCTCGCGAACCTCGATGCGAGGCGCGAGGAAGCGCTGCCGATCCTGGCGCGCACCTACGGGCCGGGCGAGGCGGCGCTGTGGCTACAGCGTTGGCGCCTCTTCTTCATGGCCTGCGCCGAGCTCTTCGGCCATCGCAACGGACAGGAGTGGTGGGTCGGCCACTACCTGTTCGAGCGCGCTCCGCGCCGCTGACGCGGCCGCGGCGCACGGAGACCCCGCGATGTCGATCGCGCTCAATGTCGTTCTTTACCAGGCTGGCTGGCTCGCATGCGTGCTGGGCGCCGCCCGCGGCGCGCCCTGGCTGGGCCTTGCAGCGGCCGTTCCCATCGTGGCGTGGCACCTGCTGAGGGCGAAGCGCCCCGCGCCGGAAGCGCTGCTGCTGCTCGCCGCGGCGATTTTCGGCGCCGTATTTGAAACGCAGCTGGTGCAGCTCGATTGGGTGCGCTATCCCCTGGACTCCTGGCCGGCGGGCCTCGCGCCGGCGTGGATGGTGGCGTTGTGGACACTATTCGGCACCACGCTCAATGTGTCCATGCGCTTCCTGCGCGAACGGCCGTGGCTCGCGGTGTTGCTGGGCGGGATCGCCGCGCCAGCGGCCTACTATGCCGGCGCCCGCGCGGGCGCACTCGAGCTTGCCGTCCCTGCCGCGGCGCTCGCCGCCATCGCGGCGGGCTGGGCACTCTGCACGCCGCTCCTGCTGCAACTCGGCAAGCGACTCGACGGGTACGCACAGCCATGAGCGTCGTCGCCATCTGGGCCGGGGCGATCCCGGCGGTCGCGGCGCTCGCGTTGGCCGCGTGGGGGGTTTGCACCGCGCGCCGCAATGCCGGCCTCGTGGACATCTTCTGGTCCCTTTTCTTCCTCGTGGCGGCAGCGGCATTCGCATTCGCGACGCCATGGACCCAACGCGGCGCGTTGGTAGCGGCCCTCGTCGCCGTATGGTCCCTGCGGCTGGCGGCGCACCTCGCGATCCGCAATTGGTCCGCACCCGAAGACCGGCGCTATCGGGCGATCCGCGCGCGCAACGAGCCCGGCTTCGCGTGGAAGAGCCTGTACCTGGTGTTCGGGCTGCAGGCGACGCTCGCCTGGCTGGTCGCCGCACCCCTTGCCGCGGCGATCGCCGGCGCCGCTCCCCTGGGCGCGATCGATATCGCGGGCGCGGGGCTTTCAGCCGCGGGCATCGCGATCGAGGCGATCGCCGATGCGCAACTGGCGCGCTTCAAGGCGAAGCCGGCGAATGAGGGGCGCGTGATGGATCGGGGCCTGTGGCGCTACAGCCGCCATCCCAACTCCTTCGGCGAGTTCTGCATCTGGTGGGGGCTCTACGCGATCGCGCTCGGCGCCGGCGGCGCCTGGACGATCTTCTCGCCGCTACTCATGACCCTGCTGCTCCTCAAGGTCTCGGGCGTGGCGCTCCTCGAGAAGGACATCGGCGCGCGGCGGCCAGCCTACCGCGAGTACGTGCAGAGCACCAACGCTTTCTTCCCCGGCCCGAGGCGCGCGCCATGAGGATGCTGCTCGCGTGCGTCGCCGCCGCCGGGCGATGGCAGGTAGCGCGCACCGGCGGCCGCGACCAGCACGACGGTTGCCTGAAGACCTTCGCGTACTGGAATCCCGCCATCCTCTCCGAGCGGCGCCTGCTGAATGCGCAGACCGGCGAGCTCACCGAAGTCAAATCGGTGTTCGTCGGCAACGAGACTCGCGTCATTCGCGGTCAGCCGACCGACACCCGGCACCACCGCCTCACCGGCCCGCGCCTCGCGATCGACCTCTGGTATGCGGGCGACGAATGGGTCGCCCTGGAGTCCGCCACCGACGGTGGCCGGATGCTCCGCTACGAACTGCAATGAGACCCCGATGAAGATCCTCGCACCCCTCGCCGCCCTGCTGCTCAGCGCGTGCCAATCGAGCCCGGAACGGCCGCTCCCCCTCGCCGCGAACGTCGATATCGCACGCTTCATGGGCGACTGGCACGTGATTGCGGCCACCCCGACGTTCATCGACCGCGAGGCGTTCGGCGCCGTCGAGTCGTACCGGCTAGCGAAGGACGGTGCCATCGAGACGACCTACACCTTCCGTGACGGCGCCTTCGACGGGCCCGCGCGGCGCTACACCCCGAAGGGGCGGGTGCGCGACGGCGCGTCGAATGCCGTGTGGGACATGCAGTTCGTCTGGCCCTTCCGCGCCGATTACCGCATCGCCTGGCTCGCCCCCGACTATTCGCGCGTGATCGTCGCCCGCGAGAAACGCGATTACGCCTGGATCATGGCGCGCTCGCCGACGTTGCCCGAGGCGCAGTACCGCGAGATGCTGGAGTTCCTCCGGGCCGCGGGATACGACACCGCGGGCCTGCGGCGCATGCCGCAGCGCGGCGCGGAGAAGCAGCCATGAGCCGCACCTCCCGCATGGCGACGCTGCGGCGCTGGTTCGACAACGGACCGATGCCCGAGGCACCCGCCCCCGGCGACGAGCGGCGCATCGACTGGCCGCGCGTGGTGCCGTTCCTCGCGATCCACCTTGGCTGCCTGGGGGCGATCTGGGTCGGCGCGAGCGCGACCGCGATATCGGTGGCAGTGGCGCTCTTCGTGCTGCGCATGTTCGCGATCACCGCCTTCTACCATCGCTACTTCTCGCACCGCGCGTTTC
>JBDSRZ010000141.1:0-7278 GCA_039929025.1 Usitatibacter sp. | reverse complement strand
CTGTCGCCCCCGCGTAAGCGGGGGCGACATAAGAGCGGAGGAGACGCTAAGAACTCGCCTGCAGTTTTGCGATGAGCACGTCGATGAGGTCGTGGCCGCCGCCAGGGGACCTCACGCGGTGATCGCGGAGTACCGCGGCCAGGTCGCCGCGGGGCAGCACCTTGGGGTCGGAGCGGATGAAGACCTCGGCGATCGCGCGCTGTATGTTGACCGACGTTGCCTGGGTGAACGCGTGCGCGAGGTCGTCGATGATCTCGCGGTCGGAAATGTGCAGGCGCGCGAGCGTGTCGAGGGCGCGAACGCGGGCAGGGTCGCCGCCGGGCATGCGGGCGATGTCGCGGGCGACGCTGCGCAGCTCCGCCTTCTCCGAAATCGGCCGGTGGCGCAGGTAGGACTGCGCAACCTGCACCTCCTTCTCATCGGATCCCGCCAGAGCGCGCAGCACCTGTGCGTGGGCATCGGCATTTCCGAGGCATGCCATGACTGCGGCTTGGCCCGTCCGAGAAGCGCGCGAAGCGGATAGCGCGACGCCATCGAGGCGCCCATCGAGGCGTCGGTCCTTGTTGAGGTCGCAGACGAGGTCGACCTCCGCGAATCCGATCGCATTGCCCGCGAGCATCTCGCCGATCATGGTGGTGAGCTCGGCACGCTGCTGCTCCTCCGAGAGCCAACCGAGCGTCCCGCCCAACGCGATCATCCGTGCGCGCTTGCCCGGTTGCGGATGCGCGCGCATCGCCGCGAGGTAACGCGAGCGGCTCGCATCGTCCGCGGAGACCTGCGCCAGCGCCTGCGCGAAGCCCGGGGAATTGCGTTCGGCTTCGGGCATCGCGGCGAGCATCTTTTCGATGCGATCGAATAGCGCGCCGGCGCCTGCTTCCGAGCGCAGCACGCCGTGCACGAACTCGGCCTTTTGCGCTGCCGACTTGCGGTCGTCGAAGAAGCCGCATATCTGCTTGCGGCTCGCGGCGAGCGGCTCGCCGTCGCGGACTCCGGCGACACGGACCATGGAGTTGCGCGAAAACGCTCGAAGGAGGCCGGCGCTCGGCTGCCCGGTGGCGAAGCCCCGCACACCGCCGTCGAAATACTTGTTGAGCAGCATCGCCGCGGTCGGCCCCACCGGGGCCGCGCCGGAGAATCCATAGATCGAGGGCACGTTGGGGAAGAGGCGCCGCATGCGATCGCGACCGCTCTCGCCGTGCGAAGACGCGTACTTGCTCGCATCGGGATTGAGGCTCTCGCAGCCGAAAAGATAGACCTCCTTCAGCTTCGCGAACAGGTTGGGGCACGACGCGCCGCAGGACGCACGTTCCAGCTCGTCCACCTCGAAATATTCGTTCTTCTCCAGCCGGTCCGAATAGAAAGTGTCGCCGGCGTTGAAGTGCCCGGAAACCACCAGCGCGTCGCACTGCACGTTCTTCTGGCAGGACGACCGCAGCCAGTCGGGCCGGCCCTTTTCCACCAGCTCGACGAACTCGTATTCGCCCTTGGGCAGGCGCGCGCGGATCGTCTCCTTCTCGTCCGCGGAATTGACGGTGATGGTGCACACCGTCTTCTTCTCGGCGAAGACGGGCGCGGCACCGAGCGCGGCGGCGGCAAGCAACAGAAGTGGGTGAGATAAACGCATCGAGGCGCCAGGAGGCTATCCAGTGGCTTCGATTCTCGTCGCCGATCTTCGAGATGGATGCCGGAAGACTGCAGCAGCGCGAGTGGGAACCCGCTGTCGGCGGATGCCGCCCCGAAACGGGCCTCGAGCCACGGCCTGGATACCGCTCCCGGCCTGTAGGCGCGCTCCTACATCCAGCGCTGTTACATCGACCGGTCGCCAGGCTGAGGATGGCTCGCGAAGTGGTAGTCTTTGATCCTGTTCCAAGAGGAGATTCCACAGTGAAAAAATTCCTGACCTTGCTTGCCGTGGTGTGTTCGCTCGGCATGGCGGCCGTGGATGTCGAGGCGGCGAAACGCTTCGGCGGCGGCTCCAACATCGGCAAGCAGCGCGCCGCCCCCACGCAGAAGGAAGCGACGCCCGCTCCCGCCTCACCCAACCAGGCGGCACCCGCGTCGCCCGCTGGCGCACCGGCAGGCGCCGCCGCGGCAGCCGGCAAGCCCAGCTTCATGAGCCGCTGGGGCGGGCTCCTCGCCGGCCTTGGCATCGGCGCCCTGCTCGCCTCGATGTTCGGCGCCCAGATGGGACCGATCGTGGGGATGCTGCTCATGGGCCTGCTGGTCGCCGGGGCGATCTTCCTCGTCATGCGCATGCTCGCTGCGAAGAAGGTTGCGGCGCCCACGGAGCCACGGGCGCAATTCGCCGGCATCGGCAGCGCCCTTCCGGAGTCGCGCGCGACCGAGCTTCCACGCAGCCAGGCCGCCCCCGCATCCAGCCCCGGCACCTTGGCCCCCACGGTGCCCGCGGATTTCGAAGCGGCACCGTTCCTGCGCGTGGCAAAGAGCTCCTTCATCCGCCTGCAGGCCGCCAACGACGCCGGCGACCTGGACGACATCCGCGACTACACGACGCCGGAAATGTTCGCCGAGATCTCGCTGCAGGTGAGCGAGCGAGGCGGCGTCGCGCAGAAGACCGAAGTGGTCAGCGTCGAGGCGCAACTGGTCGAGGTGGTGACCGAAGGCGGCTACGACATCGCGAGCGTGCGCTTCTACGGCCTGCTGCGCGAGGCCCCGGGCGCAAATCCGGAGCCCTTCGACGAGACCTGGCACGTGCGCCGCAAGGCGGGCGACCGCAAGGACTCCTGGCTGATCGCGGGAATCCAGCAGAACCCGTAAGCCTTGTCCCCCCGGCGAAGGCGGGGTCCATTCGTCGCCCCCGCGAAGGCGGGGGCCTAATCGAACTTGGGTCCCCGCCTACGCGGGGACGACAGCGCCCGGCCGATTCCGCGGGCGAAGCGCCCGGCCGATTCCGCGAGCGAGCGTCAGGCCGCTTCCGCGTGGGAGTGGATCGCCAGCCCGCCGTGCTCACGCATCGTGTGGAAGGCGATCTTCGGCCAGATCTCCCTGGCGGCGCGCAGCTCCGACTGGTGCGTGTAGAGCACCGCGGGGGCATCCACGACGTCGTAGGCCACGCGATAGCCGTTCGCCTCGATGAAGCGATCGAGCTCCGCGGCATCGGGGGCAGTCACCCAGCGCGCCAGCCGGTAGCTGCTCGGCGACATGCGCGCCCGCGCCTGGTATTCGCCCTCGAGGCGATGGGCGACGACATCGAGCTGCAGCGGACCCACGGCGCCCAATAGGAGCGGACCCCCCTGGTGCGGCCGGAAGACCTGGATCGCGCCCTCCTCGCCCAATTGCTGCAACCCGGTGCGCAGCTGCTTGTTGCGAATCGGGTCGGCGACCTCGACGTTGTGGAAGATCTCAGGCGCAAAGAACGGCAGCCCGGTGAATTGCAGCGTCTCGCCCTCTGTCAACGTATCCCCCAGCTGCAGGACGCCGCGATTGGGCAGGCCCACGATGTCGCCGGGATAGGCGTCCTCGAGGATCTCGCGCCGCTGCGACAGGAACGAGACCGCGCTCGAGGTCTTCACCTCCTTGCCGGTGCGCGAGATTTTCAACTTCATGCCGCGTTCGAACCGCCCCGAGCACACGCGCACGAACGCCACGCGGTCGCGGTGCGCAGGGTCCATGTTCGCCTGGATCTTGAACACCACGCCGGTGAACGACTCCTCGGTCGGCTCCACGACCCGCTGCACCGCGGTCTTGGGGCCCGGCGCCGGGGCCATCTCGACCAGCGCATCGAGCACTTCCTGCACGCCGAAATTGTTGATCGCCGAGCCGAAGAAGACCGGCGTCTGGCGCCCGGAAAGGAACGCCTCGCGGTCGAACTCGTGGGTCGCGCCTTGCAACAGCTCGATCTCGCCGCGCGCCTGGGAAAACTCCTCGCCGAAACGCTCGGCGACCAGCGGATTGCCGATCCCCTCGATCACCTCGATGTCGCCCCCCGCGCGGTCCTCGCCGGGCTTGAAGACGCGCATGCGGTCGCCGCGGACGTCGAACACGCCGCCGAAGCGCTTGCCCATGCCCACGGGCCACGTGAACGGGACCGTCGGGATCTTGAGCACGCGCTCGATCTCGTCCAGCAGGTCGAGCGGCGGCTTGCCCTCGCGATCGAGCTTGTTGATGAAGGTGATGATCGGCGTGTTGCGCGCGCGGCAGACTTCCAGCAGCCGGATCGTCTGCGACTCCACCCCGTTCACCGCATCGATCACCATCAGCGCCGCGTCGACGGCGGTGAGGACGCGATAAGTGTCCTCGGAGAAGTCCTGGTGTCCGGGCGTATCGAGCAGGTTCACCACATGGGCGCGATATTCCATCTGCATCACGGAGCTCGCGACCGAAATGCCGCGCTGCTTTTCGATCTCCATCCAGTCGGAGGTCGCGTGGCGCGTCGCCTTGCGGGCCTTCACGCTGCCGGCGATGTGGATCGCGCCGGCGAAGAGGAGAAGCTTCTCGGTGAGGGTGGTCTTGCCGGCGTCCGGGTGCGAGATGATCGCGAAGGTGCGGCGCTTGGCCGTCTCGGCCGGGATGTTGGAATTGGTCATCTGGCCGCAATTTTACCGGATAGCCCCCCGTGCAACGTTGTCGCCCTGGGCGAAGGATGGTAAGTTGGCCCGCTGCCATTTCGCTGCCGCCCCGCCGCAGGCCGGGGCCCAATTTGATGCCGGCCTACGCCGGTACGACGATACTGAACGCATACAGGTACCTAGCGAGCCTCGCCCTCGCGATCGCGATCCCCACGCTCGCCCTTCAGCGTACGGAAACGCTCGCCGTCGGCAAGGCGCCGGTGCACGCCGCGACCGATGCCACGAGCGGCCGCGTGTTCGTCGCCAACGCAGGCGGGCCGCGCGGCGAGGCCAGCTCGATCACCGTCCTCGATCGCGACGGGCGCACAACCACGCTCGCGACCGCCGGGGCGCCGGGGCAGATCGCGGTGAGCACGCGGTACCGGCGCGCGATCGCGATCCACCCGGGGGCCAACCACGCGACCCTCATCGATGCCGACACGCTCGAGGTGAAGAGCGCGATCACCGGGATCAATCCGATTCGAGTCGTGATCGGCGAGGCCACCGGCCGCGCGTATGTCATCGCGAGGGGACCCGCCCCGGGCGCGGGCTCGGTCACCGAGATCGACCTGCGCAGCGGCTTGGCGCGCACCTATTCTCTGGGCGACCTCACGCCCGAAAGCGCGGCCCTGAACACCCCCGGGACCAGCCTGCTCGTGATCGGTACGCGCGCGCATCGCGCTGGCGCATGGGCCGAGGGCTACGCGCAGATCTTCGACACCACGAGCCATTCGCTGCGCGGGCAAGCCGTGCCGGTGGGTCGCATGCCGCGGCACGTGCTGCTCACGCCGGCCGGGGACGAGATCTACATCGTGGGACACGTGGACCATCTGCGCACCGAGCTTGCGGCCAATGACTCCCGCCGGCAAAGCATCGCGCCAGCACTCTTCGTGCTCGACGGCATGACCCTCGCGCTCCTGCGCACCATCGCGCTGCCCGATACGAAGGATCTCGATCGGCTGGGGCCCCTCTTCATCGGGCGCGCGGTGCTCGACGCGGAGTCGCGACACCTCTATGTGCTCGACAGCTCAAACGAGCGCCTGCTGGTGGTCAATCCCGCCACCTCGGAGACGACCTCCGTGGCGCTCGAGGCGCCGGGCCTCGCGCTCGCCGTGAACGCCGTCGCTCGCAATGTCGTGGTGTCGTTCGCCGGCACCGGTGTCGCGGGCATCTTCTCCATGGCGGGCGAGCGGCTCGACACCGTGCCCACCGCCCGCGCCGCCCAACCTGGCGAGGCGGCCGCGCTCTATCACATCGCAGTGGATGCCGAGAGCGGCGATGCCTATATCACCAACGGCCACGGCGCATCGATCACGGCGCTGCGCCGCGCGCCGGGCGACTTGCAGCGCGTGGACTACAGCGACCTCTGGTTCAACCCGAGCCAGCCGGGGTGGGGCGTCTTCCTCGACCAGCAGGGCGCGACCCTGTTCGCGACGCTCTTCACCCACGACAGCGGCGGCAATCCCCAGTGGCTTTTCATGTCCAACGGCACGCGGCAGGCCGATGGCTCGTTCACTGGCGACCTGCACCGCACCCGCGGGCCGCTCACCCAGGCGCTGAAGAACGTGGTGACCGTGGGGTCGATGCGCTTCGAGCCGGGGGCGGGCGACGAGGCGCAGCTCGTCTATTACGTGGACGGCGGCCTCTTCACCCGAAGCGTCGAGCGCTTTCGGCTCGATCCGAAAGCCGCGCGCCATTGCCACTGGGCGGTCGATGCCAGGGAGACCGACGCGGAGCACGCCAACTTCACCGCGCTCTGGTCGAATCCCGCCGATCCGGGTTGGGGGCTCGCGCTCTCGCACCAGGGCGATTCCGCGTTCGGCGTGCTGTTCACCTACGACGCGCAGAACCGCCCCACCTGGGCGGTGATGTCGAACGGCAGCAGAAACGCGCAGGGCGGGTTCACCGGCGACCTCTATCGCCCGCTCAAGGACCGCATCGAGGACGCGGGGAAAATCTCCCTCGCCTTCGCCGCCAGCGACCATGGCGTGCTGCGCTACCGGATGGGCGGCCTCGACTTCAAGGGGCCCGTCATCCGGCAGACCTTCGCACGGCTCACGCCCCGCTGCTAATCCGGGGACGTACCCCTGTTTCACCCCGCGAGATCAGGGTCCGTCCCCGGTCATAGTCTCTTGAAATCCGTCGTCGGCCGCCCAAGCTGGAGAATTCCTCCCCCAAAGGCGGCTTCCCCTGGCCCTTGCCCTCACCCTCTCGGTCGCCGCGCTGGTCATCGCATGGCTCGTCGCCGAGCCCTGGCTCGTCGAGCGCCGCCGGCGCGCGTGGCGCGCCCGGCCGTTTCCCGATGCCTGGCGCAGGATCGTCGAGGAGCGCGCACCCGGAGTAGGGGCGCTGCCCGCTGAGCTGCGCCGCGAGCTCGAAGGCCATATCCAGGTATTCCTCGCCGAGAAGCATTTCTCCGGTTGCGACGGACTCGAGATCACCGACGAGGTCCGCGTCACCATTGCCGCGCAGGCGTGCCTGCTGCTGCTCAATCGCCGCACCGGTTACTTCCCGAAGCTGCGACAGATCCTCGTGTATCCCGGCGCCTTCGTGGTCGAGCGCGTGCGCCCCGAGCCCTCGGGCGTACTGCAGGAAACCCGCCAGGCGCTCTCGGGCGAATCGTGGTCGCATGGCCAGGTGGTGCTCTCGTGGGAGGACACCCTCGCCGGCGCCGCGATACCCGACGACGGACGCAACGTCGTGCTGCACG
>JBDSRZ010000140.1:0-21701 GCA_039929025.1 Usitatibacter sp. | reverse complement strand
CGGCTGCGCAACCTGCACGACGAGGCGTGCCAGCGCGCCGCGCAGCGCGCCCTCGATGCATCCGGGGTACCGCCCCGGGAGGAGACCCCGCAGACCATCCACGCCATCCTCGCGGGCGATTTCAACTTCACGCCGGACAACCCCGCGTACGGCGACCTCCAGAACCCGCTCGCCGGTAACGGCCCGCGCTACCGCGATGCATGGCCGCTGCTGAACCACCACCAGCCGCACCCGCCGACCTTCTGCGTACATTCGGCCGAATACTCGAAGACGCCCTACTGCTGCGACTTCGTCTTCGTGAGCGACACGCTTGCCGAGCGTGTGCGCGCGATCGAGGTAGATTCTCAGGCGCGCGAGTCCGATCACCAGCCGGTGCTGGCGGAGATCGACGACCACTAACAGCAAACGAAAAAAAGGCCGCCCGGGGCGGCCCTGCTTGAACTCGAATGCTTCCGTTACTTCTTCGCCGCCTGATTGGTCGACGGCGTGCCGGTGACGGCTTCCTTGGTCGCGCCGGCGATTTCCTTCACCTTGTCGACCGGCTTTTCCATCGCCGCGCGGAATTTGCCTTCCTTCTCGGTGCCGAGTACCTTGCCGTTGCCGGCGTCGACAAATACCTCGGTCTGGCCCTTGGGATCCTTCACGTGGAACGAATAGATCAGGCATCCGTCCTCGGTCTCGATGCCGCCCTTGACGACCTGGCCACCGCCGGCGGTGTCCTGGGCGATCTTCTTGGCGGCGCCGTGTTTCACGGTGGCCATTTTCTCGAGGTCCGCCTTCTTGGCAGTCTTCGCGGCCTTCATGCTGCAGGTGTCCTTGAAAGTGCCGTTCGCCGCGGAAACGGCGAACGGAGCGGCGAGCAGCAGGGTGATCAGCGTACGTTTCATTCGGGATTCTCCTTCGTTGGAATGGTATTCCGCTTGGATGAACGCGCGGGCCTCAAAGTTCTTTCATACGCGCCACGTTGTATGTAGGCGTTCACGCCGCGCTGAGCGTAGGAATCGTCTGACCAGCACGGCGAGCCGAAGAATCCGGGGAAGGGGACGCGGCACAACTCAGCGAAGCAGGTACCCGGCCAGGAGCACCGCGAGCACCAGCGCGATCGCGCGCAGCATGCGGGTCTGCAGCAGCTGCGCCTGCTCTAGGCGCGCCAGCGCGAGCTCGAGCCGCTGCGTGGTGTCATCGGTCAGCACGCGGTGCACCAGGCGCGGCAGCTGCGGCAGGGTTCGCGCCCACAGCGGCGCCTCGTCGCGCATCTGCTTCGCGAACCCGCGCAACCCGGCCTGCTCGTTCATCCAGCGCTCGAGGATCGGCTGCGCGCTGCGGCGCAGGTCGAGCTCGGGATCGAGCTGGCGGCCCAACCCCTCGACCTGCAGGAACGTCTTCTGCAGCAGCACCAGCTGGGGCTGGATATCCATGCGGAAGCGCCGCGACACCTCGAACAGGCGCAGCATCAGCTTGCCGAAGTAGATGTCCTTCAGCGGCCGGTCGAAGATCGGCTCGCATACCGAGCGGATCGCACTCTCGAACTCGTCCACGCGCGTGTCCCGCGGCACCCATCCGGCATCGAGGTGCGCCAGCGCCACGCGGCGGTAGTCGCGGTGGAAGAAAGCCATGAAGTTGGTCGCGAGGTAGTTCTTGTCGACCTCGGAGAGCGTGCCCATGATGCCGAAGTCGACCCCGCAGTACCGTCCGTCGCGCGCGACGAAGATGTTGCCCGGATGCATGTCGGCATGGAAGAAGCCGTCGCGGAAGACCTGGGTGAAGAAGATCTCGACTCCGTCGCGCGCCAGGCGCTTGATGTCGATGCCCTCGGCGCGCAGTCGTTCGAGCGCATTCACCGGGATGCCGTCGATGCGCTCCATCACCATCACCTCGCGGTTGCACCAGTCCCAATGGACCTCCGGCACGATCAGCAGGCGCCCGTCGGCGAAGTTGCGGCGCAACTGGCTCGCGTTGGCGGCCTCGCGCAGCAGGTCGAGCTCCTCGGCGATGGTCTTCTCGAACTCGTCCACCACCTCGTGCGGGCGCAGGCGCCGCCCGTCCGACGTGCGCTCGACAAATCCCGCGAGCGTGTGCAGCAGGCGCACGTCCTGCGCGATGACTTGCGCGATCCCCGGCCTCAGGATCTTTACCGCCACTTCGCGCCCGTCCGGCAGCGTGGCGAAGTGGACCTGCGCCACCGAAGCGCTCGCGATCGGGATATCGTCGAAAGTCCTGAAGACCTGATCGTGAGGCTTGCCGTAGGCCCGCGCGAGCGTGGCCAGGACCTCCTCCAGGGGAAAGGGCGGCACCTGGTCCTGGAGCCGAGCGAGCTCGTCGGCCACGTCCTCGGGGATCAGGTCGGGACGCACCGACAGGAGCTGCCCGAACTTGACGAAAACCGGCCCGAGCGACTGCAGCGCGAGGCGCAGGCGCTCGCCCCGGTGCCGGCCACGATCAACGGCGAAATAGGCGACGCGGAAGAACGCGCGCGTCACCGCCGCGCCACGCGCCGGCAGGAAGTCGTCCAGGCCGAAGCGGCCAATGGTGTGGACGATGCGCAGGAAGCGAAGGGCTCGCATGGGAAGAGCGGATTCTACCCGCCGGAAGTCCGCCGTAAGGAGCCGCTAACCGATGGGTTACCCTTGCAATTTGGCGGTCGGCCGCAAGCGAGAGGGAATGATGGACCCCAAGCCGTTGGTCCTCGAGGGCAAGCAACTGCGGTTGGAGCCGCTCACGGTGGAGCACATCCCCGACCTGGACCGCGCTTGCCGGGATTCCAGGGACGGCAAGCGCACCATCTGGCGCTATCTCCTCGACGCACGCATCTACCGCCAGCACGGCATGGAAGGCATCGTGAAGGCGCTGCTCGACCGCCAGGCGGCGGGCACCGACGTGCCTTTCGCGATCATCGAGCACAAGAGCGGCAACGCCGTGGGCACCACCCGCTACATGGAGATCGAGCGAGACAACCGCGTGGTCGAGATCGGCACCTGGATCGGCTTGGGCTACCAGCGCGAGGGCCTGAACCTCGAGAGCAAGCAGCTGATGCTCAAGCACGCGTTCAATACGCTCGGCGCCGTGCGCGTGCAGTTCAAGATCGACCATCGCAACTTCGCCTCGCTGGACGCAATCGAGCGCATCCGTGCGTTCCGCGAAGGCGTGCTGAGGAACCACATCATCCTCGCCGACGGCACCCCGCGCTCGTCCGTGTACTACAGCATCCTCGACACCGAATGGCCGGCGATCGAGGTGCACGTCGAGAGCCTGATGGAGCGCTCTGCCCGCGGCGACGGGTAGGACCGAGGCGCAGGGCGCCCGCTACTTCTTCTGCTTCGAGCCCATCTCCCGCTCGCGCTGGCGTAGCACGTCGATCATCACGTTGAAGACCCGCGCCAGCTGGCCGATCTCGTCCGCGGACGTGACGCGCACGTTGGCCTTGGTGTAGTCGCCGCTCTTCAAGGCGTGGGCCGAGCTGGTGAGCTCCTGGATCGGCCTCACGATCCGGCGGGCGAACTGGGCTGTGAGCAGGATGAACACCAGCCCCACGAGGAGCACGCTGATGAGAACCTTCTGGAAGAGCCTGTGCAGCGGCGCCTCGAACATCTCGCGCGGCTCGGTCATCGCCACCACCCAGTCGTAACCCTTGACCGGCGCGAAGCCCGCGATCTCCTCCTTGTGCGAGATCTTCGAGGGGAACTGGACGTGCCCCTGCGACTTCGCGTTCACGACGCTCGATGCGAGCTCCGGCATGTTCACCGTCTCGATCGTCTTCCTGCGGAAGCGCTGGTCGGCCACGATCTCGTCGAGCGTTTTCTTGTTGAGGGGGACGAGGCTCTTGTAGAGGTTCTTCGCGTCCGGGTGGTGGATGATGATGCCGTCGCCGTCGATCAGCATCGGCACGCGGCCCGCCTCGCCGCGCGATGCTTCGAGGATCGACGCAATCGCCTGACCCTTGATGCGCAGCGTGACGACCCCGATCGCCCTGCCCTCGGCGTCCTTCACCGGGTTGGCGAAGAAGACGCCCGGCTCGCCGGCGGTGGCGCCGATGATGATGCCGGTCGCGAACGGGCGCCCGAGCATCGCCTCGATGAAGTACTGGCGGAACTTGAAGTTGATTCCCGGCACGCTGGGATGGCTCGACGCGAGCGCGAGCCCGGTGGCGTCGAGCACCGTGGCGACCTGCACGTCGGGATTGGCCTTGAGCACGTTGCGCAGCACTCGCAGCGAGCGCTCCTTCCGGTCCGCGGAGGGCGCGCTCAGCAGCCCGACGAATTCGTCGTCGGTGCTGAGGAAGGCGGCGAGAACCGCACTGTCGGCGAGCAGCTGCGAGACGCGCCCGGCGGTGCTTCCCGCCAGCAGCTCCAGGTTCTGCAGCTCCGCGGCCGAGAGCTGCTCGACGCTGCTGGTGTGGTTGTAGTAGGCGGTAATCAGCATCGGCGTGAGCGCCGTGGCCACCATGGCGAGCGTCATCTTCACCCCGATCGGCCAGTCCACCGGGCGCCCGATGGCGCGCCAGACGCGCACCAGGCGTTTCTTCAGCAGTCGCGGCGAGCGCAAGGCCGCCCGCCACGTGACCGGTTTCGCATCCTCGTCCGCGTCGACGTTGAGCGCGGCGTGCAGGCCGAGCGCGCCCGCGTGGGCGCCGAAAAGCAGGCCGCGGAACTGCTCGACGTCCTGAGGGCGGTCGTTCGGGTGCATGCGCAGCGCCCAGTCGATCGCGCGCAGGAACGGGTCGCTGTATTTGCCCTGTCCGAGGAGTTGAGCGCTCGGCTGGGGATCCGGATCCTCCAGCCGCGTCGGCGCCTCGAGGGGCTTCTTGCCCGTCACCATCCAGAAGAGCGTGGCGCCCATGGCGTAGATGTCGGTCCAGGGTCCCTGGCGGCCGCCGCCCGCGTATTGCTCGAGCGCCGCGTAGCCGGGCGTCACCACCGTGCCGACCTCGGCATTCTCGCTCGCGGTCTGGCGCGCAGCGCCGAAATCGAGCAGCACGAGGCTGCCGTCCTCGTCGCGCACGTAAATGTTATCGGGCTTGATGTCGCGGTGCAGGTAACCCGACTTGTGGACCACCGCGAGGCCGTTGAAGAGGGGTGCGAGGAGCGTCACCAGCTCCGCTTCCGGCACGTTCTCGTGCTTCTTGCGCCACGACTTCAGCGACTGGCCGCGTTCGTACTCGAGCACCATGTACGCGGTGCGGTGCGCCTCGAAGAATCGTGCGACGCGCACGATGTTCGGGTGGCGGAAGGTGGCGAGGGTGCGGGCCTCCACGAGGAAGCTGTCGAGGCCGGTCTGGTAGAACTCCTGGTCGTAGTCGTCGCGCGCGCAGACCGAGCTGTCGGTGGTCCGGTAGGCGAAGTCCTCCGGCAGGTATTCCTTGATGACGACCTTGGCGTCCAGGTTCACGTCCGTCGCTTTGTAGGCGATGCCGAATCCCCCCTGGCCGAGGACGCCGTCGATGCGGTATTCGTGCAGCCTGAAGCCGACCGGCAGCGCGACGTGCGCTGCGGCGGATTTCGCGCGGATGGCGCGATTCGGCTCGTTGGGCGCGGAAGGCAGGACCGGCGGGACCGATGCCTGTGTGGCGGCGCGCGAGGCCATAGGGGGTGCATGGCCCTCGGGCTGCGCGGTGGGCGCCCAGGAACCCAAATCCATCACCGTGGGATCCATCTCGTAGCTGTCCAACACCGGCTGGGCGGGCTCCGGGCGCGCGTCAAGCGCGTCCGAATCGGCCTGGGGGGCGGCAGCGGGGTCGACGTCCGTCTGGTCCAGGTCCCGAATCTTCTCGGCGGACATCCCATCGGAGGCGCGAGCACCGGCATGCGACTTCTCTTTCATTCCGTCCCCCTTGCACCCGGCCCCCACCGCGCAGCTCTTAAGCTACCACATCCCTGCAGTGGAGTGAAAACGCCAAATAGACAAATAGTTACGTTGTCTTTATCACGTTTTACAGGAGCCCCCTTGATAGCATTTGGTCTGACAAGGCGGGTCGGCGAGAGACGCTCACACGCTTCTCGCCGCAGGGGAACACGAACGTGGCCGCTACGCCCGCATCAGCGCGCTCAGCAGCGCGCCCACGATCTCGGCGGTCTCGTCGGAGCGCGAGCGGAAGCGCAACAACGTATTGCCCACCGTGCGCTCCAGCCGCAGGCCGTCGCTGTAGAGGTAGATCTTCGCTTCCGGCCCCAGCTTGATCGCCGCGAGCCGGCCGCGCGTCTTGAGGATCAGGCGCCGGTTGCTCACGATGAGGGTCGACTCCCCCATGTCCTTGGCGCCCTCGTCGGGCAACCCATGCCCGGCCGCCTCCCCCTCCGGATAGGCCACGCCCGCGACCAGGGCGAGGCCATCCTGGCCGCGCGTCATTGGCTGGTCGAGGACGTCGACCTGCATCACGTAATGCGGGATCTCGCCCGCCTCGAACGTCACGTCGCGCAGCGCCATGCTGTTGCCCGGCACCTTCGGCAGGTTGCCCGCCTTCACTTCCGTGAGCGTGCGCAGCCGCGTCACCTGGAACTTGGTCTTCTCGATCTGGTCGTCGCGCAGGGCGAGGAATTTCTGGATCTTGGAGAGCTCGTGCACGCCGGTGGCGCTGATGGCGCCCTTGTTCCTCGCGGCGCCGACCGCTTCGTTGTAGATTTCGCGCCGCAGCTCCGTGTTGTCGTCCGCGGCCGGGGTCACGTCGAGCGCCTTCTGCAGCTCCTTCAGCTCCATCAGGTCGGAATTCGAGAGCTTTCCGTCCTGGACCGCTTCCTTCACCTTCTCCCGGAGCTGCTCCTTCTTCTTCGCCTTCTCGCCACCGAACCAGTCCTTGATGCCCATGAATCCCTCTCAAGTGTCATTCGCAGAAGAACTCGACCAGCTCGGTGGCGGTCGCGCGCGACTGGCCGAGGGCGATGAATCCGTGGTTGCGCAGCATCGCCTCCTCGCGGCGCAGGATGAGCTCGCGGTCGCCGTCGATGGCGATGAAGGTGCCGTTGGCGCTGCGGTCGGTGATCACGAACTTGCTCTGGCGGCGCTCGATCACGCAATGGGTGCGCGAGGCCATCCGGTCGGGCACCACCAGGTCCACGGTCGGGTCGCGCCCGAGGACGAGCGACGGATGGTCCTCCGAAAGCTCGATCACGCGCGTCCTGTAGACGACGCGCAGCGCTTCTCCCGCGTCCGTGGTGGCATGCTGCGCGACCATGGTGGTGGCATCGTCGGTATCGGTCCACTGGACCTCGCAGAGGGGAACGCCCTTCTCCTTGCCCTTCACCTGGATCTCGTAGAGGGTGCGGCAGTCGAGGCGCTGGATCGGCTCGAGCTGCTGCACCGTCTCCAGGGAGGTGATGATCTGGCCCTTCGCCGCCATCTCGGTCAGGCGCGCGGCAAGGTTCACTGTATCGCCGAAGACGTCGCCATTGCGCTCCACCACCGGGCCGAAATGCAACCCGATGCGCACGCCCAGTCGCACCCTGTCCACCGGCGCCATCTCGTTCACGCCGAGCTGGATATCGACCGCGGCCTTCGCGGCCTCCGAGGCCCTGGGGAAGATCGCCATCACCTCGTCGCCGATCGTCTTGATCACGCGCCCGCCATGCTGCTCGGTGAGCGCGGAAAAGAGCCTCACGCACAGGTCGATCGCGGCATGCGCCGCCTTGTCGCCGACCAGCTCGTAGAGTTTGGTGCTGCCGCTCACGTCGGCGAAGAGCACGCAGCCGGAGGCTTCTGCCTGCATTCCGAATCCGTGGATTGCGGCCGAATGGCCGCGCATGCGGCCGAGTCTACTAGCGCTTGAGCCTTTGCACAAAATTCTTGCGGAATTTCGCCACCTTGGGGTCGATCACCGCGCTGCAATAGGGATTTCCCGCGCCGACGCGCGCGAAATACTCCTGGTGATAGTCCTCGGCGATGAAAAACCGCGTGGCGGGCACGATTTCGGTCGCGATCCTCCCGCTGAAAAGCTTCTCCGCAGCAAGCCGCGCAATCGACCCCTCGGCCGCGTGCTTCTGCTCCTCGGAGTGGTAGAAGATCGCCGAACGGTACTGGGTGCCCACGTCGTTGCCCTGGCGGTTCACCTGGGTAGGATCGTGGATCGCGAAGAACACCGAGAGCAAGTCTTCATAGGCGAGCGCCGCGGGATCGAACGTGACCTGGACGACCTCGGCATGGCCGCTCGCGCCGGAGCAGACCTCCTCGTAGGTGGGATCGGGCTTCGCTCCACCCATGTAGCCGGACTCGACCGATTCGACGCCGCGCAGCTGATCGAACACGGCCTCCAGGCACCAGAAGCAGCCGCCGGCGAGTGTGGCGATTTCCTCCATTTTTCTCCTCAATGGCAAGGGTAAAATCACGTATTGGGTCGCGCCCCCGGAGGGGACCTTTCATCATGTCACAAACCGCACGCCCGACGCGGGGCATCACCAGCCGCGAGACACTGCCCGAGCAGCCGATCTCGCGCGAGGTGCTGCTCGAGAAATATGCCAAGGGCGGGGAAATCACGGCGGCTCAGGTGCGCGCGCGGGTCGCCCGGGCCCTCGCGGCCGTCGAGCCCGAGGCACGTCGCGCCCACTGGGAAGCGCGCTTCCTCGAGGCCCAGGAAAATGGCTTCATTCCCGCCGGCCGCATCAATTCGGCCGCCGGCACCTCGCTCACCGCGACCCTGATCAACTGCTTCGTGCAGCCCGTGGGCGACTCGATCACCGAGCTCGCCGATGGCAAGCCGGGCATTTACACCGCCCTCGCCGAAGCGGCCGAGACCATGCGCCGCGGCGGCGGCGTGGGCTACGACTTCTCCGCGATCCGGCCCGAGGGCGCGCTCGTGCGCGGCACCAACTCGCGCGCCAGCGGACCGATCTCGTACATGCGCATCTTCGACCAGTCGTGCGAAACGGTGGAGTCGGCGGGCGCGCGCCGCGGCGCGCAGATGGGGGTGCTGCGCTGTGACCACCCCGACATCGAGCTCTTCGTGCATGCCAAGGACACGGGCGATCTCACCAACTTCAACGTGTCGGTGGGCATCACCGACGCCTTCATGCAGGCGGTCGAGGCCGACGGCGAGATCGAGCTCGCGCACAAGGCCGAGCCCCCGCAGGACGTGAAGGAGACGGGGGCCTACCAGCGTGCCGACGGTGCCTGGGTCTACCGCAAGTTGCGCGCGCGCGACCTGTGGGAACAGATAATGCGCGCGACCTACGACCACGCCGAGCCGGGCGTCCTGTTCCTCGACCGCGCCAATCGCGACAACAACCTCCATTACTGCGAGACCCTCGAGGCCAGCAACCCATGCGCGGAGGAATTTCTGCCCTCGTACGGTTGTTGCTGCCTGGGCTCCATCGATCTCACGCGCTTCGTAACCGATCCATTCGCGGACAACGCCCGCTTCGAGTTCGCGAAGTTCGCTGAAGTCGTGGAGGTGTCGATCCGGATGCTCGACAACGTCCTCAGCGCTACGCCCTGGCCTCTCAAGCAGCAGGACGAGGAGTCCAAGGCCAAGCGCCGCGTGGGCCTGGGCTACACGGGACTGGGCGATGCGCTCGCCATGCTGCGCCTGCGTTACGACACGGACGAGGCGCGCGCGATGGCCGCGCGCATCAGCGAGTTCATGCGGGACAAGGCCTACCTCACCTCGATCGAGCTCGCGCGCGAGCGCGGCGCCTTCCCTATGTTCAACAAGGACCTTTACCTGTCGGGCGGCAACTTCGCTTCGCGCCTTCCGGCGGAAATCAAGGACGCGATCCGCAGGCACGGCACCCGCAACTCGCACCTGCTCGCGATCGCGCCGACCGGAACCATCAGCCTCGCCTTCGCCGACAACGCCTCCAACGGCATCGAGCCGCCGTTCTCCTGGACCTACACGCGCAAGAAGCGCATGGGCGACGGCACCCACAAGGAGTTCCGCGTGGAGGACCACGCCTGGCGCCTGTATCGACACCTGCACGGCGACGACGCGAAGCTGCCGGAGTATTTCGTGACCGCGCTCGAGATCTCCGCCGATGCGCACCAGAAGATGGTCGCCGCGGTGGCGCCCTTCATCGATACCAGCATCTCCAAGACCGTAAACGTCGCCGAGGACTATCCCTACGCCGAGTTCGAGAACCTTTACATGCAGGCCTGGAAATCGGGGCTGAAAGGCCTTGCGACCTACCGTCCGAACACGGTGCTGGGTGCGGTGCTCACGCCCGACAGCGCGCCGGCATCGGCTCCCGCGGGGCTTCCGGCCGATGGGGCCAACCGGCGCCTCGCGCTCCAGACCCTTCCGCAGCCGGTGCTCGCGAGCCTGCGCTGGCCCGGCCGCCCCGAGATGCCCGAGGGCAACCTTGCCTGGACGTACATGATCGAGTCGCCCTTCGGCCGCTTCGCGCTCTTCGTGGGCCAGGTGGAGGAAGCGGGGCGCGCATTCCCGTTCGAGCTCTGGGTGAACGGTGCCGAGCAGCCACGCGGCTTGGGAGCTGTGGCCAAGACGCTGTCGATGGACATGCGCGCCAACGATCGCGCGTGGCTCCAGATGAAGCTTGACGTCCTCGCCGACACCGTAGGCGACGACGCCTTCGACATGCGCTTTCCGCCCCACGGCGAGAAGCGCAAGGTCCCGGGCGTGGTCTCCGCGGTCGCGCAGGTGGTGCGCTACCGCTGCGAGCAGCTGCATGCCTTCGAGGCGGGCGGCGCATCCCCGGTGCTCGACCACATGTTCAGCATCGAGGAGCCGCGCACCGGCACCGACGGCACGCTGTCGTGGACCGTCGATGTCGCGAACCCCGCGTCGGGGGATGAGTTCGTGCTGGGCCTGAAGGAGATCCAGCTGCCAGGGGGAGCCACGCGTCCCTACTCGATCTGGCTCTCGGGGCATTATCCGCGCGCCCTGGACGGCCTGATGCGCATCCTCTCGCTCGACATGCGCGTCGTGGACCCCGCATGGATCGGCATGAAGCTGCGCAAGCTCCTCGACTATTCCGAGCCGCTGGGCGACTTCATGGCCTTCGTGCCCGGCGAGCGGCGACAACAGAACTGGCCCTCGACGATCGCCTACCTCGCGCGCCTGGTGATCCATCGCTACGCGATGCTCGGCGTGCTCGACGAGCGCGGCTTCCCGACGCGCGAGATGGGCGTGCTCGAATCGCCTCGCGGCAGCGATGAACCCGCATTGATGATGGGCGCGCTCTGCCGCGAATGCGGCAACTACACGGTCATCCGCAAGGACGGCTGCGATTTCTGCAGCGCGTGCGGGTGGGTGGGCGCCTGCGGCTGACGGCGCCGCAGCAGCGCTGGCCAAGCTAGCTAGTAGGCGCGCTGGTGCGGAACCAGCGGGACGTAGAAGTGGTAGATCGGGGCGGCCAGGATGGCGCCGACCATGAAGCCCAGCCCGCCACCCATCAGCACCTCGAGAGACATTCCATAGGCGATCTTGGCCCCGATGAGGCCAGCGAACGTGAGCAACACCATCGGCGCGAAGGCGAACTGGGCGCGTGCCCAGGGCACGCTCACGTCGCGTCGGCACGCCGAGCACTTGAGCGAACGGTGAGGTCCCAGCGATTGCTTCTGCCAGAAGGAAAAGGTCTTCCGCTGGCACCACGGACAGGCGTACACGTCGATCTCCCTGAAGGCCGCTCCAAATTCCCGCAGCTCTGCGTCGGAAAGTTTACCGGCTGGGCGCCGTTACGCGCATGAGCCATTCAGCGTGGGCGAGGAAATCCGCGTCCGGAACGAATCGCCGGAAAGCCACCATGCGCTACTTGAAGGTCCAGCGGTAGACGGCGTCCAGGCCCGGCAGATACCCCGCGCGGGCGAGCAGCTGAAAATTCTGCGTGATCGTCCAGGTGATCTTGAGCGCGCCCTCCGCGTCGGCGAGGCCCTGCTCGTAGTTGAGGTGCACGTCGCGGGTGAGCTTCTTGCCTACGCTCACCACGTCGGCCGCCGAGCCTGAGCCGGTCTTGCCCGCGACGGTGCTCTGGGGAAGCACGCCGAGGAGGCTGTTGGCATTGGCGCGCCCGATGCGCACTTCATCCAGGCCGAGTTTTTTCCCCAGGTCGGACCCGGGGTTGTTGTGGCCGAGAAGGGAGGTAGCCGCCGCGAGCAGCACCGAGGCGTCGCCGGGGGCGAGCTCCGAGGGCCCGCGCCCGAGGACCAGCCACGAGAGCTTCTCGGGCTCCGGCACGTCCGGGGTCGAGACGAGGCGCACGCGCGGGCGCATCACCGTGCCCAACACCTCGACCCCTGCCTCGACCGGCAGCCCCTTGCGCAGCGCGAGCACCGAAAGCCGCGGGTTGTCCACCGGGCCCGCGAAGCGCAGCACGCCGCGCTCGACGGAAAGCTTCTGTCCGTAGCCATTGTAAGTGCCGCCCTCGGTGCGGATGGTGCCGACGGCGCGCAGCGCCGTCGGAGGGCCCGAGACCTGCACTTCACCGACGAGCCGCGTATCGAGTCCGCGGCCCTCGAAGTAGAGGTGGTCGCCCAGCGAGAAGCGCGCATCGACACGCACGGGCTCCCCCTTCTCGCGCGCCTCCGCGGGCGCGGGAGCCGCCGCACGCACCACGATCACGTCCTCGGCCACGCTCGGAGGCGCTGTCTCGAGCGCACCGATCCACCCCGCGTCGGCCTTGAAGCTGCCGGTCGCCACCAGGCCCTTGTCGCCGCTTTGCAGGCGCGCCTCGCCGCTCACCGCGAGGAAGCGCCGCGGCGCCTGTGTGAGGACCGCCTTGTCGGCGATGATGCGCAGGCTGCCGCTGCGGGCGCCCAGGTCGATCGAGCCCTCGGCGGTGATCGTGCCCGTGGTGGGCAGCGCCATCCCGGCGAAGTGTTCGCGCGCCGACTGTGGGGGCTTCCACGGCGTGGACGCGGTGAAGCGCTCGATCGCCACCGACTTGCCCCTCATGCGCAGGACCACTTGGCCCTGCTCCACTTCGAAGCCGCTCTGCGGCTCGCGCAGCACCAGGTCGACGGCGCGCGCTTCGCCTGCAACGCGGGGGTCGGCGCCGGTGCCGGTCACCGTGATATGGGCGCTCAGCCTGCCGCCCAGCTTCGCCTCCGGGCCCAGCCAGGCGGCAAGCGTTTCGAGGTTGTTGTTCTCGGCGACGAGCTTCGCCTGCACCGGCGCGGCGGGGGCGATCTCCCAGCCGCTGGCCCCGCGCACGATGGTAGCGGTGCCCTCTGCCTGGACGCGGCCGATGCGATCGCCGGCGATCTCGAGAGTGGCCTGCGCTTGCCCGCCGTTGGAGGTCGCCTTGAGCTCGAGGCGCTGCAGGCCAAGCGGCAGCGGCGGCTCGCCCACGCGCAGGTCGCCGGAAACGCGCCGCAGGTTCACGGCCGCATTGAAGGTCTCGGCGCCGCGGACCTCCCAGTCGCCGGCCACCACCAGGTTCGAGCGCGGCAGGGTGCCGAGTCGGAAGGAGCGCGCCAGGTTCTGGACCTGGATTCCGGGGCTCGAACCCTTGAGCTCGAGGCTCTTCGGCGTCCAGCGCGTCACCGCGAGCCGCGCCTCGCCCCACTCGCCGCGGAGCTGCGCGTCGCCCAGCTCGACACGGCGTGCCGAGGCCGAAAGCGACGTGGGCGCGGCGAGCGCGAAGGCGCCGCGGCCGGTGAGCGCGAGCGACTCGATGCGTCCCGTCCACGACAGCTCGGCCGCGCGCGGATCGAAGCCCCCGGCGAGCGTCGCGCGGAGCCGGCTGTCGCGCGTCATCGCGGCATCGGCCTCGATCCGGTGGGCGGCGCGCGTCCCCTTGAGAGTCGCATCGAACGTTTCAGCCAGAGGCGAAGGTGGTTTCTCCTCGCCGAGCGCCACGCCCTTCGCCTGCAGCGATGCGTCGATCGGGCTGTCGGGCGCGGTGCCGGCCTCCATGCGAAGCCGCAGCTCGCGCACGTAGACGTTGGAAGGAAGCGCGAGGTTGGCCCCGGTCAGGCTCACGCTGCCCGCGGGCGCCTGGAACGTGCCCGTGAGACGGACATCGGCATCGAGCTTGCCCGCGAGCGCCATGCCGAGCGGGCGCGACAGCAGCGAAAGATCCGGTGCGTGCACGCTCACCTCCATCACATCGCCCGGCGCGCCGAAGCGCCCGCGCGCCGCGACGCGCGCATCGCCGATCGCCACGCTCACGTCGGCATTCGCGATGCGTCGCGTGTCGCCCGCGACCAGGACCTTGCCCGAAGCGGGCATGCCGGCAAGGGTGCTGGGCAGGATCAGCGCCTGCGCCTCGCCCGCGATGCCGTCGGCCATCGAGCCGCTGGCGACGAAGGTGAAATTGAGGTCGCCCCTGGCGCTTTTCACGAAGGCGGCGGGATCGAAATGGGAGGCGGTGCCCTCGAAGCGGAACGTCCGCGCGCCGGCGAGCGCCATGGCGCCGCTTGCCACCATCGAGCCGCCGCCGGTACGCACGCGTGCGGTTTCTATTTCCAGGCGTTGGTTGGCGAGCGCAGCGCGCCCCTGGATATCGAAGCGCGGATCCTTGAGCGCGACCTCGAAGCGCTGCGCCGCGCGATCCCCGCTCACCGTGACGTTGCCGCCGAGGCGCGTCTTCTGCAGCTTGCGATGCAGCGCCGCGAGGTCCACGTCCGCGATCGCGAGCTTCGCCTCGACGCCGCCCTTGCGCAAGGTCGCGCGGCCGCTCGCCGTGCCCCCGCCGATGAGCGACACCTGCAGGCCCGAGAGCTCCACCGACTCGGCGCTCACCGCGATCCGTGCGGTGGCCGACCTGAAGGGCAGCTGCTTCGCGTCCCACGGCCCGGGAGCCGCATTCTCGATCGCGATCGGCCCGGCGAAGGACTTGCCTTCCCCCGCGAGCTTCACGTCGAGGGCGAGGCGCGTCTGCGGGCCCGAGGCCTGCCGGGCGAGGTCCACGTCCTTCGCGTGCAGCTCGAGGGCGCGTAGCGGCGTCGCGGCGAATGGCGCGAGGGCGGCGCGGCCGGTAGCACGCTGGCCCGACACCTCGCCGTCCAGCGAGGCTTCGATCGCCTGCAGCGTTCCCTTGGCGGCGATCGCCGCCTTGTACGGGCGCTGCGCCGCCACGCCATCCACCACCGCGCGCAGATCGAGCGCGAACGGCGCGCCGGCGTCCACGCGGCCCGACAGGCTCGCCTTGCCGTAGGTGGTCTCGGCGCTCATTTCGGCGATGCGCCATTCGCGCTCGTCGCCCTCGCCGCGCAGCAGGATGTTCTTCACCACCAGGTCGCCGTCGCGCGCCGCCGCCATCATCGCGCGCTTGCGCGACGGATCTTTCTGCGCCGCGGCCTCGCGCGGCAGGGCGCCCAGGCGCAGCTCGCCGACGCGGCCCTCGTCGAGGCGAATCGCGTAGGGCGGCGCGAAGCTCACCGGCAGCTTGGCGGCGGCGCCCGTGTCCACGGTACGGACCTCGACCGCGCGAGCGCCGAGGTGGTGGACATAGAGGCGGCGCGGGAGCTCGCGAAGCGCGGTCTGCATCTCGAGATCGTCGATGCGCACGTACAGGTCGGGGCGCGAAATCTCGAGGAGCTTCACTCGCATCGGCCCGCCCAGCGCGCCCTCGAGACCCTCGTAGCGCACGCCGTCGCCCGCGGCGCGGATCGCGTAATTCAACGCGAATCGGGCGCCTTCGGTGGTGGTGAGCAACCACCAGGCGCCCGCGACGACGACGAGAATGAGTACGAGGAGGAGCGCCCCCGAGCGCACCATCCAGCGCCGGGCACGCCCGCGGCGCTTTTTCGGCGCAGGCTCCGCGCGCTTGTCGACCGGAATCTCGGCGCTCATCTCAGAAAGCCACCGTCACGGAAAACGACAGGCGGAAGCGGCGCGTACGTTCGGCGTAGGCGAGATCGAGCGCGAACGGCCCCGCCGGCGTCTTGAAGCGGGCGCCGGCGCCGTAGCTGGGGTTGCCCTGCCAGTCCCCGCGCGTGTCCGCCGCATCGCCCACATCGGTGAACACCGCGGCGCCCCACTGGGCGCTCAACCAGTGCACCAGCTCCACGGTGCCGGTGGCCATGTAGCGCCCGCCGACCACTGCGTTGCCCTCGCGCGGCCCCAGGCTCTGGTAGGCATAGCCGCGGTTGGAACGCGCGCCCCCGGCGCGGAAGAGAAAGTCCTCGGGGATGCCCTCGCGGCCGGACGCGATCGTGGTGCCGATCTCGGTGCGCAGCAGCAGTTGATTGTCGCGCCCGAGCGGGATCCAGTGCTGATATTGCGCATACGCCTTGAAGAAGTCGTTGCCCGAGGCGAGCGCCTTTGCCCCGGCGGCGAACTGCACGTTCAGCACCCCGCCGCGCTTCGGGTCGAACAGATCGTCCACGTAGCGCCAGGTGATGGCGACGATCGGGGCCAGCGCGCGCTTGATGCGCGGCTCCGAGCCCTCTGGGAAGGAGCGCTCGATCTGGTACGACAACCCAACGCGCAGCTCGCGGTCTTCGAGCCTGAAATGGCGATAGCCTGCGACCGCGAAACGCGACAGGGCGAGCTTTTCGATGGTGCTGTGCTCGGCGAGCACGCCGACGCTGTCGCGAAACGGCACGTCGCCGCGCTTCTGGCTGGCGAAGAGCCCCGGCGGCAGGTAGACGTCGGCGTAGCCGATCTGGCGCTCCTGGCTCGCGCGGATCGAGCTCTGCAGGTCGAAGCCGCGATCGAAGAGATTGCGATCGCGGTATGCGGCTTCCACGCGTGCGCCGTCGTCGGTTCCGTAGCCGCCCGCGAGCCCGATCTCGCGCGCCGGCCGCTCGCTCACCGCGACCTTCACCGGCACCGCCTGGGCGGCCGCGGGGTCGCGTTCGATGTCGACCACGACGCTCGAGAACCAGGGGCCCGCCTGGATTGCGCGCTGCAGTTGCGCGAGGCGCTCACGGTTGTAGCGCTCGCCGCGGCCCAGGTTCACCACGCGGCGCACCAGCGCTTCCGAGTATTTTTGGAGCCCCTCGATCTCTACGTCGCCAAAGGCGAACGGCGGCCCGCTGTCGAGCGTGAGCTTCAAGTCCGCGCGCGCAGCCTCCGCATCCACGATCGCCTCGCTCTCCACGATCGAACCCGCGGCGTAGTCCTCGCCAGTGAGGTCCTCGAGGAGCCTCGTCTTGGCGACATCCCAGTCGGGGCTGCGGAAGGGCCGGCCTTGCCCCAGCGTCCACCCCGCGCGAATTTCCCCACGCCGCTTCTCGCGCTCGACGCCCTCGCCCGCGAGGTCGCCGGCGAACTCGATCTCCACCTTGCGCACCACGGTGCGCGGGCCGGGTTCGACATTGATGGTCACGTGCTCGCGGTCGTCGTCTTCGAAATCGGTGTCGAGCGCCATCGAGAAGTAGCCCTCGGAGGCGGCGATCTCCGGCGCGCGGCGGCGCACTTCGCGCAGCCACGGGCGCAGGAATCCGCGCGGCCGCTCGCTGCCCTCATGCTTCGGCGGCGGCAGGAACTTCTCGAACAGGTCCTTCAGCAGTTTGGGGGCTTGCCAGGTGACCGAAAGATCCCGCGCGCGGCGCGGTTGCGCGGCCTGGTCGCGCTGCTGCTGGCGGGTGTCGGCTTGCGGGAAGTGCGAAGCGGGCGCAGCCTGCTGCGCGGACGCCGCGCCGCTCGCCGCAAAGGCCAGCATGACGGCAAGCAGCCTCACGGTCGAAAAGCGGAAAACATCGGCGACCATCGGCGGCCCGGCACATTGGAGAGTCCCACCAAGGACCCCCGCTAACGCCCGGAAGTTCCTCCCGGCCGCGTGAGCCGCTCGATGCGTTTCTCGAGGCGGTCGAGGGCCTCGCGCAGGTCACCCACATCCTGGACAAAGCCCTGCACCTTCACGCGCGAGGCGATCAGCGGCGACTCCTCGGTCCAGTATTCGGCCGCGCCCTGCGCGGCGCGCAGGGTTGCGTCGCGTCCCCAATGGGCGACAGCGCGTCCGGCGCCCACCAGCCGGTGCGCGGCGATGTCGCCGACCAGGCGCGAGAGGTCTTCCTCGACATCCCAGGTGAGGTTCCGCGCGAGGTACGAGATTTCCTGGGCGAATTCCATGTCGCCTTGCATGTCGATGTCGCGGAACGCGGCTTCCTCCCCGGCGGCGAGACGCGGCAGGAGGAAGGGCGATACGCGCACCTGCAGGTCGTGGACGGCGCCCCCCACGGCGTGCGTCACTTCGCCGGTTGTCTGAACCGTGAGCGCGAAGGCGACGGGGCCCAGCTCGAAGCGCGCGGTGCGCCCCGCGTGGCGCGCGAGGCGCTCCATCGCGAGCGGCGCGGAGCGCAGCACGTGGTTCACCGCGGCCGCCGCGGGATGGGGCATGAGCGCGCTCACAGGCGCCAGCCGCGATGCAGCGCGACCACGCCCCCGGCCAGGTTGAAGTACTCGACCCGCTCGAGCCCCGCGGCCGTCATCATCGCCTTCAGCGTTTCCTGGTCGGGGTGCATGCGGATCGATTCGGCGAGGTAGCGGTAGGCACCCTCGTCGTGCGCCACCCATTTCCCGAGGGCGGGAAGGATCGAGAAGGAATAGGCGTCGTAGGCGGGCGCAAGCGGCTTCCAGGGGCGCGAGAACTCGAGCACGATCACGCGCCCGCCCGGGCGGGTGACGCGCGCCATCTCGGCGAGCGCGCGGTCCTTGTGCGTCATGTTGCGTAGCCCGAAGGCGACCGAGACGACGTCGAAGGTGGCGTCGGGGAAGGGAAGTCTTTCGGCGTCGCAGAGCGCCAGCGGCACGAACACGCCCTGGTCGATCATGCGGTCGCGGCCGACCTCGAGCATCGCCGGGTTGATGTCGGTCATCCACACCTGGCCCGCCTCGCCCACGCGCCTGGCGAACGCGCGCGCGAGGTCGCCGCTGCCCGAGGCCACGTCGAGCACCCGCGAGCCCGGACGCACGCCGCTCATCTCGATCGCGAAGCGCTTCCACACGCGGTGCAACCCGAGCGACATGAGATCGTTCATCACGTCGTAGCTCGAGGCGACGGAGCGGAACACCTCACCTACCCGCCGGGCCTTGTCCTCCTCCGGAACCTGCTGGTAGCCGAAGTGGGTCCTGTCGCTCACGGCTCGCGCGACTTGCCCGCGGCCGCGAGGCGCGCGAGGTAGGTCTTCCAGTTGGAGTCGTGCTTCACGCCCAAGTCGTAAAGGTAGTCCCAGGAGTAAATGCCGGTGTCGTGCCCGTCGCTGAAGACGAGCTTCACCGCGTAGACGCCGACCGGGTCGATGGCAGCGACGTTGACCTCGGCCTTGCCCACCTGCAGGACTTCCTGGCCCGGACCGTGGCCGCGCACCTCCGCCGAGGGCGAAAAGACGCGCAGGTATTCGCACGGCAGCGAGAACGTGCGCCCGTCGTCGAAGGTGACGTCGAGCACGCGTGTCACCTGGTGAAGGTGCAGCTCGGTCGGTCGGGGAGACTTGGGCGCCATGGGTGGGGTCTGACCCCAATTATCGGTGTAACGGACCTGAATTATCGCTCAGGTGATAAATGGGGTCAGACCCCGGTTTTTGCGGTCCCTTAGAATGGCGCCATGATCGGCATCCTCATCGTTTCCCACGGCGCCTTCGGCGAGTCGCTCATCCACTCGGCGAGCCACGTGCTCGGCAAGCGCCCGTTGTACCTGCGCCAGCTGGGGGTCACGGTCCACGACGACCCCGATGCGCTGCTGCCCGTGGCCGAGGACCTGATCCGGTTCCTCGACCAGGGCGACGGCGTGCTGATCCTCACCGACATTTACGGCGCCACGCCCTCCAACATCGCGGCACGGCTGCTGCGCCCCGGTCGGGTCGAGGGCCTCGCGGGCGTGAACCTGCCGATGCTGATCCGCGCGCTCACCTACCGCACCGAGACGCTCCTCAAGATGCGCGACAAGGCGCTCGAAGGCGCGACCGAGGGCGTGACGCGCATGGGCGCCGCGGACCTGCGGCCATGATGAAGCGCGAGATCAGGATCGTGAACAAGCTGGGCCTGCACGCGCGCGCCTCCGCCAAGCTCACCCAGGAGGCCTCGCGTTTCACGAGCGGCATCTGGATCACGCGCAACAACCGGCGCGTCAACGCCAAGAGCATCATGGGCGTGATGATGCTGGCCGCGGGCCTCGGCTCCACGGTGGAGTTGGAGACCGACGGCGCCGACGAGGCCGCCGCGATGGAGGCGATCGCGAAGCTCTTCGCGAATCGCTTCGGCGAAGCCGAATGAGCCAGACCGTCTGCTTCACCATGCACGGCATCGGGGTTTCCGGCGGCATCGCCATCGGCCAGGCGCACCTCTTCGCCGGCATGTCGGCCGAGGCCAACCACTACGAGATCACCGGCGCGGACGTGCAGCGCGAGCAGCGCCGCTACGACCGTGCGATTCGCGAGGTGCGCGACGAGCTGAAGGAGCTCGCCGAGAGCGTGCGCCACAGCGCCTCCGCGGAGCTGGCGCCGTTCGTCAAGGTGCACGTGATGCTGCTCGACGACTCCGCTTTCACCGAGGCGCCGCGCGAAATCATCCGCGAGCAGCACTGCAACGCGGAATGGGCGCTGCGCGTGCAGCTCGACGAGCTGATGGCACAGTTCAGCGACATCGAGGACCCGTACCTGCGCGCGCGCGAGGACGACGTCCGCCAGGTGGCCGAGCGGGTTCTGGGCGCGCTCGCCGGCAGCCGCCGGCGCATCGCGATGAAGCCGGTGCGCGAAGAGGCCTCGATCCTGGTGGCGCGGGACCTTTCGCCTGCCGACGTGATCCTCTTCCGCGAGCATCCGTTCGCGGCCTTCGTGACCGACATGGGTGGGGCCACCTCCCACACCGCGATCGTGGCGCGCTCCATGAACATCCCGGCGATCGTGGCGCTGCACCACTCGCGCAACATGATCCGCGAAGACGAGCTGATCGTGGTCGACGGCACCCAGGGCGTGGTGATCGTCAACCCCGACAAGGCAGTGCTCGCCGAATACCGCCTCAAGCAGAACCAGGCGCGCATCGAGCGCGACAAGCTCAAGCGCCTCAAGACCGCGCCCGCCTCGACCCTCGACGGCACGACGGTGCAGCTCTACGCCAACATCGAGCTGCCCTCGGACCTGGAGCCGGTGAGGGCGAGCGGCGCCACCGGCATCGGGCTCTTCAGGAGCGAGTTCCTGTTCATGAACCGCCGCGACCAGCCCGACGAGGACGAGCAGTACGAGGCCTACCGCGACGTGGTCGAGGGCATGAAGGGCCTCCCGGTCACCATCCGCACCATGGACCTGGGCGCGGACAAGAACGCCGAGGGGCAGGAGTACATCGCGGTCAATCCGGCGCTCGGGCTGCGGGCGATCCGCTACAGCCTCGCCGAGCCCGAGGTCTTCAACACCCAGCTACGCGCGATCCTGCGCGCCTCGCGCCACGGCAAGGTGCTGATCCTGATCCCGATGCTCACCACATGGCACGAGCTCACCCAGGCGATCGCGGCGGTGACCCGGGCGAAGGAGCAACTGCGCGACGAGAAGGTGAAGTTCGACGACTACGTGCCGTTGGGCGGGATGATCGAGGTCCCGGCCGCCGCGATCGCGCTGCCGATGTTCATCCGCAAGCTGGATTTCCTCTCCATCGGCACCAACGATCTCATCCAGTACACGCTCGCGATCGACCGCGCCGACGACCGCGTGGCGCACCTCTACGACCCGCTGCACCCGGCGGTCCTGAACCTCCTCGCGGGTGTGATCCGCACCGCGCAGCAGCACGAAAAGCCGGTAGCAGTCTGCGGCGAGATGGCGGGCGACGTGGATTTGACGCGCATGCTGCTGGGCTTCGGGCTGCGCAATTTCTCCATGCACCCGGCGCACCTGCTGGGGGTCAAGCAGCGGGTCCTCACCACCAGCATCCCCGACATCGCGGC
>JBDSRZ010000139.1:0-22944 GCA_039929025.1 Usitatibacter sp. | reverse complement strand
TGAAGACCCCGAACCTCGGCCGCAAGTCGCTGAACGAGATCAAGGAAGTCCTCGCCTCCAAGGGCCTCACGCTCGGCATGAAGCTGGAGAACTGGCCGGTCGCAGGACTTACGAAGTAAGCCCGTCGTCATCCCCGCAAGAGCGGGGACCCGATGATCGGCCCCGGCTTCGCCGGGGTGACAGCGGATTCCAAAACCACAATAACAACAAGGCTGAATAAGCCAAGAGAGTGAAAGGGAAACAGCAATGCGTCACCGTCACGGGCTTCGCAAGCTCAACAAGACCAGCAGCCACCGCCTCGCGATGCTGCGCAACATGACCGTCTCGCTGCTGAAGCACGAGGCGATCAAGACCACGCTGCCGAAGGCGAAGGAGCTGCGTCGCGTCGCCGAGCCGATCATCACCCTCGGCAAGGAGCCCACGCTCGCCAACCGTCGCCTGGCATTCGACCGCCTGCGCGACCGCGACATGGTGGTGAAGCTCTTCGACGAGCTGGGACCGCGCTACAAGGCGCGCAACGGCGGTTATCTTCGCATTCTCAAGTTCGGCTTCCGTCAGGGCGACAACGCGCCGATGGCGCTCGTGGAGCTGGTGGATCGCCCGGAACCGGACGGCGACGCCCGTGACAGCGGCGATTCGAAGGTCAAGGCGTAGGCTCCCCCCGAAACAAGCGGAAAGGCCGGCCTTGCGCCGGCCATTTCGTTTGCGGGCTACCGCGCCGCCGCACCCCGGGATGACCGGGGCGCCAGGCGGGAGGCCCCATCCCTCGTGGCGCCAATGACTGGACGTGGGTGAACGCACGCGATCTGGCGAGGCGCCATTGGGGCATCATCGCGCTCGTTGCCGTCGCGGCACCGCTGCTGTTCGCCTTCAACTCGCAGGACCGGCTGGCGTCGTTCGGCGACGACAGCGCGAGCTACCTCACCCTTGCCCACTACTTCGGCGGCGCCCGGGGCAATGCCGACGCCGCCGCGTGGGCTGCCCATCACAGCCACTTCCCGCCGCTCTTCCCGCTGCTCCTCTGGCTGAGCGGCGGGGCTTCGGACTATCGTGTGGCCTACGTGCTGGTGGCGGCATGCGCCGCGATCGCGCTGCCGCTCATCTATCGCCATGCGGCCGCGGAGCTGGGTGGCGTACGGGAAGGGCTTGCGGTGACCGTCCTCTTCCTCCTGATGCCCACGGCATGGATCAGTACCAAGGGGATCCTGAGCGAGTCGCTTTACCTCCTGCTGCTGATGGCGGCGCTGGTGCATTTTGGGGCCCGGGTCGCGATCGAGCGGGCCAGGGCAACCGACCTGCTGGTCTTCGGCACGCTGCTCGCCTGCGCCACCCTCACGCGGATGCTGGGCATCGCGCTGCTCTTCGCCTACCTTGCCCACCTGGGGATGCGAGCGATCGCGGATCGGCGGCTACCGGCCTTGCGCGAGTTCCTCCCGGCGTTGCCGGCCGTGCTCCTCCTTTCGCTCTGGCATGGGCTGCGGCCCCGGGCCGATGTCGACGGCTACGGCCGCAGCGCACAGCAGATCATCGGCAAATGGATCGCCGATCCGGGTGGAATGCTGCGGGCTGCCGCGGACTTCTTCTCCTCCGGATGGATCGCTTCCTTCACCGCCGAGGCCGCGGTGTCCGACGAGGCAAGGCTCGCCATCCTGTCCATCGGCGCGCTGGCGCTGGGCGGTGTCGTCCTGCGCGTCGCACGCAACCGCCTCGACGGCTGGTTCCTGCTGCTCTCGCTCGGCATCCTCTTTCCCTGGGTGTTCACGCCGGACAACACCCGCCGCCTGCTGTACCCGCTGATCCCGCTGCTGCTCGTCTGCGCGGCCGACTTCCTTCTTTGGGGCACCGCGCGGCTCTCGCTGCAGTCGCGTTCGCGCGCCCTCGTGGTCGGCGCGGTGGCGATCATGACCGTGGCCCTCACGATTCCCGCGCTGCTCCTCATACAGCGCAAGGCCGGCGACCGCGCCATCGTGCTTCCGGGCCAGGCCTATGCCTATCGCGACATCACCGAGTACTACACCACGATCAACGTCGAGCGTGCGCGCGAGCGCGTGCAGCTGGTGGTCGCCACTCTGTCCGGGCTGGAGTCGATCGGCGCGGTCACGCCCGCCGGCGCGCGCGTCATGTGGATGCGCCCGGAATACATCGGGCTCCTCGGTCATCGGCGGGGCGTGCGATTCCTCTTTCGCTGGAGCGCACCGGAGCTCGCCGCCGAGGTGAAGAAAGCAGGCGTCGATTACGTCGTGGACACCTGGCTCCTCAAGACCGACCTCGAAGGCGTCCAAGGCGATCCGCACGTGGACACCGCGGCTTATGCCAAGCCCTCTTTCCGGCTGGGTGAGATCTTCGTGCTGATGCGGGTGGACCGGGCCGCCCTCGACGGCTACCTGGCCACGCTCACGTCCGGTCAGCCGGCGCCGGATCGCGCTCCGGCGCGCTGACCTCCGTCGCGGCTCGCCCCGCGCCAAAGACGAAGAACCGGCGCGCGAGGTAGTTCCAGAAGAACACCGCTCCGGTCGCCACCAGCTTCGACAACAGCAGCCCGAAGACGGCCAGCTCCACGCAGAGGTACAGGATCGCCTGGTTGAGGGCGAGGCCGACGCCGCTAACCAGGTAGACCATGGCGATCTCCCACCGGCGACCGAAGCGCTGGCCGCTCCTGAAGACGAAGCGCACGCTCAGGAAGTAGTTGACCAGCGTCGCGATCACGAAGCTGGCCGCGGCCACCCGCAGGTAAGGGAGCCCGAAGCCCTTCGCGAAAAACAGGAAGAGCCCGATGTCGACGCACGCCGACGCGCCGCCCACGACGAAGTAGCGGCCGAGGAGCCGCGCCTCAGCGAAAGAGGTTGTACTTGATGATGCAGAAGATCGCACGCAACCCGTCCTTGTAGCCGATCTTCTTGCCCTCGGCGTAGGTGCGGCCGTAGTACGAGATGCCGACTTCGTAGATGCGGCAGCCCCGCCTGGCGACCTTGGCGGTGATCTCCGGCTCGAACCCGAACCGGTCCTCCTCGATCTCGATTGCCTGGATCACCTCACGACGGAAGCACTTGAAGCAGGTTTCCATGTCGGTGAGGTTGAGATTCGACATCATGTTGGAAAGGAGCGTGAGGAACCCATTGCCGACGCGATGCCAGAAATACAGCACGCGATGCGCATCCGCGCCCATGAATCGCGAGCCATAGACCACGTCCGCGCGCCCCGCGAGGATGGGGTCGCAAAGGCGTGGGTATTCTTTCGGGTCGTACTCGAGATCCGCGTCCTGGATGATCACGATGTCGCCGGTCGCCGCGCGGATGCCGCTCCTCAGCGCCGCTCCTTTTCCCTGGTTGCGCTCGTGCAGCACCAGGCGGTCCATGCGCCCGCGCAGCTCCCCTTCGAGGAGGTCGCGCGTGCCGTCGGCCGAGCAGTCGTCGACGACGATGATCTCCTTGTCGGGGTAGGGCGAGGCGCGCACGCGCTCCAGCAGTTCGCCGATCGTGGCGCGCTCGTTGTAGCAGGGGATGACGATGGAGAGCTTCACGGGGCCAGGAGGAGCACGCGGTAGTCGTTGACATTGGTGCGTGTCGGGCCGGTGACGACCAGGTCGCCCAGCGCGGCGAAGAAGCCGTAGCCGTCATTTTCGGCCAGACGCTCCCTCGGGACGAGGCCTGCCGCCGCTGCGCGCGCCGACGTGTCCGGCCCCACGATCGCGCCGGCATTGTCCTCGCTGCCGTCGATGCCATCGGTGTCGCAGGCGAGCGCCCAGGCGCCTTCCAGCCCGTCGAGCTCGATCGCGAGCGACAGCAGGAATTCGCTGCAGCGACCGCCGCGTCCCTTGCCGCGCACGGTCACCGTGGTCTCGCCGCCGGAGATGAGCGCGATCGGGGCCTTCGCCGGGTCGCCGTGCTGGCGTACCTGCCGCGCGAGCGCCGCATACACCTTCGCGACCTCGCTCGATTCGCCGGTCACGCTGTCGCCGAGCAGCATCGCGGCGACCCCGTGGGCACGAAAGCAGTCCGCAGCCGCGACGAGGCTCTGCCTTGCGGTGGCGATCACGCGGTTTTCGATCCGCCCGAAGAGCGCATCTCCCGGCTTGGGTGTCTCTGCCACGGTTCCAGCCGCGCCGAGCGCCAGATGCCTCGCGATCGAGGCGGGTGCGATGATGCCGAAGCGCGCGAGGATCGCGATCGCCTCCGCGAACGTGGAGGGATCGGGAGCGCACGGCCCGGAGGCGATGTGCGTCGGCTGGTCGCCGGTCACGTCGGAAATCACCAGCGCCAATACCCGCGCGCGGGTGGCCGCCGCGAGCCGCCCGCCCTGGATTGCCGACAGGTGCTTGCGCACCGAGTTCATGTCCTGGATCGGTGCGCCGCTCGCGAGGAGATCCCGGGTCAGCGCCTTCAGGTCCGCCATAGAGATGCCATCCAGCGGCAACGACAGCAGCGATGAGCCCCCGCCCGAAACCAGCACCAGCAACAGGTCTTCTTCGCCGAGCGACGAGGCGAGGGCGAGGATCTCGTGCGCGGCGGATTCGCCCTGCGCGTCCGGCACCGGGTGACCGGCCTCGACCACGCGGATGCGCGTGGTCGGCAGGCCGTGGCCATATCGCGTGATCACCACGCCCTCGAGCGGGGCGCTATCGGGCCAATGGTCCTCGACCGCGCGCGCCATGGAGGCGGCCGCCTTGCCCGCGCCCACGACGACCGTGCGGCCGCGAGGCGGCGGCGGAATGTGGCGCGGGACGATTCTCTGCGGATCCGCCGCGGCGACCGCCGCCCTGAAGCTGTCGAGCAGGAGGTCGCGGGGATTCACTCGGATTGGGTCCCCGCCGACACCGGGACGCCGCCGCTATCCATCAGCCGGAAGCGGCTTTCTTCCGCGGTGCCGTCTCGAGCAGCGCCGCGAGGAACCGGCCGGTGAAGCTCTCGGGGGAGCGCGCGATGTCCTCGGGCGTGCCCTGCGCGATCACCCGCCCGCCGCCATCGCCGCCTTCGGGGCCCAGGTCGATGACCCAGTCGGCGGTCTTGATGACGTCCAGGTTGTGCTCGATCACCACCACCGTGTTGCCGTGGTCGCGCAGGCGGTGAAGGACCTTCAGCAGGAGGTCGATGTCGTGGAAGTGCAGGCCCGTGGTGGGCTCATCGAGGATGAAGAGCGTGCGCCCGGTGTCGCGCTTGGAGAGCTCGAGGGAGAGCTTCACGCGCTGCGCCTCGCCCCCCGAAAGGGTGGTCGCGCTCTGTCCGAGGCAGATGTAGCCCAGTCCCACCTCCAGCAGGGTCGCGAGCTTGCGCGCGATCGCCGGAACCGAGGAGAAGAACTCGTGCGCCTGCTCGACCGTCATGTCGAGCACCTCGGCGATCGATCGTGCCTTGTAGCGCACCTCGAGCGTCTCGCGGTTGTAGCGCTTGCCATGGCAGACATCGCACGGCACGTAGACGTCGGGCAGGAAATGCATCTCGACCTTGATCATGCCGTCGCCCTGGCAGGCCTCGCAGCGTCCGCCCTTCACGTTGAAGGAGAAGCGTCCCGGGCCGTAGCCGCGGGCGCGCGACTCGGGCACGCCGGCGAAGAGATCCCGGATCGGGGTGAATAGGCCGGTGTAGGTCGCCGGATTGGAGCGCGGAGTACGCCCGATCGGGCTTTGGTCGACGTTGATCACCTTGTCGAAGAAGTCCAGGCCTTCGATCGCGTCGTGCTCGGCGGCCTCCGTGGCCGAGCCGTAGAGATGGTGCGCGACCGCGGTGTAGAGCGTGTCGTTGATGAGCGTGGACTTGCCCGAGCCGGAGACGCCGGTCACCGCGACGAAGAGCCCGATGGGAATCTCGACGGTGACGTTCGCGAGGTTGTTGCCGCGCGCGCCGGCGATCCGCAGTTGCTTCGATCGGTCGCCGCGCCGACGCCGCGCCGGAATGGCGATCTGCCTGCGTCCGGAAAGGTACTGGCCGGTAAGCGAGTCGGGGTGGCGCAGGATCTCGGCGGGGGCGCCCTGGGCCACGACCTCGCCGCCGTGCACGCCGGCCCCGGGTCCCATGTCGATCACGTGGTCCGCGGCCACGATCGATTCCTCGTCGTGTTCCACCACGATCACCGAGTTGCCGGCGTCGCGAAGGTGCTTGAGCGTCTGGATGAGGCGCTCGTTGTCGCGCTGGTGCAGGCCGATGGAGGGCTCGTCCAACACGTACATCACGCCGGTGAGGCCGGAGCCGATCTGGCTCGCGAGCCTGATCCGCTGGGCCTCGCCGCCCGAGAGGGTGTCCGCCGAGCGGGTGAGCGACAGGTAATCCAGGCCCACGTTGTTCAGGAACTGCACGCGGTTGGCGATCTCGCGCACGATCTTCTCGGCCACGGCGCGTTTCGAGCCGGGAAGCTCGAGGCGCTCGAAGAACGGCTGCGACTCCTTGAGCGGCATCGAGGAGAGCTGGTGGATGTTGCGCCCCGCGACGCGCACGTTGCGTGCCTCGATTCGCAGCCGCGTGCCGTCGCACGCCGGGCAGGCCCGGTTGTTCAGGTACTTGGAGAGCTCCTCCTTCACGGCGATGGAGTCGGTCTCGCGGTGGCGCCGCTCGAGGTTCGGCAGGATGCCCTCGAAGGCATGCTCCTTCACCGCGCTCCTGCCCTTCTCGCCGGGATAGCGGAAGGCGATCTTCTCCTCGCCCGAGCCCTCGAGCACCACCTGCTGCGCGCGCTCCGGGAACGACTCGAAAGGCGCCTCGACGTCGAACCGGTAGTGCTGCGCGAGCGACACCAGCATCGAGAAATAGAACTGGTTGCGCCGGTCCCAGCCGCGGATGGCGCCCCCGGCGAGGGACAGGTGCGGGAAGGCGACCACGCGCTTCGGATCGAAGAAGGTGACCTCGCCCAGGCCGTCGCAGCGCGGGCAGGCGCCCATGGGATTGTTGAAGGAGAAGAGGCGCGGCTCGAGCTCCGGGATCGAATAGCTGCAGATGGGGCAGGCGAACTTGGACGAGAAGAGATGCTCGCGGCTGCCGTCCATCTCGACCGCGATCGCGCGGCCGTCGGCGTGGCGCAGCGCCGTCTCGAACGACTCGGCGAGGCGCTGCTGGATCCCGGCTGCCACCTTCAGGCGGTCGATTACGATCTCGATGGTGTGCTTGCGGTTGCGCTCGAGCTTCGGCAGGCGGTCGATCTCGTGCACCTCGCCGTCGATGCGCAGTCGCACGAAGCCCTGGGCGCGCAGCTCGTCGATGAGCTCCGCTTGCTCGCCCTTGCGCCCGACCACGAGCGGCGACAGGACCATGATGCGCGTGCCTTCCGGCAGCGCCGCCACGTGGTCGACCATCTGCGAGACGCTCTGGGCGGAGAGCGCCACGTCGTGCTCGGGACAGTAAGGGTCGCCGACGCGCGCGAAGAGCAGGCGCAGGTAGTCGTGGATCTCGGTCACCGTGCCCACGGTGGAGCGCGGGTTGTGGGAGGTCGCCTTCTGCTCGATCGCGATCGCCGGTGACAGGCCCTCGATCAGGTCGACGTCGGGCTTTTCCATCAGCTGCAGGAACTGGCGCGCGTAGGCAGAAAGCGATTCGACGTAGCGCCGCTGGCCTTCCGCGTAGAGCGTGTCGAAGGCGAGCGAGGATTTTCCCGAGCCGGACAGACCCGTCACGACCACGAGGCGATTGCGCGGAATGTCGAGGCTGACATTCTTGAGATTGTGCGTTCGCGCGCCGCGGATCCGGATCGTTTCCATAGGGCAATCTGCTAATATACCTCAGCCCTCTTTGCCTGCTCCATCCCCCTGATTCGGTGAATTCCCCGGCCCGCATGAGCCCCGACGAGCTGCGAGCCAGCCTGTCGCTCGCGTCGGTGTTCGCGCTGCGTTTGTTCGGGATGTTCGTGATCCTGCCGGTTTTCGCGCTGTACACCGAGGGCCGGCCGGGATGGTCGCTCACGCTCGCCGGGATCGCCCTCGGCATCTACGGCCTGGTCCAGGGCACCCTGCAGATCCCGTTCGGCTGGGCTTCGGACCGTCTCGGCCGCAAACCCCTCATCTATGCCGGGCTCGCGGCCATGGCCGCGGGCAGCTTCGTGTGCGCTGCCGCCGATTCGCCCGGGATGATGATCGCCGGGCGTGCCCTGCAGGGTGCCGGAGCGGTGTCGGGTGTGGTGATCGCGCTCGCCGCGGATCTCACGCGCGAGAGCCAGCGCACCAAGTCCATGGGCATCATCGGCTCGACCATCGGCGCCGCGTTCGCGGGCTCGTTCGTCGCCGCGCCGTTCCTCAACCATACGATCGGGGTCCCTGGCATCTTCGCGCTCACCGGCTTGCTCGCCCTGGCTGCGGTCGCGGTGGTGCGCTTCGTGGTCCCCGACGCCCCGCCGGTCCTGAGGGGAGCCTCGGCCGCCTCGCTCGCCGCGGTGGTGTGCGATCCGGAGCTCCTGCGCCTGAACGTGGGCATCTTCGTGCTCCATGCCGTGCTCATGGCGACCTTCGTGGTGCTGCCGGTGTCGCTGGTGCGCGCCGGACTCCCGGCCTCCGAGCACTGGTCGGTCTACCTGGGCACGGTGATCGCGGGGTTCCTGCTGATGCTGCCCGCCATGCTGGGACGCGCGGCGGCCCATGAGCGCCGGGTTTTCCTCGCCGCGATCGGGACGGTCACGGCGTCGATCGCGCTCCTCGCGGCACGCCTCGAGAGCGTCACAGCAATCGTGGCGGGGCTGGTCATCTTCTTCGCGGGGTTCAACGTTCTAGAGGCGAAGCTGCCCGCGCTGGTGTCGCGTGCGGCTCCGCGGGGGGCACGGGGCGCCGCCACCGGGGTGTATTCGAGCGTACAGTTCCTCGGGACGTTTGCCGGGGCGGCGGCGGGCGGGGCGCTTGCCCAGCATGCGAGTTTCGTCGCCGTGCTGGCGGCGTGCCTGGCGGCGATGGTGGCCTGGCTCGCGGTGGCGTGGGGCATGCAGGACCTGCTTCCCCGGGCGCCGGCACCACTAGAAATCGACAAGAACGGCATCATCTAGACAAGGACGGGAACATGGCATCGGTCAACAAGGTCATCCTCATCGGCAACCTCGGGCGCGATCCCGAGACACGCTACATGCCCGACGGCGGCGCGATCACCAACATCTCCATCGCCACCACCGACACGTGGAAAGACAAGGCAGGGGAGAAGCAGGAGAAGACGGAGTGGCATCGCGTGGCCTTCTTCGGCAAGTTGGCCGAGATCGCCGGCGAGTACCTGAAGAAGGGCAGCCAGGTCTACGTCGAGGGACGGCTGCAGACACGCAAGTGGCAAGACAAGGAAGGCGTCGACAAGTACACCACCGAAATCGTCGCCGATCGCATGCAGATGCTCGGCTCGCGCCAGGGCATGGGCGGCGGCGGTGGCGATCGGGAGCGCGACGCCGGTGGCGACCGAGAGGGCGCGGGGGCGGGCGCATCGCGTCCGGCCGCGGCGAAGCCCGCGGCCAAGCCTGCGGGCAAGCCGGGCGGCAAGTTCGACGACTTCGAGGACGACATCCCGTTTTAGGGAAGCGAGTGGCGTGGCCTGAGGGCCGGACTTTGAGAAAAGCAGAAAATACCTTTCTGAGAGGATGGCAATGAAACGCATCGTGCTCTTCCTCGTCACCAACCTGGCGGTGATGCTGGTGCTGTCGGTCACCATGTCGATCCTGGGCGTGAACCAATGGCTCACGGCGAACGGCCTGAATTTCGGCATGCTGCTCGCGTTTGCCGCGGTGATCGGGTTCGGCGGCGCGTTCATCTCGCTGCTGATGTCGAAGTGGATGGCCAAGATGTCCACGGGCGCGCACGTCATCGACGCGCCGCAGTCCGCCGACGAGCAATGGCTCGTGGACACCGTCAGGGGCTTCGCCGACAAGGCCGGCGTCGGGATGCCCGAGGTGGCGATCTTCGAGGGCGCGCCGAACGCGTTCGCCACCGGCGCCTTCCGCAACTCGTCGCTGGTCGCGGTCTCCACGGGGCTGCTGGAATCGATGACGCGCGAGGAGGTCGCGGCGGTCATCGGCCATGAGGTCTCGCACATCGCCAACGGCGACATGGTGACGCTCACGCTCATCCAGGGTGTCCTGAATACGTTCGTGGTGTTCCTCGCCCGCGTGGTTGGATTTTTCGTCGACAAGGTGATCTTCAAGACCCAGCGCGGCGTGGGACCCGGGTTCATGATCACGGTATTCGTCTGCGAGATCGTGTTCGGCATCCTCGCTTCGATCATCGTCGCGTGGTTCTCGCGCCAGCGGGAATTCCGCGCGGACGCGGGCGCCGCGGCGATGATGGGCTCGCCGCGATCGATGATCGGGGCGCTGCGCCGGCTGGGCGGCGCGGAGCCGGCGGCGTTGCCGCAATCGCTGCAGGCCTTCGGCATCGCCGAGGGGCGCAACCGCTTCCTCGCGCTCTTCGCCAGCCACCCGCCGATTCCCGTGCGCATTGCCGCGCTGGAATCCACCCGCCCGGCCTAGGCCGGGGCTGAAAAATTGCCCGACGCGCCCGCCCCCGAGGCCTCAAACGGTCCTCCGCTCGCGCTCCTCGTCGTGGCAACCATCCTCGCCCATGCGGGGTTCAACGGCAGCCGCCTCACGATCTCGCTCAATGCGCTGTCGCTGAACGCCTCGCCTCTCGCGGTGGGTGTGATGATGTCGCTCTTCGCAGCGTTGCCGATGCTGCTCGCGGTGCCGGCCGGCCGGCTGGTGGATCGCGTCGGCGTGAGGAAGCCCCTCATCGCTTCGGCGCTCGCGCTCGCGCTCTTCGTTTCCCTACCCGGTGTGGTGCCGCGCTTCGCGGCGCTCTACTTCGCCGCCGCCGGCATCGGCACTGCCTTCATGCTGTTCCACATCGCCGTGCAACACGCCGTGGGAGCGGGAAGCACCGACGTGAACCGCAAGGCCAACTTCGGCTGGCTGGCGCTCGGCTTCTCGATCTCCAACTTCCTCGGGCCCACGTCCGCCGGCTTCATGATCGACCAGATCGGGCACCGGGCGACGTACCTGGTGCTCTCCACCCTCGCGGTCGCGTCGCTTGCGCTCCTCGTCGTGAAACGCCACAGCTTCACGCACATCTCGGGCAGCGGTGCCGGCGGTGGCGGGCGCAACGCCTTCGACCTGCTGCGCGACCCGAGCCTTCGGCGCGTCTTCCTGGTGAGCGGCATGCTTGCGAGTGCGTGGGACCTCTTTGTCTTCGTGATGCCGATCTACGGAACCTCGATCGGGCTCAGTGCCTCGACCATCGGCCTCATCCTCGGGTCTTTCGCGCTTGCCACTCTCCTGATCCGCCTCGCGCTTCCCTGGCTTTCCCGCCACGTGCGCGACTGGCCGATGATCACCACCACCTTCTGCATCGCAGGCGTCGCCTACGCGCTCTTTCCGCTTGTGGAAACGGTGCCGCTGCTCGCGGCGATCGCGTTCCTGCTGGGCCTGGGCCTCGGCGCGACGCAGCCCTCGATCATGTCGCTCCTCTACGCCGGGGCGCCGCCGGGGCGCGCGGCGGAGGCCGTCGGGGTTCGCTCCGTGGTACTGAACGCGAGCCATACGATCCTGCCCCTCGCCTTCGGCGGGGTGGGCGCGGCCCTGGGCATGTTTCCCGTCTTCTGGACCATGGCCGGAGCGCTCGCGGCTGGTGGCTTCGTCGCCAACCGCCGGCGGCTCGCCGAGCGTGGGCGTTGAGCGCCGCGCGCCCATTTGCAGGGCGCGGTTGCGGCACTGCACAAGAGCGCCAAGTCCTTCTGTTAAAATGTGATTTCTCGAAATTTGGAGCCCCCTGATGCCGATCTATGAGTATCGTTGTTCGAGCTGCGGCAAGCAGCAGGAAGTGATGCAGAAGATCAACGATCCCGTGCTCACGATCTGTACCCAGTGCGGCAAGCCGACGCTCGTCAAGATGCTCACCGCGGCGGGATTCCAGCTGAAAGGGAGTGGCTGGTACGCGACCGACTTCAAGGGGAAGGGCTCGTCATCCTCGCCGAAGGAGACCAACGCAACCGGCGACCAGGCTGGCAGCGAGAAGGCGGGCAGCGACAAGGCTGGTAGCGAGAAGGGTGGCAGCGAAAAGGGTGGCAGCGACAAGGGTGGCAGCGAGAAGGCGGGCGCCGACAAGGCGGGAGGCGAGAAGAAGGTCGCGGACAGCGGCGGCGCCAAAGCCCCGCCTGCCAACCCCGGCAGCGGCACCACGTGATCATGGAGCACCTACGCGCGCCGGGATCGCGCTGCTGATGGGTGCCACGCTGCGCCGCTATTTCGTCGCCGGGCTCCTGGTGTGGATCCCCCTCGTCATCACCTTGTGGGTCCTCAAGCTGCTGGTGGACCTGATGGACCATTCGCTCCTGCTCGTACCCGCGCAGTACCGGAGCGACGCGATGTTCGGCTTCCACGTTCCGGGCCTCGGCATCATCCTTACCGCGGCCATCGTGCTTACCACCGGGGCCCTCGCCGCCAACTTCTTCGGCCGCAAGCTCCTCGCGCTCGGCGACCAGCTCCTCGGGCGAGTCCCCGTGGTGCGCTCGATCTACGGCGGCGTGAAGCAGATCAGCGACACGCTCTTCTCGCCCGAGGGCAAGGCTTTCCGGCGTGCGGTGCTGGTGCGCTATCCGCACCGGGGCGCGTGGACGGTGGCGCTGGTGACCGGCACGCCCGAGCACGAGGTGGCCGACATCCTCGGCCGCGAGCAGATCTCGGTGTTCGTCCCGACCACGCCCAACATCACCGCCGGCTTTTTCCTCATCGTCCCGCGCTCCGAGACCGTCGAGCTCGACATGAGCGTCGACGCGGCGCTCAAGTACATCATCTCCATGGGGGTGGCCGAACCGCCCCCGCGCAACCGGCCCGAGAGGAACCGCTCCGGGACCGACCTCAATCCGGTGCCGTCGCCGAGAACGTAGGCGACGGCTCGCCAGGACAGAGACTTCAGGCTACAGATAGGCCGTCGTCCCCGTGACGACGGGGACCCAATTGACTGGGCACCCGCCTACGCGGGTGCGACAAGGCATATGCGAACCGAATACTGCGGCAGCACCGACACCCGTTTCCTGGGCCAATCCGTAACCCTCTTCGGCTGGGCGCACCGCCGCCGCGACCACGGCGGGGTGATCTTCATCGATCTGCGCGACCGCGACGGCCTGGTTCAAGTGGTCTGCGACCCCGACCGCGCCGAGACCTTCGCCGCCGCCGACCGTGTGCGCAACGAGTTCGTGCTGCGCGTGCAAGGCGTCGTTCGCCGCCGCCCGGACGGCACCGTGAACGCCAACCTGAAGAGCGGGGAGATCGAGGTGCTCGCGCACGAGCTCGAGATCCTCAATCCCGCGGCGACGCCGCCCTTCATGATCGACGACGAGCACGTCTCCGAGGAAGTGCGGCTCAAGTACCGCTACCTCGACCTGCGTCGCGAGCCGATGCAGCGCGCGCTGCGCATGCGCCACGCGACGTCGCGGGCGGCGCGCACGTACCTGGACGAGAACGGATTCGTCGAAGTGGAGACGCCGATCCTCTACAAGTCGACGCCCGAGGGCGCGCGCGAGTTCCTCGTGCCCTCGCGCATGCACGCCGGCCAGTTCTACGCGCTGCCGCAGTCGCCGCAGCTCTTCAAGCAGCTGCTGATGGTCGCGGGGCTCGATCGCTACTACCAGATCGTGAAATGCTTCCGCGACGAGGACCTGCGCGCCGATCGCCAGCCGGAGTTCACCCAGATCGACATCGAGACCTCGTTCCTCGGCGAGCGCGAGATCCAGGACCTGATGGAGGGCCTGGTGCGCCATGTCTGGAAGCAGGTCCTCGGCGTGGACCTGCCGTCTTTCCCGCGGCTCACCCATGCCGAGGCCACCTCGCGCTACGGCAGCGACAAGCCAGACCTGCGCGTGAAGCTCGAGTTGACCGAGCTCACCGAGCTCGTGAAGGACGCGACCTTCAAGGTCTTCAAGTCCGCGGCGGACCTGGAGGACGGGCGCGTCGCGGCGCTGCGCATCCCCGGCGGCAACGATAAATTCACGCGCAAGGAGCTGGACGACCTCACACCCTTCGTCGCGATCTACGGCGCCAAGGGCCTCGCCTACATCCGCGTGAACGATCCGGCGAAACTGAACGAGGAGGGGCTGCAGTCGCCGATCGTGAAGTTCCTCTCGCCGGAGCTCCTCGGCAGGATCATCGAGCGCACCGGCGCGCGCGCCGGCGACGTGATCTTCTTTGGCGCCGACCGCCGCAAGGTGGTGAATGACGCACTCGGGGCGCTGCGCCAGAAGATCGGCCACGAGAAGGGCTACGCCGAGCCGGGGTGGCAGCCTTGCTGGGTCGTGGACTTCCCGGCCTACGAGCACGACGACGAGCACCATCGCTGGGTGGCGGCGCACCATCCGTTCACCAGCCCCAAGGACGAGCATGTCGAGCTGATGCTCACCGATCCGGGCCGGGTGCTCGCCAAGGCGTACGACATCGCGATGAACGGCTGGGAGCTGGGCGGCGGCTCGGTGCGGATCCATCGCGCGGAGGTGCAGGCGCGCCAGTTCGAGGCGCTCGGCATCGGCCTCGAGGAGCAGCGTGCCAAGTTCGGCTTCCTGCTCGACGCGCTCGCCTACGGCGCGCCGCCCCACGGCGGCATCGCCTTCGGCTTCGACCGCATGGTGGCGATGATGGCGGGCGTCGACCAGATCCGCGACGTGATCGCGTTTCCGAAGACACAGCGCGGCCAGGACATGATGGTCGAAGCTCCGACGCCGGTCACCGAGAAGCAGCTGCGCGAGCTCCATATCAAGCTGCGCACCACGGGGAAGGAATAGCCATGGCCATCGCGCTCATCGCCCACGGGGGCGCCGGCAACCTCCGGCCCGGCTCCGACGACAATGCGATCGCGGGCATGCGCCTCGCGGTGGAGGCCGGGCGCAAGCTGCTGCGCGCGGGCGGCTCGGCGATCGACGCGGCATGCGCGACGGTCGTGGCGCTGGAGGACAACCCGATCTTCAACGCGGGCACGGGCGCGGTGCTGAATTTCGACGGCTACTGCGAGCTGGACGCCTCTGTGATGGAAAGCCGCGGGGCGCGGGCAGGCGCCGTGGCCGCGCTGCAGCGCGTGAAGAACCCGATCCTCGTCGCGCGCAAGGTAATGGAGGAGACCGACCACGTCATGCTGGCGGGGGAGGGTGCGCAGCGCTTCGCGCGCATCATGGGCTTCGGCGACCACGATCCGGTCACGCCCGCGCGCCGCACCGACTGGCAGGACAAGAAGCGACGCCTCGACGAGGTGTTCGGCAACAAGCTCACCATGCGCCGTTTCCTCAGGGAGCATCCCGAATACGCCGGCGGCACCGTGGGCGCGGTCGCCGTCGATGCGAGCGGGCTCCTCGCGGCCGCCACCTCCACCGGCGGCGTCACCATGAAGCTCGTGGGGCGCGTGGGCGACACGCCGATCGTCGGGGCGGGCAACTACGCTTCGGAACACATCGCCGCCTCGGCCACCGGCACGGGTGAATTCGTGATGCGCTCGCTCGCCACGCGTGCGATCTCGGAGAAGGTGGCCGCAGGCGCCACGCTCGAGCAGGCGATGCGGGAGGTCCTGGACCAGCTCGGGCGCGACTACGACGCCGACGTGGGCATCATCGCCGTCGACACCCGCGGCCAACCCGTCGCGCGCCACCGCACGCACGACATGCCGCACGCGTGGTTCACCGGCGAGGGCGAGGTTGTTTCGCGCGCGCGCTCGTAGGTGGCCGGCCACAAGATGCCGGTCTCGACGCTGGTGGTGATCCACACGCCTGCCCTGGAAGTCCTGCTGCTCGAGCGTGCCGACCGCCCGGGCTTCTGGCAGTCGGTCACCGGCAGCCAGCACGAGGGCGAGCGGCTCCGCGACACCGCGATCCGAGAGGTGGCGGAGGAAACCGGGCTGGACGCCACGAAGCACGACCTCGCGCCATGGAACTTGCAGAACGTGTTCGAAATCTATCCCGTGTGGCGCCATCGATATGCCCCTGGCGTGACGCACAACACGGAGCATGTCTTCGGCCTCACGGTGCCCGCGCCTGTCCCGGTGATGCTGGCGCCGCGCGAGCACCTGCGTTACGAGTGGCTCCCGTGGGCCGATGCAGCCGAGCGGGTGTTTTCGTGGAGCAACCGCCGCGCCATACTGGCGCTTCCCGAGCGAGGACGCACCTGAAATGGCAAGGCCGAGATCCGTCAACGTCGTCACCTACAACATCCACAAGGGGTTGAGCCAGTTCAACCGCCGCCTGGTGCTGCACGGCATCCGCGACAAGCTGAACCTGCTGCAGGCGGACGTCGCCTTCCTCCAGGAGGTCCAGGGCAAGCACGAGCACAACGCGCGCCGCCACGTGACCTGGCCCGATGTCGGGCAGCACGAGTTCCTGGCGCACGAGGGCGCGCACAGCGTCTACGGCATGAACTGCGTCTACCAGCACGGGCACCACGGCAACGCGGTGGTGAGCCGCCATCCGATCCCGGCGTGGGAAAACATCGACATCTCCCACCACCCGGTCGAGAGCCGCGGCCTGCTGCATTGCGAAGTCACGGTGGACGGCTGGAAGCAGCCGCTCCACTGCATCAACGTGCACCTGGGCCTCATGGCGCGCAGCCGGCGCTACCAGCTCGAATGGCTCTGCGACCGGATCCGCGCGGCGGTTCCGAAGAAGGGCCCGGTGATCGTCGCCGGCGATTTCAACGACTGGCAGAAGAAGGCGAGCCAGTACCTCGCCGCCGAGATGGGCCTCTACGAGGTGTTCGAGAAATCCGAGGGAAAGCTCGCCAAGAGCTATCCGGCGCAGATGCCGATGCTTTCGCTCGACCGCATCTACGTGCGCGACCTCGACATCGAGTCGGTGCAGCGCCACATGGGCGCGGGCTGGTCGCGGCTGTCGGACCACGTGGCCCTCGCCGCGCGCCTGACTCCCAGCTAGCGGTGGTTGGCCCGGTTCGCGGCGGCGCCGCGGATCAGGGTGCCGACGCCGGAACTGGTGAGCACTTCCAGCAGCAGCGCGTGCGACACGCGTCCGTCGATGATGTGGGCGCTCTTCACGCCATTCCTCACCGCGTCCAGCGCGCATTCGACCTTGGGCAACATGCCGCCGGAGATGGTGCCGTCGTCGATCATCTCCTTCACCTTCTGCGCAGTGAGGCCGGTGACCACCTTTCCATCCTTGTCGAGCACGCCGGTGGTGTTGGTGAGGAGCATCAGCTTCTCGGCCTGCAGGGTGATCGCGAGCTTGCCGGCGGCGATGTCGGCATTGATGTTGTAGGCCACCCCCTTCTCGTCGCTGCCGATCGGGGCGATCACCGGGATGAAATCGCGCGAGTCCAGCAGCTGGATGATCTCGGGGTCGATGCGCACCACCTCGCCCACCAGCCCCACATCGATCTTCTTCTTCTTGTTCTCCTTGCTCGTGACCTTGAGCTTGCGGGCGTGGATGAAATGGCCGTCCTTGCCGGTGAGGCCGACCGCCTTGCCGCCCGCCTTGTTGATGAGGGTCACGATGTCCTGGTTGATGAGGCCGCCCAGCACCATCTCGACCACGTCGAGCGTCTCCTCGTCGGTGACGCGCATGCCCTGGATGAACTCGCTCTGCTTGCCGAGCTTCTGCAGCAGCGCGCCGATCTGCGGTCCCGCGCCGTGCACCACCACGGGGTTCATGCCGATCAGCTTGAGGAGCACCACGTCCTCGGCGAAGTCCTCCTGAAGTGCCACGTCGGTCATGGCGTTGCCGCCGTACTTGATGACGATGGTGCGGTCGTAGAAGCGCTGGATGTAGGGCAGGGCTTCGACCAGGACTTCGGCCTTCTGCGCGGAGGTAAGCTTGGCGGGCATTGGCGGCGTGGGCGTGTCGGTGTTCGGAGTTGAGCGGCCCTTGGCGGCGTTCCCGTGGGGTGGGCGTTTCGTCCGCTCGAACGCCGTTTAATTCGCCGCCGCCAATTATGGGGCAAAGAAAAAAGGCCCGAGGGACTTTCGTCCCCGGGGCCCCATTCGATTGCGCGGCCCGCCGCCTGGTTGATCTCGACCTTGCGTCCGACCGGACGGGCCTTCTTCGGAAAGAGGGGCCACGCGGCACTCGATGGTAAAATTTGGCCTGTAACGCCCACTGCCTGAGGAGAACGACGATGGATTCGAAGCGACGGATGCTGAATTCCGCGGTGGCGGGAATGCTCGCCCTGGGCCTCGCGCAGGCGACCAGCGCGCAGGACGCCAAGAGCGAGAAAGAGAAGTGCTACGGCGTCGCCAAGGCCGGCCAGAACGACTGCGGCACCGCGACCCACAGCTGCGCGGGCAAGGCGAGCAAGGACAACGCCGCCAACGAGTGGAAGATGGTGCCCAAGGGAACGTGCGAGAAAATGGGCGGCAGGAAGAAGCCGCCCGCCGGCAAGTAACGCAATGCCGGCGACGGTCCCGGTGGCCGCGGCCGGCATCGGGTTGCGCGCGCCGCACTACGCCGCGCTGCTCGCCCGGCGCCCGGCGCTCGGCTTCCTCGAGGTGCACGCGGAGAACTTCTTCGCCACCGGCGGCCAGCCGCACGCGTACCTCGACAGGTTCCGCGCGCATTACGAGATCAGCGTGCATGGCGTGGGCCTGTCGCTGGGCTCCGTCGATCCACTCGACGAGGCGCATCTCGCGCGGCTGGCCGAGCTCGTGGGGCGGATCGACCCGTTCCTCGTCTCCGAGCACCTCTGCTGGTCGTCCTTCGGCGGGCGCCATTCGAACGACCTCCTGCCGCTGCCGTACACCGAGGAGGCGCTGGACCACGTTGTCGCGCGGATCGGTGCCGTCCAGGATCGATTGAAACGCACGCTCCTGGTGGAGAACATCTCGACCTACGTGCAGCATTCCCGCGCGGCGATGACCGAGTGGGAGTTCCTCGGCGAGGCCGCGCGGCGCTCGGGATGCCGCGTGCTCCTCGACGTGAACAACGTCTGGGTCAATGCCGTGAACCACGGCTTCGACCCGTGCCGCTACATCGACGCCGTCGATCCCGCGCACGTGGCGCAATTCCACCTCGCGGGCTTCGAGGCCACGCCGGCCGGCCTCATCGACACCCATGGCGCGCCCGTGAGCGAGGAGGTCTGGCAACTCTACGAGCACACGCTGGCGCGCATCGGTCCGCGCCCGACGCTGGTCGAGTGGGACACGGACCTGCCCGCGCTCGACGTGCTGCTGGACGAGGCGGAGCACGCACGCACGCTCGCGAGCGCTGCGGCGCACGCGGCGTTGGCCGCATGAGCGTGCTCGCCGGATTGCAGCGCGGCTTCATCGAGGCGCTCTACGCAGCAGAGCCGCCCGCCGACCCGCGCCTGGCGATCCACCACCGCAATGCACGCGCCAACTGGCGCGGCGCGCTCGCGGCCGCCCATCCCACGGTGCGCCGCCTGGTGGGCGGTTCCTTCTTCGACGCGGCGTGCGATGCCTACGCGCTCGCGCATCCCTCGCGAAGCGGCGATCTCGCGTCCTTCGGCGGCGAGCTTGCCCGGTTTCTCGCGGGGTACGCGCCCGCCGCCGCGCTCGCCTACCTTCCCGATGTCGCGCGTCTCGACTGGGCGGTGCACGAAAGCTTCCTGGCGGCGGACGCGGGGCCTATCGACCTGGCCGCGCTTTCGTGCGTGCCGCAGGCAGACCATGGACGGCTGCGGTTCGTCCTGCATCCGGCGGTGCGCATGCTGCAATCGGCGCACCCCGTGGTCGCCATCTGGGAGGCGAACCGCGCCGATCGCGACGGCACGCCAGGCCGCGCCGAAGGGCCGGATCACGTCTTGGTGATGCGCGACGGATTCGAGCCGTGCCCGCGCACCCTGCCGGCTTCCGACTGGGACGCGCTCTCACTCCTTGCCGCGGGCGCGAGCCTCGACGAGGCATTCGATGCGCTCGGCGAGCACGCCGCGTTGTTGCAAGACCTTCTCGTGCGCTACGCCGCCCAGGGTGTGCTCTGCGGCTTCGAATCGGCGGCGTGAGCATGGCGCCCGCGCGTCGCGGCGCGGCGTGGATCGCCTTCATCCTCATGTTCGCCGTTGGCGCATCCGCCCATGCGCAGGAGCGCCGCGCCGGCGACGGCATGCGCCTCGCGGCCCTCGCCGAGCGCATCTCCAAGCTGCACGCCCAGTCCGCCCATGGCGTGATGGCCGAGCGCAGCCGCCGGGGCCTGGCGGAAGCGGCGCGCGATTTCGATGCGTTGCTGCGCGCGGGCAGCCGCGCCGCCGGGGCCGAGATGCGCGAGAGCTACCTGCTCCTCGGATTGTTGTGGGATGAGTACCGCGTCGCTGCGCTTGAGCCCGCGACGCGCGAGGGGGTTCGGAAGCTCGCCGACCGTACCGACGAGGTGGCCTGGGTCGCATCGCGGATCGCGGCGGCGGCGCAACCGGCGCTGGGGCCGATCGCGGCCAAGGCCGCGCGCGTGTGCGTGCTGTCGCAGCGCGTGCCGCGCCTCATCCTGATGCGCCGCTGGGACCCGCGTAACGGCGAACTCGCCCGCGAGACCGCCGCAGCGGGTGCCGAGCTCTCGGGCACGATCGAGGACCTGCTTGCGGCCTCCCAGAACGTTCCCGACCTGGCAGCCCAGGTGCAGGTGGCGCGCACGCAGCACGGATTCCTCGAGGCCGGCGCGGCGCAGATCCAGCGCGCCGGGGCTGGCGCGCGGACGCTCGAGAACGTTGCCAGGACCGGCGACAACATCCTCGAGGCGATGCAGCGCGTGACGCGCCAGTATGAGGAGCTGGGACTCTAGCTGCGCACGACGGGGTTGACGACGTCGAGCGCGATTTTCCAGCCCGCCGCCTCGCGCCTCCAGACGCGAAGGTAGAAGCCCACGGGCACGGCAGACTTGGCCGCCTCAGCGAAGGCGCCGCGGGTATACCCGAGGTCGCCGGAGCGCGAGGCCGCCGAGCGATCCACCGTCCACGCGAGCTTCTCGTCCCGCAAGGCGGGCGAGGCCAAGGCCGCCGCGCGGCTCGCGCGGGGTGTCGTGCCGCTTCGATAGAGGCGCAGGTCTTCCGCGCCGTAGGCTTCATAGGCGGCGCGCAATCCGCTGGCCGCGGCAACGCGTTGGAACGCGCTCTCAGCCTCCTCGAGGCCGCCCGCCGGCCCCGCCTTCACCGCCGGGACGGTGCGTGCCTCGAGCCGATCCTTCCAGAGCGTGGGCTGCGGATGGGAGATGCCGAGGTCCACTTCCACCTTCCAGCGGCCATCGGCGCCGCGACGCCAGATGGAGACGTACTGGCCATAGGAGGCGGGCGCATCGGGCTTGTCCTTGCTGGTGAGCTTCCACGGACCGGTCGACAGGCCCAGCTCGCCCGATGCGGCGACCTCGACATGCTGTGGCCGCCAGTCGAGGACGATGGGCGGTGCGGGGCGCGACATGAGAAAGGCTTTCGCCGCCACCCATGCATTGCGCACGAAGACCCCGTCGTCGGCGAACGCGGCAAGGAAGGCGGCGCGCATGTCCTCGCGCACCGAGTGGGCCGCGAACGCGCTCTCCGCGGCGGCCAGGGATGCCGAGGGGTCCTTGGCGGGAGGCTGGTGCGCGCATGCGGCGAGGACCAGCGCGGCGGCGATGGGGGCGATCTTCATGGCGCTGATGCTACGCCCGCGTTACAGAACGTATCGGGCCAGGTCCTCGCTCTGCGCGAGGCTGCCGAGGCGCGCATCGACGTAAGCCGCGTCGATCACGATGCCCCGGTCGTTCCGGCCCGAGTCGAACGACACCTGCTCGAGCAGCTTCTCCATCACCGTGTAGAGGCGGCTGGCGCCGATGTTCTCGGTGCGCTGGTTCACCGAGAAAGCGATTTCGGCGAGGCGCCGGACGCCCTCCGCGGTGTATTCCAGCCGCACGCCTTCGGTGGCGAGGAGCGCCTCGTATTGCCGGGTGAGGCAGGCGTCGGTGGCGGTGAGGATGCGCTCGAAGTCCTCGACCGAGAGGCTCGCGAGCTCGACGCGTATCGGCAGGCGCCCCTGCAGCTCGGGGATCAGGTCCGAGGGCTTGGCGAGGTGGAAGGCGCCGCTCGCGATGAAGAGGATGTGGTCGGTGCGGATCATGCCGTACTTGGTGGTCACCGCCGTGCCCTCCACCAGCGGCAGCAGGTCTCGCTGCACCCCCTGGCGCGAGACGTCGGCGCCCTGCAGCTCGCCGCGGCTGGCGATCTTGTCGATCTCGTCGAGGAAGACGATGCCGTCCTGCTCGACGGCGGCGAGTGCCTTGAAGCGGATTTCCTCCTCGTTCACGAGCTTCATCGCCTCCTCGTCGGTGAGCAGCCGCAGCGCTTCGCGGATCTTGAGCGTGCGGCGCTTGCGGCGCGCGTTGCCCATGTTCGCGAACATGCCCTGGATCTGCTGGGTGAGCTCCTCCATGCCCGGCGGGGCGAGGATCTCCATGCTGGAGCCGCCCTGCACCAGGTCCACCTCGATCTCCTTGTCGTCCAGCTTGCCCTCGCGCAGCATCTTGCGGAATCGCTGGCGGGTGGAGTTGGCGTCGGCGGCGTCGCCCGAAGGCACCCCGGGCAGCAGCGCGTCGAGCACGCGCTCCTCGCCCGCGTCCTGGGCGCGCGGGCGCACCTTGTGCATCTCCTGCTCGCGCGTGGACTTCACCGCGATCTCGGCCAGGTCGCGGATGATCGAGTCGACGTCGCGCCCGACGTAGCCCACCTCGGTGAACTTGGTCGCCTCGACCTTGATGAAGGGCGCGTTGGCAAGGCGCGCCAGGCGGCGCGCGATCTCGGTCTTGCCCACGCCCGTGGGGCCGATCATCAGGATGTTCTTCGGCGTGATCTCGGAGCGCAGCGGCTCCGCCACCTGCGCGCGGCGCCAGCGATTGCGCAGCGCGATCGCCACCGCGCGCTTCGCGTCGCCCTGGCCCACGATGTACTTGTCGAGCTCGTGGACGATTTCCTGCGGCGTCATCATCGACGCCGCGTCGCGCGCGGGCGGGGTCTCGGGCGTGGCGTTCACAAGGTCTCGATCACGTGGTTCTGGTTGGTGTAGATGCACATGTCGCCCGCGATCGAGAGCGCGCGTTTCACGATCTCGGCGGGCTCGAGCTG
>JBDSRZ010000138.1:0-3937 GCA_039929025.1 Usitatibacter sp. | reverse complement strand
TGCCCCTTCTGCAGCGCCGAGGACACCCAGGTGATCGACTCGCGCGTGAGCGAGGAGGGCGATTCCATCCGCCGCCGGCGCCGCTGCCAGGTCTGCAACAAGCGCTTCACCACCTACGAGACCGCGGAGCTGCGCATGCCGCAGATCGTGAAGACCGACGGCGTGCGCGAGGATTTCTCCACCGCGAAGCTGCGCACCGGCTTCCAGCGTGCGCTGCACAAGCGGCCGGTGACCACCGAGCTGGTGGACGCCGCCATCACCCGCATCGAGCAGAAGATGCTGGCGCTGGGAGAGCGCGAGATCGACTCGCGGCGGCTGGGCGAGATGGTGATGGAGGAGCTGCGCAAGCTGGACAAGGTCGCCTACATCCGCTTCGCTTCCGTCTACCGCAGCTTCTCCGACGTCGACGATTTCCGCGACGCAATCCGGGAAGTAAGGGAAAAATAGCTTTCGTCGCCCCGGCCGCTGCAGTTGCAGCGATGGGCCGGGGCCCAACGCATCGCGAGCAATGACCTCCACCCCCGAAGACCACGCCTTCATGGCTCGCGCGATCGAGCTGACGCAGCGTGGGCGAGACACCTCGACGCCGAACCCCAGTGTCGGCTGCGTGATCGCGAAGGGCGGCCGCGTCATCGGCGAGGGCTGGCACGAGCGCGCCGGCGAGGCGCACGCGGAGATCCGCGCGCTGCAGGCCTGCAGCGAGTCGCCCGAGGGTGCGACCGTCTACGTGTCCCTCGAGCCCTGCGCACACCAGGGACGCACTCCGCCCTGCGCCAACCGGCTGGTGGACGCGAAGGTGGCGCGGGTGGTGGCGGCGCTCGAGGACCCGAATCCGCTCGTGCATGGGCGCGGCGCGGAATGCCTTCGTGACGCCGGCATCCGCGTGGACATCGGCCTCATGGCAGCCGAGGCCGAGGAAGCGCATCGCGGCTTCCTGTATCGCATGCGCCACGGCCGCCCGTGGATGCGCATCAAGTCCGCCGCGTCGCTCGATGGACGCATCGCGCTCGCCAATGGCGAGAGCCGCTGGATCACCGGGGAGGTAGCCCGCCGCGACGTCCATGCGCTGCGAGCGCGATCCTGCGCGATCCTGACCGGCATCGGCACCGTGCTCCGCGACGATCCGGACCTCACCGTGCGCCATGTGCCCTGCGCCCGCCAGCCGCGGCGGGTGCTCATCGACAGCCGGCTGCAGGTCTTGCCCGAAGCGAGAATCCTGAAAGGCGAACCGCCGATCATCTTCACCGTGAGCAGGGACGCGGTGAAGAGGAGCCGCCTCATGAGCTCGGGCACCGAGGTGGTGACCGCGCCGACCGATCCCGCCACGGGCAAGACCGACCTTTCCGCGATCGCGCGCGAGCTCGCCGCGCGCGGTTTCAACGAGGTCACCGTGGAGACGGGCGCCAAGCTGAGCGGCTCGCTCCTCGCGGCCGGCGTGATCGACGAGATCGTGCTCTACCTGGCGCCGAAGCTTTTCGGCGACTCCGCCCAGGGCCTCTTCGCGCTGCCGGAGATGACGCGCATCGAGCAGGCGTTGATGCCGCGCATCGTCGATGTCCGCCAGTTCGGCGAGGACCTGAGGATCATCGCGAGGCTCGCGCCCTGATGTTTACCGGGATCGTCGCCGCGGTTGGCCGTATTTCGAGCGCGAGGCCCCATGGCGACGGCTTCAGGCTGCGCATCGACGCGCCCGGATTCGGGATGGACGACGTGGGGGTCGGCGACTCGATCGCGATCCAGGGAGTGTGCCACACGGTGGTAGCGAAGGATGCGTGCGGATTCGAGGTCGACACGTCGCGCGCGACGCTCGATGTAACCGCGGGGCTCGAGGCGGGCCGCGAGGTGAACCTGGAGAAATCGCTGCGGCTCGCCGATCGGCTGGGCGGTCACCTGGTCCAGGGCCACGTGGACGGGGTCGGGCTGGTCGCCGCCCTGGACGACCTGGGAGGCAGCTATCGCATGGTGATCGACGTTCCCGCCGCGCTCGCCCGGTTCATCGCGCGCAAGGGCGCCATCTGCGTGGATGGCGTGAGCCTCACCGTCAATGCCGCGGAGGGTGTGCACTTCGAGGTGAACGTGATCCCCCATACCCGTTCGGCAACGACGTTTCGGGGGGTGACACCCGGATCGCGCGTGAACCTGGAGGTAGACATGATGGCGCGCTACGTGGAGCGCATCCTGCGGCCCTAGCGGCGAATCGGGCAAAATAGCGGTCTACCCGGAGTGATTTCCATGACCCTCAGCCCGACCCACGAACTGATCGACGAATTGCGCCTCGGCCGCATGATCGTGCTCGCCGACGCGGAGGACCGGGAGAACGAGGGCGACCTCGTGATGGCGGCGGATTTCGTGACCCCCGAGGCGATTAACTTTATGGCGACCCACGCACGCGGGCTCGTCTGCCTCACGCTCACCGAGGAGCGCTGCCGCCAGCTGGGTCTCGCCCTCATGGTGAGTGACAACCGCTCGCCGATGGGAACGGCGTTCACCGCCTCGATCGAGGCCGCGAGCGGCGTGACTACCGGCATTTCGGCCGCCGACCGTGCGCGCACCGTGCGCGCCGCCACCGCGAAGCATGCGAAGCCCACCGATATCGTCCAGCCCGGCCACATCTTCCCGGTGATGGCGCAGACGGGCGGCGTCCTGGTGCGCGCGGGGCACACCGAAGCCGGCTGTGACTTGGCCGAGATGGCGGGCCTCACGCCCGCGGCGGTCATCTGCGAGATCATGAATCCCGATGGCTCCATGGCGCGCGTGCCGGAGCTGCTGCCTTTCGCGGCGCAGCACGGCCTGAAGATCGGCACCATCGCGGATCTCATCAAGCACCGCAGCGAGACCGAGACGCTGGTCGAGCGCGTGGCCGACCGCCAGGTTTCGACGCCGTACGGGACGTTCCGCCTGTGCGTGTACCACGACAAGACCGTCGACCAAGTGCACTACGCGCTGGTGAAGGGCGAGCCCTCGCCGGAGCGCCCGATCCTCGTCCGCGTGCACGAGCCGTTCGTGTCGCTCGACATGTTCGATTTCGACACCGCGCGCCACGCCTACTCGGTGCAGGACGCGATGCGCATGGTGGCGAACCACAAGGAAGGCGTGATCGTGCTCCTGCGCCGCCACGAACCGGCGGGCGAGATCCTCGAGCGCATCCAGCTCGCCGGCCGCAAGCAGCGCACGCAGCGCAAATGGGACCCGCGCCTGCACGGCATCGGCGCGCAGATCCTGAAGGACCTCGGTGTCGGCAAGATGCGCGTGCTCGCCCGTCCCAAGCGCATCCCGAGCATGTCGGGCTTCGGACTCGAGGTGGTGGAATACGTCTCGCCCGACGACGTCGTCAACGTGAAGGCGGTATGAACAACGTCAACCCCGACCACAACGGCACGGGCATGCGCATCGGCATCGTCTGGAGCCGCTTCAACGAGGAGCTGGTGCGGGGCCTCGTCACTGCCTGCGACAAGCAGCTGGTGGAGCTGGGCGTGGCGGCCAGGGACATCGACGTGGTGAGCGTGCCGGGCGCCCTCGAGCTACCCCTCGCGCTGCAGGCGATGGCACTCGAACGTCGCGGCCTCGCCGGCCGCCGCTACGACGCGTTGATCGCGTTGGGCGCCGTGGTGCGTGGCGAGACCTACCATTTCGAGATCGTCGCCAACGAGAGCGCGCGCGGCATCCTCGACGTGCAGCTGGAGACCGGCGTGCCGATCGCCAACGGCGTGCTCACCACCGAAAACGAAGCGCAGGCGAAGGCGCGCGCGCCGGTAAAGGGTGCCGAGGCCGCGCGGGTCGCGGTCGAGATGGCGAACACGCTGAAGGCGGTGGCTGGATGAAGGCCACACCGCGTCGCGTCTCGCGGGAATTCGCGTTGCAGGGCATGTACCAGTGGCTCTTCACGCAGGCGAGCCCGGCGCAGATCCTCAGGAACCTGGCCGAGCTGGAAGGCTTC
>JBDSRZ010000137.1:0-8063 GCA_039929025.1 Usitatibacter sp. | reverse complement strand
ATCTGCACGCGGCTCATGCTCTCCACTCCGCCGCAGAGGGCGAGCTGCAGGTGATCGCTCAGCAGCCCCGAAGCCTGGAACACCGCCGCCATGCTGGTCGAGCACGCGAGCACCGTGGAGAACGCCGGCGTCGACGGGTCGAGGCCTGCCTTGACCACCAGCTCGCGCGCGATGTTGCTCCAGCCGAGGTTCGGCGCCACCGCGCCCCAGACGACCAGGTCCGCGCGGTCGCCGGCCGGGAGCTGCGCCGCCATCGCCTTCGCCACCGGCACCGAGAGGTCGAGCGCGTGGAGGTTGCGCAGCGCTCCATCCACGCGGGCGAACGGCGTGCGGACGCCGCTAACGAGCCACTTTGTCATCTGCCTCTCCCGGTACGCCAAGGGGTTGCTGCCCGTAGCCCTCCCGAGCCCGCCAGCCGGGCTTCTTGAAGACCACGTTGTCGATGATCCCGCCGGGATCGTACGAGAGCTTCCGGCCGGGGTGCTTCGCTTCCCATTGCGCCTTGAGGCTCGCGCCGGTGCGGTACCACGGCACCTTGACGATCCAGCCATGCAGCGTCGCCGCGCGCCAGCCCTGGTCGCGGATCGCGGGCCAAAGCGTGTCTGCGTGGGCGATGTTGCCGCGCTCGTCGAGCAGCCACATCTCGTGGCCGAGGATGTCGCCGAAGATGAACAGGCGGCCGTCGCGGATCTCGAACTGCGTCGGATCGCTGCCGAGCTTCACGCCATAGGGGGCGCCGTTGGAGCAGAAGCCGCCATATTGCGGCTCGTATCTCGCGGGCGATGCGGCGAAGGCCGCGCGATTCTCCGCCGACGAGAAATAGTAGGTGCGGCCCTCGTAGGCGGCCGGCAGCGTGTGCCTGCCGCGCACCGGTTTCTTCTCGGTGAAATACGCGACCGGATCGTGGCCGAGCAGCATCAGGCGCTCGCCGCGGCTGGTCTCGATGGTGGCGTGCGTGGTGCCGCACCCCGCGAGGAGCGTGAGGGCCGCCGCGGCGAGGGCCGCCAGCCACTTTTTCGCGGTGTCATGAATTGGCATGAGAGTCATCATCCGAGTCTACTTCCAGCCGGAGCCCTGCTGCTTCTCGAAGCGCTCGCGATCGCGGGCGAAGGATTGCTCGAGCTCCTCGCGGCCCGCCCGCGCGGCGGCCAGGTAGCGGGTCTCGTCCTTGTAGACGGCCATCTGCGCGTCCACGGTGGCGAGATTGTGCCGCCGGAAGAGGTCGGCCATCTCGCGCGCGCGGTAGCGGGCCATGCCGAGCACCTCCAGCGCCGCGCGCCCGGCCTTCAGGGCCGACTCGAAGGTCTCGCGCTCGATCACCTCCACGCCGCGGAGCTTGAGCTCCAGGTAGTGCGATACGTTACGTGCGCGGGCCACGATGGGAAGGTCCGGGTAATAGGCGCGCACGCGATCCACCAAGGCGATGCTGTCCTCGACGCCGTCGATGGCGTTGATCAGAAGGCGCGCCTTCGCAACTCCGGCGGCGCGCAACAGGTCGAGGCGCGTGGCATCCCCGTAGAACACCTTGTAGCCGAACTTGCGCAGCGATTCGATCTGCTCGGCATCGTGGTCGAGCACCACCGGGCGGATGTCGTTGGCGAGCAGGAGGCGCCCGATGATCTGCCCGAAGCGGCCGAAGCCCGCGATGATCACCGGCCCGCTCGCGTCGATGGCGTCGGGCTCGCGCTGCGTCTCGGCGCGCCGGCAGATCCAGCGGTCGTGAGCGATCAGGAGGAGCGGCGTGGCCATCATCGAAAGCGCCACCACGATCGTGAGGAGTGCCACCCAGTCGGCGGAAAGGACGCCGGCCAGCCGCGCCGAGCCGAAGACGACGAACGCGAATTCGCCGCCTTGGGACAACACGAACGCGAAGAGCCAGCGCTGCGCGGCGACGATCCCGAGGGTACGCGCGACCAGCCACAGGCACGCGATCTTGAGGCCGAGGAATCCCAACAGCATGCCGAACACCTTCGCCGGACTGCTGGCGAGCAGGCCGAAGTCGATGTTCATCCCGACGGAAATGAAGAAAAGCCCCAGCAGCAGCCCCTCGAAGGGCTCGATCACCGCCTCGAGCGCGTGGCGGAATTCGGAGTCGGCGAGCAGGACCCCGGCGAGGAATGCGCCCAGCGCCATCGACAGCCCCGCGAGCGATACCAGCTCGGCCACCCCCAGCACCAGCAGCAGCGCGAAGGCGGTGAAGAGTTCGCGGATCCGCACGCCGGCGATCACGCGCAACAGCGGCCGCGTGAGGTAGCGGCCGATGAAGACCACGCCCGCGATCGCCGCGGCGGCGAACAGCATCCGCATCCACAGGGGCTGGCCGCTCGCGGCTCCGGCGTGCGCGAGCAGCGGCACCGAGGCGATGAGCGGGATCGCGGCGATGTCCTGGAAGAGCAGCACCGCGAAGGCGGAACGCCCGGTGGGTGTCGTCAGCTCGTTCCTCTCGGTCATGGCCTGTATCGACACCGCCGTCGACGACATCGCGAGCGCGAGACCCGCGACCACCGAGGCTTCCCAAGGCAGCCCCAGCGTGACAAGTGCCACGCCAAGCACCAAGCCGCAGAGGCTCAGCTGCAGCGAGCCGCCGCCGAACACCTGCTTGCGCATCTCCATCAGGCGACGTGGGTCGAGCTCGAGGCCGATCACGAAGAGCATCAGGACGACGCCCAGCTCCGCGAGCGCCGCCGCGGATTCTGCCTCGGGAATGAGCTTGAGCCCCCACGGCCCGATGGCGGCGCCCGCGAGGAGATAGCCGAGCACCGAGCCCATACCGAGGCGCGCCGCGATGGGAACGCACACCACCGCGGCGGCGAGGAAGATCAGGGCTTCCTTCATCCGCCCTCCCCAACGGGCGATGGAGCAACTTCGAGCAGGCGTTCGCGCAGCGCACGCGCGCGCCCCGCAAGCTCGTCGTCCGAAAGCGCCGCCGGATCGTGCACCACGAAGGGCTCCAGCCATCGCATGCCGCAATATCGTGCGGTCATCTCCACGACGGGCGCGAAGTCCTCGAAAGGATGGTCGTGCGGGCCGCCGACCGCGTATTCGCCGCCGCCGGTGGTGACAGCCCACAGGCACGCCTTGCCTGCGAGCGCCGTGTTGCCCTCGGAATTCGCGAAGTCCGACACCAGGACCTTTTCCATCCAGAGCTGCATCAGGGCGGGCGTCGTATACCAGTAGAGCGGGCCGAGCCAGACCACGAGGTCCGCGCGCCTGAGCGCCGCCTGCTCGGCCGCGGCGTCGACATCGAAATCCGGATAAAGCTCATAGAGCGAGCGCACTTCCAGGTCGGCAAGGCCGGCGATGCCCGCGAGCAGCGCCGCGCCGCCGCGGGAGCGCCGCGGATACGGGTGCGCGTGCACGACGAGGATCACAGGGGCAGCCTCCAGTCGCGCGGCGCCTTTTCGAGCACGATCCCGGCGAAGACCGCGAGGCCGATCCAGTTGTTGTGCCGGAAGGCCTTGAAGCAGCCTTCGCGGGTGCGCGCTCGGATGAGACGATGGTGGTAGATCACGATGCCGGCCGCCGTCGCCAGGCCCGCGAAGTAGAAGACGCCGTAGCGCTGCCACACGCCGATCGCGGTCATCGCCACGAGGAATCCGAGATAACAGGCGATGACCGCGGCGACGTCGTGTCGGCCGAAGAGGATAGCCGAGGTCTTGAGGCCGAGGCGGGCGTCGTCGTCGCGGTCCACCATCGCGTACTCGGTGTCGTAGGCGATGGTCCAGAGCACATTCGCGCCGAGGAGCGCCCAGGCGAGCGGCGGTACGTTGCCCAGCTGCGCCGCGAAAGCCATCGGAATCCCGAATCCGAATGCCACGCCGAGCCATGCCTGGGGCATCCAGAACCAGCGCTTGAGAAACGGGTAGACGATCGCCATCGCGAGCGCCACGAAGGAAAGGTGGATGGTGAGGCGGTTGAACTGCCACACGATGGCGAACGCGGCCAGGGCGAGCACCGCTGCCACGGCGAGCGCCTCCCACGGCTCGATCTCGCCCGCGGCGAGCGGCCTTGCCCGGGTGCGCTCGACGTTCGCGTCGAAGCGACGGTCGGCGAAATCGTTCAGTGCGCAACCGGCGGAGCGCATGAGCACCGTACCGAGCACGAAGAGCCACAGCACCGCGAGCGACGGTATGCCACCGCGCCCAAGCCACAGGCCCCATAGAGTCGGCCACAGCAGCAGCAGGATGCCGATCGGCTTGTCGAGCCGGATGAGGCGTTCGTACGCATCGAGGCGGGCGAGGACGGGATGGGTCATGGACGCAACTCTAGGAGCCCCGGAAGGAAGACTTCGGTCACCATCAGGGGGCGGCCACGCAGGTGGAAGAGGGAGCGCCGCGCGCGAAGCGTACCAACCGTCCGGCCCAGAAGCTGTCTTGCGCGCACGCCGAGCGGATGCCGCGGACCGATCCGCGCGAATTCGAAACGCCCCCGATGCACGCGCCGGTCCGCGAAAAGCACCTCGGCGAGCGGACGCGCCCCGAGGCCGGCCACGGGCCGCCACACGCCGCGAAGGTCGGTGCGCGAGACGATCGAGTGCGCCATGACCACCGGCTCGCCGTCGGCACGCAGCACCACCTCGCGCACGTAGGCGAGCTTGTGCGCAGGACGCCCGAGGACGCGGAACTCGTCGTCATTGGGGAAACGCCACCGCCGCGCGACCACCTCGACCTCGAAGCGGCGGCTGTGGGCGACGATCCGCCGCGTGAGCGAGCCCGGATACGTGAGCCAGGGTCTCCACGCATCGGTGTGCGGCGGCGCAAGGTGCCTCCATCGCGTCATGCCCTGAGGTAGAACTGCCGCGAGCCAAGCCAGCGGTCGAGGTGGCGCTCGACGCTCGGCGATTTGGCGGCAAGGAGCTGGTCGGCGGTGTCGCGCGCGAGCTCGACGAGGTCCGTGTCGCGCTCGAGGTCGGCGAAACGCAGCAGTGGCGCCCCGCTCTGGCGCGCACCCAGGTATTCGCCGGGCCCGCGCAGCGCCAGGTCCTGGCGCGCGATCTCGAAGCCGTCGGTGTTCTCATAGATGATCTTCAATCGCTGGCGTGCCGTCTCGGAGAGCGGGCCATAGTAGAGGAGGATCGCAAGGCTCGCCTCCGAGCCGCGGCCCACCCGCCCGCGCAACTGGTGCATCTGTGCGAGCCCCATGCGCTCGGCGTGCTCGATCACCATCAGCGTCGCGTTGGGGACATCGACGCCCACCTCGATCACCGTGGTGGCCACCAGGAGCTGGATCACGTTGGCCTTGAAGGCGGCCATCATCTCGGCCTTCTCGGCGGACTTCATGCGGCCGTGGACGAGGCCCACCGACAGGTCGGGAAAGGTCTGCTTGATGGTTTCGAAGGTCTCGATCGCGGTCTGGAGCTGCAGCTGCTCCGACTCCTCGATCAACGGACACACCCAGTAGGCCTGCGCGCCGTCGCGGCACGCGCCGCGGATGCGCGCGATCACCTCGTCGCGGCGCTCTTCCGACACGAGCTTGGTGACGATCGGCACGCGCCCCGGCGGCATCTCGTCGATCACGGTCACGTCGAGGTCGGCGAAGTAGCTCATCGACAGCGTCCGGGGGATGGGTGTCGCGCTCATCATCAGCTGGTGGGGTTCCCCGCCCGCCTTGCCGGCAAGGGCCAGGCGCTGCTCGACGCCGAAGCGATGCTGCTCGTCCACGATCGCCAGGCCGAGCCTGGCGAACGCGACTTCTTCCTGGAAGAGCGCGTGGGTGCCGATGGCGAGCTGCGTCTCGCCCGCGGCGATCGCCGCCGCAGCGAGCTTCTTCTCGCGCGCCTTGAGGCCGCCGGAGAGCCACGCGACCCTCACCCCGAGGGGCTCGAGCCAGTGCGTGAGCTTGAGGTAGTGCTGCTCGGCGAGTATCTCGGTTGGCGCCATCAACGCCGACTGCCAGCCGTTCTCTATCGCCTGCAGCGCGGCGAGCGCCGCTACCAGCGTCTTGCCGCTGCCGACGTCGCCCTGGAGGAGTCGGCGCATCGGGTGCGCCTGCGAGAGGTCCCTGGCGATCGCCGCGCAGGCGTTCCTCTGCGCGCGCGTGAGCGCGAAGGGCAGCGACTTCACCAACGCGTTGGTAAGCCGGTGCGCCTGCGGCAGCTTCGGCGCGCTCTTCGCGCGTCGCTCGCGGTAGGCGATGCGCATCGCAAGCTGCTGCGCGAGCAGCTCGTCGAACTTGAGCCTGCGCCACGCGGGGTGGGTACGCTCGATGAGGGCGTCGGCATCGACATCCGGCGGCGGGCGATGCAGGAGCAACACGCTTTCGCGGAACGGTGCGAGCTTGAGCTCCTTCAGGCGCGCCTCCTCGAGCGTGTCGTCCATCGCCAGCGTGTCGAGCGCGCGCTCGATGAGCGGGCGCAGCTGCCCCTGCGACAGGCCCGCGGTAGTGGGATAGACGGGAGTGAGCGACGTGGGCAGGGGGGTGTCGCGGTCGACCACGCGGTACTTGGGATGCACCATCTCGTCGCCGAAGAATCCCGGACGCACCTCGCCGAAAAGGCGGATGCGCCGCCCGGCCGCGAACTGCTTCACCTGGCTCGAATAAAAATTGAGGAAGCGCACCCAGAGCTCATGCCCCTCGTCGTCGACGAGCTTCACGACCAGAGTGCGCCGCGGGCGATACTTCACGTCCGCATCCAGCACTTCGGCCTCGACGCACACGGGCACTCCGGCGCGCGCCCGGGCGAGCAGGGTGAGCTGCGTCTCGTCTTCGTAGCGCAGCGGCAGGTGCAGGACGAGATCGCGCTTGTGGCGGATGCCGAGCTTGGCGAGCTTCGGCGCGATCGCCTCGGGGAAGACCGAAGGCGCCGCGGCTGCGGGCACTGGCGGGGACGACGCGCGGGTGACGGGCAAGCCTGCCGCTACGACGCGGGCTTGGGCGCCACGGCCTGCGCCGCCGCGGCGGGAGCCAGCGCTTCATCGCGCGGGCCCAGGTACATGATCGCGTCGACCTCGACCTGGCTGCCGCGCGGAAGCGAGGCCACGCCAATCGCGGCACGCGCCGGATAGGGCTCGTTGAAATAGCCCGCCATCAACTCGTTCACCTTGGCGAAGTTGCCGAGATCGGTGAGGTAGACCGTCACGCGCGCCACGCGGTCGAAATCGCCGCCGGCCTCGCGGCACACCGCGCGCAGGTTGTCGAAGACGCGGCGGACGTGGTCCTCGAACGGGCCTTCGACCAGCTTCATGGTCTTCGGGTCGAGGGGGATCTGACCGGAGAGGAACACGAAGTCGCCCGCGCGGACGGCCTGCGAGTAGGTGCCGATGGCGGCCGGGGCTTCAGGGGTGGTGATCGATTTCATGGGTGAATTAGGCTTTCGCCTGCGCGGGAGCGACAAGAGTTCATTGCTGTTTCTTCTTCAACCGTGTGATGCGCACGACTTCCGGGATGCGCCGCAGGCGCCGGAAAACGTGCGCGAGGTGCATGCGGTTCTTCACCTGGATGGTGAAGACGATGGTGGTGTAGGCCTGGCTCGCGCGCTGCTCGGTCTCGATATGGTCGATGTTGGAGTCGGCCTCGGAGACCTCGGCGGCGAGGCGTGCCAGCACGCCGCGGGTGTTCTGCGCGGTCAGGCGCACGTTCACGTCGAAGAGGCGGTCGGTGAAGTGGTCCCACTGCACGTCCACCCACTTCTCCGGATCGAAATGGAAGGGATGGATCGCGGGGCAGTCGTGGGTGTGCACCACCAGACCCTGGCCCTTCCTGATCTGCGCGATGATCGGATCGCCGGGGATCGGGCGGCAACAGGGCGCGAACTGGATCGCGAGGCCCTCGGTGCCGCGGATGGTGATCGAATCGAGCCGCGATTCGCCTTCGAGTGTGGCTTCGAGGGAAAGCAGCTTCTTCGCCACCACCACCGCGAGGCGCTTGCCCAGGCCGATGTCGGCGAGGACTTCCTCGCGCGTCTTGGCGGCATCGCCCTTGAAGAAGCGCGACCAGTGCGCGTCGCCCACTTCGTCGGGATTGGCTTTGACCGAGCGCAATGCCTGCACCAGCAGCAGCTCGCCCACCTCAGCTGATTCCTGCAGCTGCATGGTCTTCAGGTAATGGCGGATGTGCGAGCGCGC
>JBDSRZ010000136.1:0-2938 GCA_039929025.1 Usitatibacter sp. | reverse complement strand
TGGCCCGCATCCTCTTCCTCCTCGTAATCGTCTTCCTCCTCTACCTGCTGTTGCGCAGGTTCTTCCGCTCGCAGACCAAGGACGCCCCGCCCCCTGCCGCCACCCAGGTCAAGGGCGAGGACATGGTCGCGTGCGCGCGCTGTGGCGTGAACCTGCCGCGCAGCGATGTTCGCGAGGAGGCGGGGAGGCTGGTCTGCCAGAACAATCCCCACTGCCACCCGTGAGTTCGGCGGCCGAGCGCCTGGCGATTCCCGGAGGCGGGCTGCGCGACCGGCCGATGATCGTCGAGGCCGACGACACCACCTGGCGCACCCTCTCGGTCTTCTGCCTCTACCGCATCGTGCTGTCGCTGTTCGTCGGCATGGCGTTCATCTACCTCAACCGCTTCTTCAACCTGGGCATGCAGGCGCCGGGCGTGCCGATGTCCGCGACTGTCCTGCCGACGATCGTGGCCTATACGGCGGCTTCCCTCGTGCTGCTGGTCCCGGCCCGGCTGCGCGAACCCAACCTCACCATCCAGGTGACCGCCGGGGTGATCGTCGACGTGGTCGCGATCGTGATGTTGATGCAGGCAAGTGGCGGGGTACGCAGCGGGCTGGGCGTGATCCTGCTGGTGTCGCTCGCGGCCGCCGGGCTCATCACGCGCGGGCGCCTCGTCTACTTCCACGCGGCGATGGCGTCGCTCGCGGTGCTGCTCGAACAGACTTTCCAGATGTGGCGCTTCGACGCCGGCCCGCAGGAATTCGTGCAGGCGGGACTCACTTCGGCCGCCTTCTTCGCGACCGCGGGCCTCGCCTCGACGCTGGCACGATACGCGCGCACCAGCGAGCAGATCGCCGAGGAACGCAAGATCGACCTGGCGAACCTCTCGCAGATCAACGAGATCGTCATTCGCGACATGCAGGACGGCATCCTGGTGGTGGATGGCGACGGGCGCATCCGCCAGCACAACCCGCGTGCGATCCAGCTGCTGGGACCCTTGCCCGCGGCACGCCTGGCGCCGCTGGCGGAGTTCGCGCCCGAGATCGCGCGCCTGCTGGAGAGTTGGCGGCAGGGCTCGGAGACGACGTTCATGCAGCTGCGCGCGCCGCGCGGGCCGGGGGACCTGCAGGTGCACTTCGTGCCCATCGGCACCGGCGACCCCGTGCCCACCGTGGTCTTCATCGAGGACCTGGGGCGGCTTCGGCAGCAGGCGCAGCAGATGAAGCTGGTGGCGCTGGGGCGGCTCACGGCCTCCATCGCGCACGAGATACGCAATCCGCTCTCGTCCATCGGGCACGCCGCGGAGCTTCTCGACGAGGAGAAGTCGGGGGCGGAGCCCGAGCGGCGCCTGATCTCGATCATCTCCACCAACGTGACGCGGCTGGACCGAATCGTGCAGGAGGTGCTGTACCTCAACCGCCGCGACCGCGCGCAGCCCGAGGCCATCGACCTGCTGCCGTACCTCACCAATTTCGCCAACGAGTTCTGCGGTGCCGAGAAAGTACCCGCCGACGGGATCGACGTGCAGGTGCGCACCACCCAGCGCATCCTCTTCGACCGCCAGCACCTGGACCAGGTGCTCTGGAACATCGTGCGCAACGCCTGGCGCCATTGCCGCCAGCAGATGGGCTCGGTGCGCATCGTGGCGTGGCCGGCGGTGCTGCCCCGCCAGATGCTGATCGACGTGCACGACGACGGGCCGGGCATCGCCCGCGAGACGCAGGCCCATCTCTTCGAGCCTTTCTTCACCACCGAGGCGCAGGGGACGGGCCTCGGCCTGTACGTTGCCCGCGAGCTCTCCGAGGGCAATGGAGCCCGGCTCGAATATGTCGAGAACCCCGCCGGCGGCCAGTTCCGGATCACCGTGAAGGCACCCTGATGAACCGCAAGGCCGTGCTGATCGTCGACGACGAGGCCGATATCCGCGAGCTGCTGGTGCTCACGCTTTCGCGCATGGGCGTGGACGCCGACGCCGCCTCCACATTCCAGGAGGCGCATGAGGTGCTCAAGGCACGGTCCTACGACCTGTGCCTCACCGACATGCGGCTGCCCGATGGCGATGGCATGCAGTTGCTGCGCCACATCGCGGAGAATTACGGCAACACGCCGGTCGCGGTGATCACCGCCTATGGCTCGACCGAGAACGCGGTGGCGGCGCTGAAGGCGGGCGCGTTCGACTACCTCGCCAAGCCGATCAAGCTCGAGCAGCTTCGCCCGCTGGTGATGAGCGCGTTGAAATTGCCGCGGCCGTCGCACGCGCGGCGCGCGGCCACTGGCGAGACGCCGCCGCCGGGAGTGGCGCGGCTGCTGGGCGAATCGCCGCCGATCCTGAAGGCGCGCGACATGATCGGCAAGCTCGCACGCACGCAGGCGCCGGTCTATATCACCGGCGAGTCGGGCTCGGGCAAGGAAGTCGCGGCGCGCTTGATCCACCTCGGGTCGTCGCGCGCCGATGCGCCGTTCGTCGCGGTGAACTGCGGCGCGATCCCGGAGAACCTGATGGAGAGCGAGTTCTTCGGCTACAGGAAGGGCGCCTTCACCGGCGCGGACAACGACAAGCAGGGCTACCTGCAGGCGGCGCAGAAAGGCACGCTCTTCCTCGACGAGGTGGGCGACCTGCCGCTGCTCATGCAGGTAAAGCTGCTGCGCGTGATCCAGGAGAAGAAGGTGCGGCCGGTGGGCGATACGCGCGAGGAGCCGCTCGACGTGCGCATCATCTCGGCCACCCACCGGAACCTCACCGAGCAGGTGGAGGCGGGCGAGTTCCGGCAGGACCTCTTCTATCGCCTGAACGTGATCGAGCTCAAGATGCCGAGCCTGCGCGAGATTCCCGAGGACATCGCGCTCATGGTGGACCAGGTGCTCGCCCGCCTCGCGCGCCACAGTGGCAACGCGCCGCCGAAGCTCGCCGACGATGCGCTGGTGGCGCTCAAGCGCTACGACTTCCCCGGCAACG
>JBDSRZ010000135.1:0-7721 GCA_039929025.1 Usitatibacter sp. | reverse complement strand
GCCGGCAGTGGCGCAGGACGCGGACTCGGGCGAAGTGCTGATGGTCGCGTGGATGAGCCGCGAATCCCTCGCACGCACCGCCGAGACGGGCGAGGCGGTCTACTGGTCGCGTTCGCGCAAGGCGCTTTGGAAGAAGGGCGAAACCTCGGGACACATCCAGCGCGTGGTCGAGATCCGCGTTGATTGCGACGCGGACACCGTGCTGCTGCGCGTCCATTCGCAGGGCGGCGTAGCCTGCCACACCGGAAGGCGGCGCTGTTTCTTCAACCTCCTGCAAGGTGCCGGCGGGGAGCGCCGCTGGGTCGAGACCGACCCGGTGATCGAGCCACCGCGGGCAGTACCCCATGGCTGACGAGCCGATCCTCGCGCGCCTCGAAGCGGCGATCGCCGCGCGCCGCTCGGCCGAGCCGGGCACTTCCTATGTGGCCTGCCTCAATGCGAAGGGCCTCGACGCCATCCTCAAGAAGGTGGGCGAGGAGGCCACCGAGGCGGTGATCGCCTCCAAGGGCGGCAAGCGTGAGGAGATCGTGCACGAGACCGCCGACCTCTGGTTCCACTGCCTGGTGATGCTCGGGTGGCACGGAGTCGGGGTGGAGGAGGTGCTCGCCGAGCTCGAGCGCCGCATGGGGCGCTCGGGACACGAGGAAAAGGCTTCGAGAACGAAAGGAACGCCATGACCGACTGCATCTTCTGCAAGATCGTCGCCGGCACGATCCCGAGCCGCAAGGTGTACGAGGACGACGACATGCTCGCCTTCCACGACATCAATCCGATGACGCCGGTGCACTTCATGATCATCCCGAAGCAGCACGTGGATTCGCTCGCGCAGTGCGGCGACGAGCACGCCCGCGTCCTGGGCCGGATCCTCGCCATGTCCGGACGCCTGGCGAGCGACGAGGGGCTCACCGACGGCTTCCGCACCATCATCAATACGGGTCGGATCGGCAGGCAGGACGTGTATCATTTGCACGTACACATCATCGGCGGTCCCAACCCCCTCGGGCGCATGGTTGCGCCTTCCTGACGGGGTCGATTCCACAGAGGACAGACCTCCGCCGCTCCAGGAGAAAGCAACATGGGTTCGTTCAGCATCTGGCATTGGGTCATCGTCCTCGTCATCGTGCTGCTGATCTTCGGCACGAAGAAGCTGCGCAACATCGGCACCGACCTGGGCGGAGCGGTGAAGGGCTTCAAGGACGGCGTGAAGGGCGCCGAGGACGACAAGTCCAAGACCGCCGCCTCGGGTGAGATCGGGGCCCCCGGCACCACCATCGAAGGCGAGATCAAGGACAAGCAGAAGAGCTGAAGCGCGCCTCGCTTCGACTCCGCCGCCTCACTCTCGCCCCGCGCTCTCCTCGCGCATGTTCGACATCGGCTTCTCAGAGATCTTCGTGATCGGCGTGGTCGCGCTCGTGGTCATCGGTCCGGAGCGCCTGCCGAAAGTGGCACGCACCCTCGGAATCCTCTTCGGTCGGCTGCAGCGCTACGTGACCCAGGTGAAGTCGGACATCAGCCGCGAAATGGAGCTCGCCGAGCTGGGCAAGGTGAAAAGCGAGTTCGAGAATGCCGCGCGATCGTTCCGGTCGGACATCGAGTCGCAGGCGGCGCAGGCGGAGCGGGAGGTGCGGGAGCTGCGCACAGCGGTCGACCGGGAGCTTGTGGGCGAGCCTCCGGCCGCGGAGCCCGCCGCGACTGAAACGCCTGCCGCGGAGGCCGCGGCGCGGCCACCGCCATCGCCGCAACTGGAGCTCGGCATCGAGCCCCCCGCGCCGTCGGGCGCCGCACGTCCTACCGGCGCGGGCTGACAGCCGTGGAAGAGGCCCAGGAGACCTTCCTCTCGCACCTGATCGAACTGCGCGGGCGGCTCGTGAAATCCCTGGTCGTGTTCTTCGTCGCGTGCGCGCCCACTCTCTATTTCAGCGCCGAGCTCTACGACCTTCTCGCCGCGCCGCTGATGGCGAACCTCCCCGAGGGCTCGCGCATGATCGCCACCGGCGTCATCACGCCCTTCCTCATCCCGGTGAAGATCTCGTTCATGGCGGCCTTCGTCCTGGTGCTGCCGTTCATCCTCTACCAGGTGTGGGCGTTCGTGGCCCCGGGGCTGTACCTGCACGAGAAGCGACTCGCGCTGCCGCTGGTGGTGAGCAGCACGCTCCTTTTCCTGGCGGGGATGGTCTTCTGCTACTTCGTGGTGTTTGGCGGAGTGTTCCGCTTCATCGCGACCTTCGCGCCCAAGAGCATCTCGGTGGCGCCGGACATCGAGGCGTACTTCAATTTCGTGCTCGGCATGTTCCTCGCCTTCGGGCTCGCGTTCGAGGTGCCGGTGGTGGTCGTGGTGCTGGTGCTGATGGGAATCGTGAACGTGGCGCAGCTGCGCGAATGGCGCGGCTACGTGGTCGTGGCGATCTTCATCGTGGCCGCGGTGGTGACGCCGCCCGACGTGGTCTCGCAGATCGCGCTGGCGCTGCCGATGTGCCTGCTCTACGAGGTGGGAATCCTCCTCGGGCAGGGGATCGAGAAGCGCCGCAAGGCTGCTCCCGTGCCGGGCGAGGCCGCGCAGGAATAACCGCGCTTCACTCCTCGGTCTTGGGACGCGGCCGGCGCTTGCCGACCTGCACGTCGAGGCCCAGTTCCTGGTTCCGTCTAACCACGCGCACCGGCACCGATTTGCCCGGGGGCATCTCGGCGATCGCCGCGAGGGTCGCGGTGGTGTTCGCGACCGCCTTGCCGTTCACGCTCACGATCACGTCGCCCAGCTTGATGCCGCTCTTCTCGGCGGGACTGCCGCGCTCGATGGCGCCCACGATCGCGCCGCGCGTCCCCTTCAGCCCGAGGGATTCGGCGAGCTCAGGCGTGATGTCGGCGACGTCCACGCCGAACCAGCCGCGCGTCACGCTGCCGGTCTCGATTATTTGCTCGAGCACCCGCTTGGCGAGGCTCACCGGGATCGCGAAGCCGATGCCCTGATAACCGCCGGAACGGGAGAAGATGAGCGTGTTGATGCCGATCAGGTTGCCGGCGGTATCGACGAGAGCCCCGCCCGAGTTGCCGGGATTGATCGCGGCGTCGGTCTGGATGAAGCTGCCGAAAGGACTCGCGGTGCCGATCTCGCGCCCGACCGCCGACACGATTCCCATGGTCACCGTCTGGCCGACGCTGAACGGGTCGCCGATCGCGAGCACCACGTCGCCCACTCGCGCCTGGTCCGACTGTCCGAATGTCACCGGAGTAAGGCTCGGTGCGGAAATCCGCACCACCGCGAGATCGGTCTCCGGGTCGGTTCCGACTACCTTGCCCACAAGCGTGCGACCGTCGTTCAGGGTCACCTGGATGTCGGTCACGCCCTCCACCACGTGGTCGTTGGTGAGGATATAGCCCTCGCGGCTCACGATCACCCCCGATCCCAGCGACAGCTGTGTTTCCGCCGGCAGCTGGAAGCGCTCACCGAAAAAGCGCTGGAAAGCGGGATCGTCGAGCAGCGGGGTGCGGCGGTTCACCTGGCGCGTCGCCGAAATGTTGACCACGGATGGGATCGCCTTCTTCGCCGCGTCGCTGAAGGACAGGGGCCTTCCGGGGGCCCCAGGAAGGCCGCCGGCGGGAGCGGGGGCCGCCTCGCGCACCTCGACCACCTGCTGCGCGCGCCAGGCGAGCCAGTCGGGCTTGACCAGGCTCACGACAAACAGCACCGCCAGGGTGAGCGTGACCGCCTGGGCGAAGACCAGCCAGAGCTTGCGCATGGATCAGTGAGGGTAAAGCTGCGGATTGTATCCGCAGCGTGCGCGCTTCCTACCCCTTGCGCACCAGGGAATCGCGGATTTCACGCAGCAGGATCACGTCCTCGGCGGGCGGCGCCGGCGCCTTCGGCGCCTCGCGCCGGATGCGATTGATCTGCTTCACCATCAGGAAAACGACGAAGGCGAGGATCACGAAGTTGAGCACGATGTTGAGGAAATTACCCCAGGCGATCACCGGCACTCCGGCCTTCTTCATCGCGTCCAGGGTCATGGGCAGGTTCGCAGGGATGGGGGCGAGCGCGATGAAGAGGTTGGTGAAATCCATGCCGCCGGTGAATCTGCCCACGACCGGCATCACGATGTCGCTCACGAACGACTCGACGATCTTGCCGAAGGCAGCGCCGATGATGACGCCCACCGCCAGATCGACCACGTTGCCCTTGACCGCGAACTCCCTGAATTCCGATGCCCAGCTCATGTGTCGCTCCGGTTGCCAAAGGCTGGAGCGTAGGAGGCCCCGGGGCTCGCGTCAACGCGGCGTTGCGGGCGGCGGGCTTTAAGTGGGGGGGTCAAATCCGCTAAAATGCCGAACCAACCTCGTTCCCCGCCCAATTCCCCGCTCCGATTCCCCGAAATGACCGCTATCGTCCGAGACAACGTCGACGAGAAGAGACGCCGCATCCTCCTCGTGGCCACATCCGCCGCCGGAGCCGCCGTCGCTGGGGGTGTCGCCGCGCCGCTCCTGGTGAGCTGGTTCCCGAGCGCCAGGGCGCTGGCTGCCGGCGCCCCGGTCGAGGCCGACATCTCCAAGATCGAGGCCGGCCAGCAGATCACGATCGAGTGGCGCGGCAAGCCCGTCTGGATCCTCAGGCGCACCCCGGAGATGCTGGAGAAGCTGAAAGGACACGACCAGGTGCTGGCCGACCCGGATTCCAAGGCCGCCAGGCAGCCGGATTACGTGAAGGGGCCCGAACGCTCCATCAAGCCGGAAGTGTTCGTGGCCGAAGGCGTCTGCACCCACCTGGGATGCTCACCCACGCTCAAGAAGGAGATCGGTGCCGCCTCCGACATGGGAGCCGATTGGCCCGGCGGCTACTACTGCCCGTGCCACAACTCGCGCTTCGACCTTTCCGCGCGGGTGTTCAAGGGCTCGCCGGCGCCGACCAACCTCGTCATCCCGCCGCACCGCTATGCAAGCGACGCGCTGCTGGTGATCGGCGAAGACACGAAGGTTGCGTGAGATGGCGCCCACCAAGCAGCCCGTAACCGGCGCCGGCCCCTTCAACGGCATCCTCACCTGGGTGGACCAGCGCTTCCCGCTGGTGGCGCTGTGGAAGGAGCATGCCTCCGAGTACTACGCCCCGAAGAACTTCAACTGGTGGTACTACTTCGGGGCGCTCTCGGCCCTGGTGCTGGTTATCCAGATCGTCTCCGGCATCTTCCTCACCATGAACTACAAGCCGAGCGCGGCGGACGCCTTCGCCTCGGTCGAGTACATCATGCGCGACGTGCCTGGGGGATGGCTCATCCGCTACATCCACTCCACGGGCGCGTCGATGTTCTTCATCTGCGTGTACCTGCACATGGCCCGCGGGCTCATTTACGGGTCCTACCGCAAGCCGCGCGAGCTGATCTGGATCTTCGGCGTCCTCATCTACCTCACGCTGATGGCCGAGGCATTCTTCGGCTACCTGCTGCCGTGGGGCCAGATGTCGTATTGGGGCGCGCAGGTCATCATCAACCTCTTCGGCACCATTCCGCTCATCGGCGAGCCGCTGGCGGTGTGGATCCGCGGCGACTACAACGTCTCGGACGCGACGCTGAACCGTTTCTTCGCCCTGCACGTAGTGGCGATGCCGCTGGTCCTGCTCGGTTTGGTCGCGGCGCACATCATGGCGCTGCACGAGGTCGGGTCGAATAATCCGGACGGCGTCGAGATAAAGAAGGATATCGACCCGGTGTCGGGCAAGCCGCGCGACGGCATACCCTTCCACCCGTATTACACGGTCAAGGACACTTTCGGGGTCGCGGTCTTCCTGCTGGTCTTCTCCGCGATCGTGTTCTTCACCCCGGAGATGGGCGGGTACTTCCTCGAGTACAACAACTTCATCCCCGCCGACCCGCTGAAGACCCCCGAGCACATCGCGCCCGTCTGGTACTTCACGCCGTTCTACGCGATGTTGCGCGCCATACCGCCGATCTTCGGCTCGCAGTTCCCCGGCGTGGCGGTGATGGGCGCGGCGACGCTGATTCTCTTTATTCTCCCCTGGCTGGACCGCGGCAAGGTGAAGTCCATCCGCTATCGCGGCCCGCGCTACAAGGCATGGTTCGCGCTCTTCATCGTCGCGTTCCTGATCCTGGGTTACCTGGGCGTCGAGCCCACCACGGTCTGGGGTGAATTCCCGAAGGGGCTGCCCATCGTGGGCGGCGACTACACCGCGCTCTGGGCGGCGCGCGTGCTGACGGTGATCTACTTCCTCTTCTTCCTGCTGATGCCGTGGTACACCGCCAACGATCGCGAGAAGTCAGAGCCCCAACGGGTGACCTGGTGATGAAGAAGATCCTTGCCGCGATCCTCCTCGCCCCCGTGCTCGCCTGGGCATCCGCCGGCGGCGGCAAGACTCCCCTGGATCGCGCGCCCGCGGACCTGCACGACAAGGCCTCGCTGCAGCGCGGCGCGCAGATCTTCGTGAACCACTGCCTCAACTGCCATTCGGCGGGGGCGATGCGCTACGCGCGGCTCTCGGACCTCGGGCTGAACGAGGACCAGATCCGCGACAACCTGCTGTTCACCGCCGACAAGGTCGGCGAGACCATGGGCACCGCTCTCGACCCGAAGATCGCCAAGGCGGCCTTCGGCATCGTGCCGCCGGACCTCTCGCTCGCCGCCCGCTCGCGCAGCGCCGATTGGCTCTACACCTACCTGCGCAGCTTCTATCGCGACCCGGAATCCAAGTCGGGCTGGAACAACACGCTGTTCCCCAACGTGGCGATGCCGCACGTGCTGTGGGAATACCAGGGCGACCAGGCGCTGCAGGTGGCCGAGCGCATGGACGAGCACACCGGCGATACCAGGCGCACGCAGAAGCTGGTCGTCGAGCGCCCGGGCACCCTGTCCGCGCGCGAGTACGACCAGTACGTGGGCGACCTGGTCAACTACCTCGCCTACATGGGAGAGCCCTCGCAGGGCGACCGCAAGCACTGGGGCATCCTCGTGCTCTTCTTCCTCGCCGCCTTCGTCGGGTTGGCGCTGATGCTCAAGACCGAATACTGGAAGGACGTTCGCTAGGGCGACTTCCCGCCCGCAGGCGAGCGACAAGGGGTTAAGAAAAGATGATGACGCTTTATTCGGGGATCACCGATCCCTTCAGCCACCGTTGCCGCATCGTGCTCTACGAAAAGGGCATGGATTTCGAGATCATCGACGTGGACCTCATGAACAAGCCCGAGGACCTCGCGGTGATGAATCCGTACAACCGCACGCCGGTCCTGGTCGAGCGCGACCTCGTCCTGTACGAGTCGAACATCATCAACGAGTATATCGACGAGCGCTTCCCGCATCCGCAGTTGATGCCCGCGGACCCGGTGATGAGGGCGCGCGCGCGCCTTTTTCTGTTCCGCTTCGAGCAGGAGCTCTTCAACCACGTGCAGACGCTGGAATCGGGAACGCAGAAGGCCCAGGAGAAGGCGCGGCTCTACATCCGCGAAAACCTGATCCAGATCGCGCCGATCTTCGTGAAGCAGAAGTACATGCTGGGCGAAGAGTTCTCGATGCTCGACGTGGCCATCGCCCCGCTCCTGTGGCGCCTGGACTACTACCAGATCCAGCTCAATAAGCCATCCGCCCCGCTTCTGAAATACGCCGAACGGCTCTTCTCCAGACAGGCCTTCATCGACTCGATGACCGCCTCCGAGAAGGCCATGCGCAGGTAGACTTGGCGGATGGCCGAAGTCTCCACCAAGCCCTATTTCATCCGCGCCATCTAC
>JBDSRZ010000134.1:0-8478 GCA_039929025.1 Usitatibacter sp. | reverse complement strand
AGGCTCACCACCACGATGACCGTATTCGAGATCAGGTTGCCGATCACCGGCAGCAGCCCCGCGAGAAAAGTCACCAGCACCATGGTCTTCACGAACGGCAGGTGGATGCCCAGGATCGGCAGGACCCCGAGGAGGTAGATCGCGGTGAGCGCCGTGTTCACCAGCGAGATGCGCACCTGGGCGAAAACCACGCGGCGGAAGGCATCGCCCACGCGGCGCGCGCGTTCGGAAAGTTCGGACACGAGCGGCGCGCCCCCCGTCCGCTCCATCGCTTCATGCAGCGACACCATCGCGCCGATCACCATGCCGATGATGATGTGCACCAGTGCGTGCCCGAACTCCCCGCCCATGGTGCGCAGCTCGACCGCGTGCTCGCGCAGCCAGCCGATGACCCCTTCCTTCACCGCTTCGGGGTCGGTCGGCAGGTTCTCGACCACCCACGACGGCAGCTTCCCGCGCGCCGCCTCGACGATCTCGGCCATCTTCTGCAGCATGTTGGCAAGGCTGCCCGCGTCGCTCTTGAGGAAGGCGCCAATTCCGAACATGACGCCCACCAGCACCAACACCACCACCGTCGCGACAAGGCCCACCGCCGAAAGCTTCGCGGCGGACCCGCGCACTAACGGCAGCCGCAAGGCGATGACATGGACAAGCTCGTAAACCAGCAGTCCGGCAAGCAGCGCCGGCAGCAGGTGCAGCCGCAGGGCGAGGTAGAGGAGCAGCGCGGCGATCGCCCAGGCAGCGACGCTGAAGCGCAGGGCGGTGGTGGCGGCGGCGGCGTTCGGCATGCGCGAAATACTACGCTGGTACGATGGCGGGCATGACGACCCCCAACGACACCAAGAGCATGGCCGTATTCTGCGACTTCGAGAACGTCGCCCTGGGCGTGCGCGAGGCGAAGTACGACAAGTTCGACATCGGCAAGGTGCTCGAGCGCCTGTTGCTCAAGGGCAGCATCGTGGTGAAGAAGGCCTACTGCGACTGGGACCGCTACAAGGAATTCAAGGCGCCGATGCACGGCGCTTCCTTCGAGCTGATCGAGATCCCGCACCTGCGCCAGTCGGGGAAGAACTCCGCCGACATCCGCATGGTGGTCGACGCGCTCGACCTCTGCCATACCAAGGCGCATGTCGACACCTTCGTGATCGTGAGCGGCGACTCGGATTTCTCGCCGCTGGTGAGCAAGCTGCGCGAGAACGACAAGACGGTGATCGGCGTGGGCGTGAAGAAATCGACCTCGGACCTGCTGGTGGGCGCCTGCGACGAGTTCATCTATTACGATGACCTGGTGCGGGTGCAGAAGGCGCGCAAGCCGGCGACGGGGAAGAAGGCATCCTCATCCCGACCCTCTTCTCCCACACCCCGGGCGCCCGAGGCAGAGGGAGCCGCTCTGGCAAGAGGCTCCGCTCCCGCTGTCTCCGCCGCGGACGAGGACAGGAAGCAGGAGGCCATGGACCTGGTGCTCGACACCCTCGAGGCCCTGGTCGACGAACGCGGCGAGGAGGAGCGGGTGTGGGGCTCGATGATCAAGCAGGCGCTGAAGCGCCGCAAACCGGGCTTCAACGAGAGCTACTACGGCTTCCGCTCATTCAACGAGCTGCTGGAAGAGGCGCGCGCGCGCAACCTCGTCACGCTCGCTCGCGACGAGAAATCGGGCGGCTACGCAGTGCAGGCGGCCGAGGATTAGTCAGCTACCTCATCCCCCGTATGGATTACCTATGCAATGCCAGACAACTGAACGCCCTGCTGTAGGCTGTGTCCGACACTCCTGCTCATATCGGGAACGCGCGTGAAAATCCTTCGGCAGTTGGCTACGGCAATCCTGGAGGAGCGCGATACGGTCCTCCTGCGCTGGCGCGAGCAGGTCTGCGCCCTTCCCTCCGCCGCAAAGCTCGATACCCCGGCGCTGAACGACCACATCCCCGGCTGGATAGCGGAGCTCGCGGCGTGCCTGGTCACCGCGTCGGAGGCGGTGGAGGGCGACAACCGCCCCTCGAGCCCCCTTGCGCACGGGTTGCAACGTTTCGAGGATGGCTTCGACATCGAGGAAGTGGTCACCGAGTACAACATCCTGCGGGACTGTATCCACGAGCTTGGCGAGCGCCACGGCGTAAACCTGGTCGGCCAGGCTCGCCGCTACCTGGACAAGTTCTTCGACGATGCCATTGCCGCCGCGGTGAAGGCGTTCGCGGAGACCCAGCTGCGCGCGGTCCAGCGCCGCCGGACCGAATACCTCGCCTTTGTCGCCCACGACCTGCGCACGCCGCTCTCCGCCATCACCTTCTCGGCCTACCTGCTCGAGCAGCGCCTGGGCGGCGCCGGGCTGGATGCGGAGAACACGCGGCTGCTGAAGATCCTCGCCCGTAATACGCGCCAACTGGAGACACTGGTCGGCGCGGTCCTCGCCGAGAACACGCAGCTGCTCACCGAGTTGGGCGTCAAGATCGAGCGGCGCAGGTTCGACCTCTGGCCGATAGTGGAGACGCTGATCCAGGACCTGCAGCCGATCGCGGCCAAGGCCGCGACGAGAGTCGTGAACCAGGTCCCCGACGAGCTCGAGGCGAACGCGGATGCCAACCTCCTGCGGCGCGTCCTGCAGAACCTGCTGGGCAACGCCATCGCCTACGCGCCCGGCGGCGAGGTGACCATCGGCGCCTCGGATCCGGGCGGCAGCCAACCCATCGAGATCTGGGTCAGGGACAACGGCGCAGGCATCCCCGCCGACCGCCTCGACAAGGTCTTCGAAGCGCTCGAAACCGATCCTAAACGCGGCGGCGTCGGTTTGGGCCTGGCCATCGTGAAGACTTTCGTGGAAGCCCACGACGGCAAGGTGTCGGTGGAAAGCGTTTTCGGACAGGGCTCGACCTTCCGCTTCACCCTGCCGCGCGCTCCGAAGGTTCTGGCTGCGGAGCCATCCCCCGCGCCCGCCGCCGACCCGGTCGCGCCAGCTTGACCCAACGGTGGGCGCGGATCCCCTGTACCATCGAAGACCGCGCGCGTTGATTCCCTGGCGTGCAGTCACTTCCAAAAAAGGTAGCGCCATGGCCACAGGCAAAGTCAGATTCTTCAACGCAGCCAAGGGCTTCGGCCTCATCACCCCGGATTCAGGCGGCGCCGACCTGTTCGTCAACTCGGCCGACATCATCAGTAGCGCGAAGGCCCTCAAGGTCTCGCAGATCGTCCAGTTCGACGTGATGGAGGGGCCGAAAGGTACCTGCGCTGTGAAGCTGCGCCTGGCCTGACCTCTCCCCGGCCCTCTCCCATGGGATAGGGCGTCAACGGTAGCCGGCAGCCTGGAGCTCGAACAGCTCCGCGTAGCGTCCGCCGCGTTGCAGCAGCTCCTCGTGGGTGCCGATCGCTTCCACTGTGCCGTCGCCCAGTACCACGATGCGGTCGGCCATGCGCACGCTCGAGAAGCGGTGCGAAATCAGCACCGCCGTCCTGCCCTCCGAGAGCCCCTTGAAGCGCTGGAACACTTCGAACTCGGCCCGCGCGTCGAGCGCGGCGGTGGGCTCGTCGAGTATCAGCACCTGGGCCTCGCGCATGTACGCGCGTGCGATGGCGATCTTCTGCCATTCGCCGCCCGACAGGTCGATGCCGCTCTTGAAGCGCTTGCCGATCACCTGGTCGTAGCCGCCGGGCAGCTTCTCGACCACCTGGTCGGCGCCGCTCTGCCGCGCCGCGAACTCGATCCGCACTCGGTCGTCGCGCGCCTCGATACGCCCGACCGCGATGTTCTCGCCCGCCGTGAGGTGGAAGCGCACGAAGTCCTGGAAGATCACGCCGATGTTGGCGCGGAGCGCAAAGAGGTCGTATTCGCGCAGGTCGTGGCCGTCGAGGAGGATGCGCCCCTCGTCAGGATCGTAGAGCCGCGAGAGCAACTTCACCAGCGTCGTTTTTCCGGCGCCGTTCTCGCCTACCAGCGCAAGCACCTCGCCGGCCCTCAGGGTGAAGGCGAGATTGCGCACTGCCCAGCGCTCGGCGCCGGGATAACGCAAGCCCACGTCTTCGAAGACGAAACCTTCCTCGATCGGCTGGGGGAACGGGCGCGGATTGGCGGGGGAGGCGATCTCGGGTTGGATTTCGAAGAACGAGAACAGGTCGTCGAGGTAGAGTGCCTGCGAAGCCACCTGCGTGAAGCCGACCAGCAGCCCCTCCATCATCTGGTGCAATCGACGGAAGGAGCCGGCGAGGAACGAGAGGTCGCCGATGGTGAACTCGCCGCGGATGGTGCGCCAGACAATGTACGCATAGGCCAGGTAGTACGCGACGGTGCCGATGGTCGAGAGGATTCCGCCCCACCCCGCCCGCCGTATCGCCAGGCGTTTGTTCGCGTTGAAGAAGCTTTCCGCGAGGATCCGGTAGCGCTCGATGAGGAAGGGGTTCAGGTTGAAGATCTTCACTTCCTTCGCGGTCTCCACGGAGGCCGCGGTCTGGCGCACGTAGTCGAGCTCGCGCCGCTCCGGCGCGCGGTTGTAGTTGAGCCAGTAGCTCTGCGCGTTGAAATGCGCCTCGCCGATGAAGGACGGCACCAGCGCCACTGCAAGCAGCACGATCAGCCAGGGCGCGTAGACGATGAGGCCGATCGCGAAGCTCGCGATCGTCACCATGTCCTGCAGCTGGTTGAAGATCTGCGCCAGCAGCGTCATGCGCCCCGAAGCCTGGCGGCGGGCGCGCTCGAGCCGGTCCTGCAGCTCGCTGTCCTCGAAATCCTCGAGGTCGAGCGTCGCCGCGTGCCGCATCAGCCTGAGGCTCGTTTCCGTGCCGACACGTTCCGAAAGCAGGGTGTCCACGAGGCCCACCACCCGTGCGAGCACGTCGGAGACGATCGCCAGCCCGAATTCGATCGCAAGGAGCCAGGTGATCCGGGTGAGTAGCCCGCTGTCCCTCCAGGCGTCGAGCGTGTCGCCGGGGTGCGGCGCCTGGGCAAGCGTCACCACCTCATCGATGATCAGCTTGCCGACATAAAGAACGACGACCGGCAGCAGCGCGCGCATCAGGCGCAGCACGCCCTGCGCGACGGTGAGCGCGGGGCTCGTATCCCAGACCAGCTGGATGAACGGCGGCAGGTTCTTCAGCGCGCCCAGGCGCTCGCGGAAAGTCCGGGGCGCCGCCGCCGCGGGCGCGCGGGCGCTCATTTACCGTGGCAACTCTTGTATTTCTTTCCGCTGCCGCAGGGGCAGGGGTCATTGCGGCCCACCTTCGGTCCGTCCCGCTTCACCGTCGGCGGAATTCTTTTCTCGAACCAGTGCTGGCGGATGTCGATGAGGTGGTCGGCCAGCCCCTCGCGGACTTCGGCGAGCATTTCCTTCTCTTCCGCCTCGCTCATCCATTCCTCGTCCGCCTCCAGCGCCATCTCCTTCGCCTCGCCGGTGAGCGCGAGGAAGGGAAAGAGCATCGTGTCGAGGTCTTCGGGGTCGGTGGATTCTTCCCACGTCGGATCGGCCAGGTCCACGCCAGCGAGATATCCCCCGGCCCACGCGCCGAAATCCTCGTCGTCGCCGTAAAGAATAAAGTCGAATCCCTCGCCCTCGTTCAGGTGACGCGCGGTGTCCTCGGCGAAGCGCGCGAGGATTGCGGTGATCTCCGCCTTCTCTTCCGCGTCCGTAAAAAGGTGCCCCTCACCGAGCACCGCGGGCAGCCACTTCTCCTGCGGGATCGGCGCAGGCGCGCTCGCCACCGCGGCCAACAAGCCCTGGGCCATGTCGAGCGGCATGGTGGCATCCGTGCGCTCGGGGGCGTTCAGATACTGTTCGAGCCGGTCGAGGTCGGTTTCGGTAATTTTTGGCATCCGTCATCATCCCATGGGGATCGCGAATCGAGCTTGCCTCCCAATATTTTCCTTTCAGTCGGCGAATTCCTACGCGCCTTGTTTTATTCCTTTGACTGCGACGCGGGGAAATGAACGAAGTCGCGATCCGTCTCTCAAATGATTACGATCACTCTGGAGGATTAACCATGACGCAAGAACGCAAAGACGCAAACCGCGATCCGATCACCGGAGCCCCTGGCTCCCACCCGGTGGGTACTGGCCTTGGCGCCGCCGCCGGCGGCATGGCGGCAGGCGCGGCAGCGGGAACGGTGGTCGGCCCGGTCGGCACCGTGATTGGCGCAGCGATCGGAGCGGTTGCCGGTGGCCTGGCAGGCAAGGGCATCGCCGAGCAGATCGATCCGACGGTGGAAGAGGCCTACTGGCGTGAGAACTATGTGAGCCGCCCGTACGTGACCAAGGGCTCGACCTTCGAGGACTACGGTCCCGCCTATCGTTACGGCGTAGACAACTACTCGAAGTATCCGGGCAAGAAGTTCGACGAAGTCGAATCCGACCTCGCTCGCGACTGGCAGCGCGCCAAGGGCAAATCGGCGCTCACCTGGGAACATGCCAAGCATGCGACCAAGGATTCCTGGCATCGCGTGAGCGACGCCGTCGAGCGCGCCACCCCCGGCGACTCGGACCACGACGGCAAGTAAGCAGTCCTGCGCTGCAAGAACGCCCCGGGCTCCCCGCCCGGGGCGTTTTCATTCTTGCGCTACCGAAGCGCCGCGCAGGCGGCGGTGATCCGCCTCATTCCCTCCGCGAGCTCGGCATCCGACGCCGCATACGAGATGCGGAAGTGGCCCGGAAGCTCGAAAGCGCTTCCCGGCACCGTAGCGACACCCGCATGCTCCAGGAAGTACATGCATAAATTGGTGTCGGAGTCGATTTTCCCGCCCAGCAGCGCCTTGCAGCCGGGGAAGACGTAGAACGCGCCGTCGGGCACCGAGCACTCGATGCCGTCGATGGCCTTCATCGCCGCCACTACCAGGTCGCGCCGGCGACGGTAGGCCTCCACGAAGGGTCCGAGAAAATCCATCGGCCCATCGAGCGCGGCCACCGCCGCGGCCTGGCTCACCGAGCTGGTGTGGGAGACCGACTGCCCCTGCACCAGGTTGATGCCGCGGATCAGCTCCGCGGGTCCCGCTCCGTAGCCGCACCTCCATCCGGTCATCGCGAACGCCTTCGACACGCCGTTGATCGTGAGGCACCGCGAAGCGAGTGCGGGCAGCACCGCCGCCATGGTCGGGAAGGGCAGGCCGGTGTAGAGGATCTTCTCGTAGATGTCGTCGGACATGAACCACACGTGCGGGTGGCGCAGCAGCACCTCGCCCAAGGCGACAAGCTCGTCGCGCGAATAGACCGCGCCGCTCGGGTTGCTGGGAGAGTTCAACATCAGCCACTTGGTCCGCGGCGTGATGGTGCGCTCGAGCTGCTGCGGGGTGACCTTGAAGCCCTGCTCGGCGCCGCAGCGCAGGACCACCGGCAGGCCCTCTGCCAGCGTCACCATGTCCATGTACGACACCCACGCGGGTGTAGGCACGATGACCTCGTCGCCCGCGTCGAGCGTCGCCTGCAGCGCGTTGTACAGCACCTGCTTCGAGCCCACCCCGATGGTGATCTCGTTCTGCTGGTAGACGAGCCCGTTGTCGCGCCGGAACTTGCGGATGATCGCTTCGGTAAGCTCGCGGGTGCCGGGCACGTCGGTGTAGCGCGTCTTGCCGGCGTCGATCGCGGCCTTGCCGGCCTCACGCACGTGCATGGGCGTATCGAAGTCAGGCTCGCCCTGGGCGAGCGAGATGATCGAGCGCCCGGCGCGGGCAAGCTCGTTGCCGAGGCGGGTCATCTCGCGGGTCGCCGCGGGCTTGGCGCCGGCGATGCGCTTGCTGAGGAAGTGGGTCATTGGGCGACGTTCACTTTCACGCGAAAGACCCATTGCGCGATCGCAAGGGGCACGAAGATGGCCAGCATCAGGATGCAGCTGTAGGCGCTCGCGAGCGCCAGGCGCCCGCTGTCGACCTGCTGGAAGATCTCGATCGGCATCGTGCTCATGCCGCCGTAGTAGAGGACGATCGTCGCGGACAGCTCCGAGAGCGAGGTGACCCACATCAGCACCGCAGCCGCCGCGACCGCCGGGCCGATGATCGGCAGCACCACCTTGAAGAAGCTGCGCAGCGGGGGAACGCCGAGGCTCACCGACGCCTCCTCGATCGAATCGCGCACGTTGTGCAGCGGGCCTTCGGCCGCGCGGACGCTGTTGGGGATCCTGCGCAGGAAATAGGCGAGCGCCATGATCATCCACGTGCCGGTGAGGACCAGCCAGCCGGTGTTGAAAGTGTTCACCAGCGCGATGCCGAGCACCGTGCCGGCAATGGTGAGCGGCAGCATCACCATCACGTCGAGCGAACGCGTGAACGCGGAGCGGCGCTTGACCACCAGGTACGCCACCGCGACCGAGAAGACCACGCCGGCGAGCGTGGCCACGGCGGCGAGCGAGAGCGAGTTCCACAGGGGCTGCATCGACTTCCCCATCGCGGTGGCCATGTGCGCGGTGGTGAAGCCGCCGTAGCTGAGCACCGGACCGCGCGCCGGCGTGAAGGCGGTGACGACCGCGACCACCGCGGGTGCGAGCGAGAGGACCACCACGACGACGACCAGGGCCG
>JBDSRZ010000133.1:0-8455 GCA_039929025.1 Usitatibacter sp. | reverse complement strand
GCTCGCCTTCGACGAGTTCCACGTGAGCGACATCGCCGACGCCATGATCCTCGGCCGCTTGCTGAAGCTGCTGATCGACAAGGGCGTGGTGCTGGTGATGACCTCCAACTACCGTCCGGACGAGCTCTACCCGAACGGGCTGCAGCGCGCGCGCTTCCTGCCGGCGATCGAGGTCCTGCAGCGCGACCTGGACGTCGTGCAACTGGGCGGCGCGACCGATCACCGCCGCCGGCTGCTGGCGAGCCTCGGCGTCTACTACATGCCGCTTGGGGCCGAGGCCGAGGCGCACCTGGCGCGCTTCTTCGACGCCATGACCAAGGCCGCCTTCGCATCGGACGGATCGATCGACATCGGCGGCCGCGCGATCGCCTTCAAGCGCCGCGCCAAGGGCGTCATCTGGTTCGATTTCGCCGAGCTGTTCGAAAGACCGCGCTCGCAGGTCGACTACCTCGAGATCGCGAGCGCATATCATACGGTGCTGGTCTCGAACGTGAGGCGCATGGCGCCAGGGCAAAGCGACGTGGTGCGCCGCTTCACGTGGCTCGTGGACGTGTTCTACGACCAACGCGTCAAGCTGGTGATGTCGTCGGAAGCGCAGCCCGAGGAACTGGTCGCGCCGGCCGCCAGCGACGATGCGCCCGCGCGCATGGTCGAGCGCGAGTTCGCGCGCACCGCGAGCCGGCTGCGCGAGATGCAGTCGAAGGATTACTTTTCGCGCAAGCATGCCTCGGCAGACAATCCCCGGGTGATGGAAAAATGATCGATTCTTGCAGGGCCAGGAGCCACGAATGAAAGCCATCCACCTCAGCAAGGATCCGGAGTTCAAGGCGCAGGTCGCCGACATCGACGAGAAGGACCTGCCGCCCGGCGACGTCGTCGTGCGCCTCGACTATTCCACGATCAACTACAAGGACGCGCTCGCGCTTACCAACAAGTCGCCGATCGTGCGCCAGTGGCCGATGGTCGCCGGCATCGACGGCGCCGGCATGGTCGAGTCGAGCAGCCACCCGTTGTGGAAGCCGGGCGACAAGGTGATCCTGAACGGCTGGGGCGTGGGCGAGAGCCATTGGGGCTGCCTCGCGCAGAAGGCGCGGCTGAAGGGCGACTGGCTGGTCCGCCTTCCCGCCGGCATGACGACGCGCCAGGCGATGGCGATCGGCACGGCGGGCTACACCGCGGCGCTTTGCGTGATGGCGCTCGAGCGCGAGGGCGTGACCAGGGAGCGTGGCGATGTGCTTGTCACCGGCGCCACCGGCGGGGTGGGCAGCGTCGCGGTGGCGCTCCTCGCACGGCGAGGATTCCGTGTCGTGGCCTCCACCGGCAAGGTTGCCGAGGCCGCGTACCTCGAGTCCCTCGGCGCGGCCGAGGTGATCGACCGTGCGACGCTTTCCCAGCCTGGGAAGCCGCTGCAGAAGGAGCGCTGGGCGGCGGTGGTGGACTCGGTCGGCAGCCATACGCTCGCCAACGCCTGCGCGCAGACGCAGGCCGAAGGCGTCGTCACCGCATGCGGCCTGGCGCAGGGAATGGACTTTCCGGTGACGGTCGCGCCCTTCATCCTGCGCGCGGTCGCGCTCATCGGCATCAACAGCGTCAGCGTGCCGCGTGAGCGGCGCGAGCGTGCGTGGGCGATGCTTTCCAGGGAGCTTGCCCCGGCGATGCTCGAGTCGATGGTCGAGGAGATCGGTCTCGGCCAAGCGGTGGCGCGCGCGGGGGACGTGATCGCCGGCAGGGTTCGCGGGCGGCTGGTGGTCGACGTGAACCGCATGGACGCGCGCGTGGCCACGCCCGCCGTGGCACCGGCCGCCACGCCCACGCAGGCCGCAGCCACGCCGCCGAAACCCATCGCGGCTCCGGGCCCGGCCGCGGCCAAGCCTGCGCCGAAGCGCGGTGCTGTCGGCGATGAGACGCTCACCCTCTACCAGGGCTTCTACGCGGGCTCGGTCAATAACCCGGAGCGCTTCTGGGGCGGGCAGGCGAAGCTGATCGAGTGGGAGAAGCCTTTTGCCAAGGTGCTCGACTACTCCAATCCGCCGTTCCGCTCGTGGTTCGTGGGCGGCGAGACCAACCTCTGCTTCAACGCGGTGGACCGCCACCTGCTCGATCGCCCCAACCAGAAGGCGCTGGTGTGGATCTCGAGCGAGGTGAACGACACGCGCACCTTCACCTACGCGCAGCTGCATGACGAGGTTGGGCGTTTTGCCGCCATGCTCAAGGCGCGCGGCGTGGGGAAGGGTGACCGCGTGCTGATCTACATGCCGATGGTGCCGGAGGCGGTGTTCGCGATGCTGGCGACGGTGCGCCTGGGCGCCATTCACTCGGTGGTGTTCGGTGGGTTTGCGGCGGCAAGCCTCGCGGCGCGCATCGACGACGCGCAGCCGAAGGTCGTCGTCACCAGCGACGCCGGAATGCGCATGGGGAAGATGATCGCGCTGAAGCCGCTCGCGGACGAGGCGATCAGGCTCGCCAAGTCGCCGCCGGAGCACGTGATCGTGGTGAACCGCGGCCTCGACAAGTCCATGATCCTCACCACCGGACGGGACACCGACTATGCCGCCGAGCGCGAGAAGCACGCCGGCGCCAAGGTGCCGGTCACCTGGCTCGAGTCGAACGAGCCTTCCTACATCCTCTATACCAGCGGCACGACCGGCAAGGCCAAGGGGGTGCAGCGCGATACCGGTGGCTACGCGGTGGCGCTCGCGGCCTCGATGCGGCATATCTTCTGCTCCAACCCGGGCGACGTGTATTTCTGCACCTCCGACATCGGCTGGGTGGTGGGCCACTCGTACATCGTGTACGGGCCGCTCATCAACGGCTCGACCTCGATCATGTACGAGGGTGTGCCGATCCGCCCCGACGCCGGCGTGTGGTGGAAGATCGTCCAGGACTACAAGGTGTCCTCCATGTTCTCGTCGCCGACCGCGATCCGGGTGCTGAAGAAGCAGGACCCGGCGTGGATGAAGAAGTACGATGTTTCCTCGCTCAAGTACCTGTTCCTCGCGGGCGAGCCTCTCGACGAGCCCACCGCGCGCTGGGTCTCCGATGCTCTCGGCGTGCCGGTGATCGACAACTACTGGCAGACCGAGACCGGCTGGCCGATCCTCACCGCGTGCCCGGGCATCGAGGACACGCGGCGCAAGTTCGGCTCGCCGTCCTTCGCGGCGTACGGCTTCAACATCAAGCTGAAGCACGAGGAAACCGGCGAGGAGGTGGGCGCCAACGAGAAAGGTGTCCTCTGCATCGTGCCGCCGCTGCCGCCCGGGTCGATGACCACCCTCTGGGGCGACGACGAACGCTACGTCGACACCTACTACAAGTCGTTCGAGGACGAGATGGTCTATACGACGTTCGACTGGGCGACGCGGGACGACGACGGCTACTACTTCATCCTCGGCCGCACCGACGACGTGATCAACGTCGCTGGCCACCGCCTCGGCACGCGCGAGATCGAGGAGGCGGTGCAGGCGCATCTCAACGTGGCGGAGGTCGCCGTGGTCGGCATCTCCGATCCGGTGAAGGGCCAGGTGCCGGTGGCATTCGCCGTGGTCAAGGACGCCTCCAAGGTCGCGGATGCAGCCGGCGCCGCGGCGCAGGAGAAGGAAATCCTCGCCACCGTGGACCGATTGCTGGGCGCGATCGCGCGGCCCTCCCGGGTCCGCTTCGTGACCGCCCTGCCGAAAACGCGCTCCGGGAAGCTGCTGCGGCGTTCCATTCAAGCAGTCTGCGAGGGCCGCGATCCCGGCGATCTCACCACCATCGAGGATCCGACGGCCCTCGATCAGATCCGCGCGGCGCTCGGGTAACGGTTCGCACCGCGAGTCACGATGACGGAGGAAATGACACGGCCGGCCCGCAAGGGACGCAAGGCCAAGGGAGTCGAGGCAGCGGGCAGGCTGCGCATCGGCGACGACTGGAACGCGATCACCATCATCGCGCTCTCCCAGGACAATCCCCTCAAGGCGGTGGCGGAGTTCGTCGAGAACAGCATCGACGCGGGAGCCGGCACGATCACGATCACCCGCGGGCGCGAGCGCGGCGAGCACTTCCTGGAGATCGCGGATGACGGCCGCGGCGTACCCCGCGACGACGACGGCGCTCCCGACTTCCGCTACGTCGCGACCCACATCTGCGACTCGATCAAGCGCCGCCTGAAAACCGACGGCGCCCGCGGCATCCAGGGCGAGTTCGGCATCGGGCTGCTCTCCTTCTGGACCGTGGGCGAGGAGCTCGCGATGTCCTCGGCCGGCGAGGACGGGCGCGTGCACGAGATGCGCATGCGCAAAGGCGATCCGGGTTACACCGTCGCACGGCGCGGCTCCCTGCTCGCCGAACCCGGAACGCGGCTCAAGATCAAGCCGCTGCTTCCCGGCGTGCGCCAGCTCTCGGGCGAGAAGATCCAGCGCTACCTCGCTTCCGAGCTGCGCGAGCGCATCCGCCAGTCGGGGGCCGGCATCCGCGTGATCGACCGGCAGGCGCGCAAGGACCTGGCGGTCGAGCCGCGCCAGTTCGCCGGGGAGCTGCTGCACCAGTTGCCGGCGCCCGCGGCGCCGCAAGGCGAGATCTACGTCGAGCTCTATCTCGGCGCGCCGGACAGCGCGAACGAGGTGGGACTCTACCGCTCGGGGACGCGGATCGTCGGCTCGCTCACCGCGCTCGACGCCTTCCGCGGGGCGCCCTGGACGAGCGGCGTTCTGCAGGGGATCGTGGACGCGCCGTTCCTCAACCTCACGCCCGCCACCCGCACCGGCGTCATCCACGATGCGGCGCTGCAGGCGCTGGTGCAGGCGCTGGGTCCGCTGGAAGCCCGCCTGCTCGAGCTGCTCGATGAGCGCAAGCGGGCCGAGGAAGAACGCAGCTCGCGCGACACCATGCGCTCCATCCAGCGCGCGTTCCGCGAGGCGATGCTTGGGTTGCCCGCCGAGGACTACCAATGGTTCGACGTGGCCGGGCAGAGGCGCGTTTCGCCGCCTTCCGCGGGGCAATCCGGGGAGGGCGGAGAGGCGATAGAGGGCGTACCCGTGGGGGAAAGCGCCGACGCCGCTCAACGGCAGTTCTTCGAGTTCGCCGGCCCCTTGCACAGCGTTCGCATCGCTCCCGCGGCGTGCACGCTCTCCGTGGGCGCATCGAGGACGCTCAAGGCCGTGGCTCGCGACGCGAGCCGCCGCGCCGTCGAGGAGGGGATGGAATACGCCTGGCGATTGATCGACGGCGCCGGCCGCCTGGAGAACGACACATCCGAGTTCGTTACCTTCCACGCGGCTGACGAGCCGGGCCTCGTCCACGTCGGCCTCACGGCACGGCAGGGCGGGATTGTATGCGAGGCCGTGGCGCTCGTAACCGTCACCGACAGCCTGCTGCCGGAGGACGCGCGCGAGCCCGCCGGCGGCGCGAAGGGCCTGCCCGGCTACACGCTCGAGCACGCCCCCGGAAAGCTCTGGCGCTCCCGATACGAGGACGAGCGCAACCTCATCGTCGTGAACAGCGGCCATCGCGACTACGTGTTCGCGGCGCGGGCGAAGGCCCTCAAGCTGCGCTACCTCGTGCGGCTCTTCGCCAAGGAGATGGTGCGGCGGAACTTTCCCGAGCTGCGCGGCGAGGAGCTGCTCGACCGCCTGATCGAGCTGTCGCTGTACACCGAAGAGCAGCTTCGCTGAGCGGATATGAGACTGGGAAGCTTCGATGCGATCGTCAATGCCCTGGAAGCGGCCGGCGTGCGCTATCTCGTGGCCGTGTCGCGGTGCGCTTCGTCTGGATTCCAACCTGATCCGGATGAAGGAGCTCGCCGGCCGGCCGCAAGACCGGACGACATCGAGTTCCTGAGAAAGATCGCCGATGGCGCCAAGTGATCCCGGACGTGTCGAATGGAGCCTCGCAACGCTGGAGCGCGCGCAGATCCGGCCTGTGGAGCGTCGTGAGATCCCGCCACGAATTTCGGACTGCAAGGGTAGAATCCTTACCAGGTATTACTTCGAGGCCGCATCCCATGGCAACCGTATCCGTGACCAGCAAGGGCCAGGTCACCATTCCGAAGCGGGTCCGGCAAGCGCTGGGTATTACGCCAGGCTCCAAGGTCGAGTTCGACCTCGACAAGGGCGGCGCGTTGCTCAGGCTGGTCAAGCGTGCCGCGCCCTCGCGCATCGAGGAGGGCGCCGCGATCCTCGATTACGGCGGACCGCGAATTCCCGTTGCGCGGATGCACGGAGGTGTTGCGATGAAGAGGGCGTCGAAGCGTGCGCGCGGTTGATACGAACGTCCTGGTTCGCTACTACTTGCGCGACGATCGGGCGCAGGCCCGCCTGGCGGAGATGATTCTCGCCATGGGCGACGTGTTCGTTCCGAGGACCGTAGTGCTGGAGCTCGAATGGGTCCTGCGCTCCGTGGCCGAGCAGCCCGCCGGCAAAGTCCTCGAATGCATCGAGCATCTCATCGCGTTGCCGGGAGTCACGGTGGAGGACCATGACCAGGTCGAGACGGCCCTGCGCCTCTGCCGACGGGGCATCGACTTCGCCGACGCGCTGCATCATGCGGCCAGCCACGCGTGCAGTGAAATGCTCACGTTCGACGATCGGGGGTATGTTCGTCGGGCGGCCAGGCTCGGTCTCAAGCCGCCCGTGCGTTTGCCCACGGCTTGATCCCCGGAATACCGCGCGCGCTCTCTTTCGCGCGCCGGCAGCTACCCCATGCCTGAGGCGAACCTCGCGCCAATCGTGACGCCGCACGGCCGGCTGATGGTCGCGCCGGCCGAGGGCGCGCCCCCGCTCGCCGAGGATCTGGCGCGCAGGATCGAGACCGCCTTCGCGCGCGGCACGGGCCACGGGCTGCTGCAGCTCGGGGCGGGCGAGGTGGGCGTCGCGCTGCCGCCGCTCTTCGCCTATTGGCGCGAGTTCGCCGCGCGTTACGTGACGGCGCTCTGCGCACTGCCGGAGGCCGAGGCCGCGGGCCCACTCGGGCCGATCGCGGCGCCGGGCACGGAAGTGCTGGTGACTCTCGTCACCGACGCACCGCCCATGACCGGCTCCGAGTACCTCACTGCGGCGGTGCTGCGCGCGTCATGGCGTGCGCTCGACGAGGCGCTGCGCGAGGAGCTTGCGGAATCGAAGCTCGCCCTTCCCGAATTCCTCGGGCGGCGCAATTCCGCCTGGCACCTGGTCGGCCGAGTGTGCTTCAACCTCGCCGAGAATCGTGGCGACGAGGAAGCGCCGTTCGCCTTTCTCGCCACCTACACGGCGAAGCTCTCGGCGCAGGCCAAGGCGCAGCACCTGCCGCTTGCGCAGGCGCTGCGCGAATACGCCGGCGCGAAGAACAAGGCGCGGCTGCTCTCGTTGCTGCTCCCGGTACAGCGCGCCGCCGGGAAATGCGCCTGGGTGAAGGCGATGGTCGATGCGGGCGAGATCTACCATCCGCTTCGCTGGACGCCAGCGGAGGCGCTCCGGTTTCTTGCCGAAGTGCCGCGCATCGAGGCCGCGGGCGTCGTCGTGCGCATGCCGGGCGTTATCGCCGGTCAGGGTCGCTGGCCGCGCCATCGCGACGACCTTCTGGGGAAAGGCCTGGTGCCAGAACCTCGAGCGCTACAGCGACTACTCCAACCGCCTGCCGCGTGGCCGAAGCTACGCGCGCAACGGCGCGGTGATCGACCTGAAGATCGACGCCGGTGTGGTCGCGGCGCGCGTGTCCGGCTCGTCGCTCTACAGGACGACTGTCACGGTGTCGGCGTTGCCGAAGCCACAGTGGCGGGCGATCGCCGCGGATTGCGCGGCCATGGCGGAGGCTTGCCTCGTCCAATCCGGAGTATGGTTTCGTCGAATCCGGATTAGTGTGGCGTTTCAATCTGGACGGCGAAGTGACGCTCGGTATCCGCGGCGAATTCGCCGCGACCTCATTGAAGCGCATCCGTCAATAAGGGCGCCAGTTGAACGACCACAGCCACGAAGCCGGGATGCGGAGCGTCTTCGCCCGCGCTGTATCCGCGGCAGCCTCGCCAAGTTCGGCCCGGTCCTGACTGCGACGGCGCAGGAAAAGGAGATCCTCACCACAGTGGACCAGCCTGGCCGCGTTCGCGCGGCGTTGAAGTGGCGGCTACTTCTCTAAGGGCGCGCTGCCGAGGCACGGGCCGACCAGCCGGGCGCGCGAGCGGAAGTGGAGACGAAGGCCGCGCCACCATCCTTGCCGCTGGTCGTGGTCTCCGACGTGAAGCCGCCGGGGGAGGAGGTGTACTTGATGTCGCTCCTCTCGCCATCCTTGCACGCCATTTGGACGCGCGTGCCGGCTGCGGTCTCGGCGGAGCTCACGATCGTGTAATCGTCCCCGGCCGAGACCCCGCCCTCGATTTCCTGGCGCGTCGCGCACCCGTCACGAGTATGGTCGCCGCGATGCCGAGAGCGCAGCCGGGCATCATTTCGTGCAGGCACCCATGTATTTGCCGGTCATGTTGTTGGTCATGTTCATCTTCTGGCCACCG
>JBDSRZ010000132.1:0-6907 GCA_039929025.1 Usitatibacter sp. | reverse complement strand
AAGGCCTTCCTGCGCCAGGACCCGGACATCATCATGGTGGGCGAGATCCGCGACATGGAGACCGGCGAGATCGCCATCAAGGCGGCGCAGACCGGCCACATGGTGCTGTCGACCCTGCACACCAACGACGCCCCGCAGACGCTCACCCGCCTCATGAACATGGGGATCGCGCCGTTCAACATCGCCTCGAGCGTGATCCTGGTCACCGCCCAGCGCCTCGCCCGCAAGCTCTGCGCGTGCAAGCAACCGGTGCAGATCCCCGAGGAGGCCCTGAGGCGCGCAGGCTACCAACACGATGACCTGGACGGCACATGGCAGCCTTTTGGTCCCGCGGGCTGCGAGGTGTGCAAAAATACCGGTTACAAGGGGCGCGTGGGGATCTATCAGGTGATGCCGATTTCCGAGGAAATGGAGCGCATCATCATGAAGAACGGGACCGCCATCGACCTCGCAGACCAGGCCACGCGGGAAGGCATCAAGGACTTGCGCCAGTCGGGGCTCGTCAAGGTGAAGAAGGGCCTCACGTCGCTCGAGGAAATCGAAGCCGTCACCAACGAGTAGGGAGAGATCACATGGCAGCGGTTGCGAAGAAGCGGGCGGCGGATGGAGCCAAGCAGTTCAACTATTCCTGGACCGGCAAGGACAAGTCGGGGAAGGTGGTCAAGGGCGAGCTGCGAGCCCCGGGCGAGAGCCTGGTGGTCGCCACCCTGCGTCGCCAGGGGATCCAGGTCTCCAGCGTCAAGAAAGTCTCGGCGCGCGGGGGCAAGAAGATCACCGAGAAGGACATCACCATCTTCACCCGCCAGCTCGCGGTGATGATGAAGGCGGGGGTGCCGCTGCTGCAGGCCTTCGAGATCGTCGGCCGCGGCCACGCCAATCCGTCGGTGGGCAAGCTCCTCATCGACATCAAGACCGACGTCGAGACCGGCTCCTCGCTCGCGCAGGCCTTCCGCAAGTACCCGCTCTACTTCGACGCCCTCTTCTGCAACCTGGTGGGCGCGGGCGAAGCGGCCGGTATCCTGGACACGCTCCTCGACCGCCTGGCGACGTACAAGGAAAAGATCATCGCCATCAAGGGCAAGATCAAGAGCGCGCTCTTCTATCCCGTTTCGATCATCGTGGTGGCGCTGGTGGTCACCGCGGTCATCATGATTTTCGTGATCCCGGTGTTCAAGGACCTGTTCAAGGGCTTCGGCGCCGAGCTGCCGGGCCCGACGCTCTTCGTGATGATGATCTCGGACTGGTTCATCGGCAACTGGTGGTGGGTCTTCCCGGGCCTCTTCGGTGGCGTCTGGTTCTTCTTCTACACCTGGAAGCGCTCGACCAAGATGCAGCAGGTGATCGACCGGCTGACCCTCAAGATTCCGGTGTTCGGCGAGGTGATCCGCAAGGCGACCATCGCGCGCTGGTGTCGCACGCTCTCCACGATGTTCGCCGCCGGCGTGCCGCTGGTGGAGTCCCTCGACTCGGTCGCGGGCGCCGCGGGCAACTACGTCTACTACGCGGCCACCAAGCGCATCCAGAGCGAGGTGTCGAGCGGCACCGCGCTCACCGCCGCGATGACCAATGCCGAGGTCTTCCCCAGCATGGTGCTGCAGATGGTGGCGATCGGCGAGGAGTCGGGCGCCCTCGACGCGATGCTGAGCAAGGTCGCGGACTTCTTCGAGCAGGAGGTCGACGAGGCGGTCGAATCGCTCTCGTCGCTCATGGAGCCGATGATCATGGTGATCCTGGGCGGCCTCATCGGCGGCATCGTGGTCGCCATGTACCTGCCGATCTTCAAGATGGGCCAGGCGATCTAGGGCCGGGTGCGCTTCAAAGCCGGGGCGCGGGGAGCGATCTCCGCGCCCCCTTCGCTGGCGAGCCGATAACGAGAGCGAGACCGCCCGCATGGAATTCCTCGCCTGGATGGAAACGTCCGCCGCCGTGCTCTGGATCACCGTGGGCCTGCTGGGCCTGTGCGTCGGATCGTTCCTGAACGTGGTGATCCACCGCCTGCCGCTCATGATGCAGGCCCAGTGGACGGCCGATTGCGCCGACCTCGAGGGGCGCCCCGCCCCGGACGAGGCGCGGTTCAACCTCTTCAAGCCGGATTCCCGCTGCCCGTCGTGCGGCACCGCGATCCGCGCGATCCACAACGTCCCGGTGGTGAGCTGGGTGGTTCTGCGCGGGCGCTGCGCCGCGTGCCGCGCGCCCATCAGCGCACGCTACCCCGCGGTGGAGCTGCTCGCGGGCGCGATCGGGCTCCTCTTCGCCTGGCGCTTCGGCTATTCGGCGCAGCTCCTGGCCGGACTGGGCTTCGCCTGGGCGCTGCTCGCGCTCACGTTCATCGACCTCGATACGCAGCTCCTTCCCGACGACATCACGCTCCCGCTTCTCTGGGCGGGCCTGCTGGTCAACTCCTTCGGCACATTCATCGACCTCAAAGCCGCGGTGCTGGGCGCGGCCGCGGGCTACCTCATCCTCTGGTCGGTGTACTGGGCTTTCCGCCTGATCGCCAGGAAGGAGGGCATGGGCTACGGCGACTTCAAGCTGCTGGCCGCTATCGGCGCGTGGTGCGGATGGCAGGTGCTGCCGTTCGTGGTCGTGGTGTCCGCGGGCCTGGGCGCGGTGATCGGATCCCTCGCGCTGTGGCTGTCGAAGCGCGGCGTCGACACCCGCATTCCGTTCGGCCCCTACCTCGCGCTGGGCGGCATCGCGGGGCTCCTCTGGGGCCGGGAGGCCGTGATCCTGTGGATCGGGCGGTTCCCGGGGTGAAGACGGTCATCGGGCTCACCGGCGGAATCGGCTCGGGCAAGTCGACCGTGGCGGCGATCATGGAGCGCCTCGGCGCGACCATCGTCGATACCGACGCCATCGCGCGCGGCCTCACCGCCGCGGGGGGCAGGGCGATGGAGCGCGTGGGCAGCGAGTTCGGCGCCGCCTATGTGGGCGCCGACGGTTCGCTCGACCGCGTCGCCATGCGCGCGCTCGCCTTCCGCGATGCCGCGGCGCGCGCCCGCCTCGAGGCAATCCTGCACCCGGCGATCCGGGCGGCGGCCGATGAGGCGCTCGCCCCGGCGACCGGCGCCTATGCGATCGTGATGGTCCCGCTGCTGTACGAGACCCGCGGTTACCTCGACCGCGTGGCGCGGGTCCTGGTGGTCGATTGCCCCGAGGCGATCCAGGTGGAACGCGCCGCCACCCGCTCCGGGCTCGCTCCCGACGAGGTGCGCGCCGTCATGGCCGCCCAGTGGCCGCGCTGGCGGCGCCTGCAGATGGCCGACGACGTGGTCTGGAACGGCGCCGGGCCGGCCGCGCTCGAGCCGCAATGCGCCCGCCTGCATGTTCTCTATGCCGGAATGGCGCGCGCATGAGGGGGGAAATTCGACAAGGCGGCGAGGTATGGCCCACAATCCGGCCACGCTGCGTCGAGAGGCCGGATTAATCCGGCTGCGTGGCATCTGCGATGATCACTTACGAATATCCGCTGAACGAGCGCGTCAGGACACTCCTCCGGCTCGAGGACTTGTACGATCGCGTGCAGTTCTTCTTCGAACAGGACGGGGCGCACGACCACCACGCATGCCTGAGCGGCATGTTCGAGATCATCGAAGTGGCGAGCCGCGCCGACCTGAAGAGCGACCTGCTGCAGGAGCTCGACCGCCAGCGCACTTTCCTCGAGGCGCTGCGCAACAACCCCGCGATCTCCGAGGCGAAGCTGAATGGCGTGCTCGCCGAGATCGACGCCGCGTTCGCCAACCTGCACGCCCCCTCGGGCAAGACCGGGCAGAGCCTGCGCGAAAACGAGTGGCTGATGGCGATCAAGCAGCGCGCCGGAATCCCCGGCGGCACGAGCGAATTCGATCTGCCCTCGTACCATGCTTGGCTGCATCATCCCGTGGAGCGGCGCCGCGCCGACCTGGCCGAATGGCTGAAGCCCCTCATGCCGATCCACGCCGCGCTCTCGATCGTGCTGCGCGTGCTGCGGGAAAGCGGCCGCACCTCCTCGTTCATCGCGTTCCAGGGGGTCTACCAGCAGACACCGGCGGAGAAGCCGGCGCAGATGCTGCGCCTGTTTCTCCAGGACGAGATGGGCTGTGTTCCCGAGATCAGCGCCAACAAGTACGCGCTCAACGTGCGCTTCCTGCTGCCCGAAGGCGTGCAGAAGACGCGCGTCTTCGAGCACGACGTCCCCTTCGAGCTCGCGTTCTGCAACCTGTGAAGGCACGGCAGGTTCCATGCCCCACGTGCGGCAAGGCCGCGGTCTTTGGGGAGTCGAACCCCGCGCGTCCCTTCTGCAGCGAGAGGTGCCGCACGCTCGACCTGGGCGGCTGGGCCAGCGAGTCCTACCGGATCCCCACGCGGCCCGCGGAAGAGGAGGGTACGGGCAACGACGAGGAGCCAAAAACCTGATCGGCCGGGGGCACTTTTTGCGTGCATGTCGCCGCTCGGCTAAAATGGCCCGGATTTTGGAGCGGCACCTTCGATGGCTCCCTTCGTGGACCCCCCGCCGTACGTACACCTCTCGAGGCCCAACCGTTCACTGGGCATCGTTGGGCGGCGCTGGGCCCTCGGGGCGACAGCCGCCACGACGTTCGGCGTCGCGGCGGGCGCGAGCGCCTTCGGAGCGTGGCCGGTGATGCCTTTCGCCGGCCTCGAGATCGCCCTCCTGGCGTTCGCATTCCGCGTGCTCGGGCGGCACGACGCGGATTTCGAGCGCCTGGAGATCGGCGAGCACGAGGTGCGGGTGGAGGCGCGCGAGGCGCAGCTGCTGACGCGTTTCGTTGCGCACCGGCCATGGGTCCGCGTGGAGATGAGGAGCAGCGGCGACCGATGCACGCTGCGCCTTGCCTACGCGGGCCGTACCGAGCCGTTGGGGAGGATGATGTCGGACGAGGGGCGGCGCCGACTCGCGGAAGCGATCCGCGGCCGGCTACCCGTCACCGCGAATTAGAGAAACCCGGACAATAAAAGGTCTGCACATGCTTTTGAAACACCTGCGCGCCCCTTCGCTCTTGCTCCTCGCCCTGTGTTCTTCGGTGGCGGCATTCGCCGATTACGCGGTGGACATCCTTCCGCCCGCCTCGCCCATGGCGCAGGACGCCTACGACCTCCACTGGGGGATCCTCTGGGTCTGCGTGGTGATCTTCTTCATCGTCTTCGGCGTGATGTTCTGGTCGATTTACGCGCACCGCCGCTCGAAGGGCGCGAAGGCGGCGCAGTTCCACGAGAACACCACCATCGAGATCATCTGGACCGTGGTGCCGCTGGTGGTGCTGGTGGCGATGGCCTGGCCCGCGACCCGCACGATGCTCGAGATGAAGGACGCCTCGGGCTCCGACATGACGATCAAGGTGACCGCGCTGCAGTGGCGCTGGGAGTACGAGTACCTGCAGGATGGCGTGCGCTTCATCTCCAACCTTTCCACCCCGCGCAATCAGATCGACGAGCGCGAGCAGCAAGGCGCGAAGAAGAACGAGCACTACCTGCTCGAGGTCGATCGCCCCGTCGTCGTGCCGGTGAACAAGAAGGTGCGCCTGCTGATCACGTCGCAGGATGTGATCCACGGCTGGTACGTGCCACAGCTGGGCGTGAACCAGTACGGCATCCCCGGGTTCATCAAGGACGCATGGTTCACCGCCACCAAGGTCGGCACCCTCCGCGGCCAGTGCAGCCAGATCTGCGGCAAGGAGCACGCCTACATGCCGATCGTGGTGGAAGTGAAGTCCGAGGCCGACTACGCGAAGTGGGTGCAGGCCGAGAAAGCCAAGATGCCGCCGCCCGCGCCGGCTGCCGCCGCTCCGGCTCCCGCCGGCGCCGCGCCTGCCGCCGATCCCGACAAGAAATGGACCGCTGGCGAGCTGAGGGCCCAGGGCGAGAAGGTGTACGCCGCCAGCTGCGCCGCGTGCCACCAGGCCACGGGCAAGGGCCTGCCGCCGGCCTTCCCGGCGCTCGCGGGCTCCAAGGTCGCGACCGGACCGAAGCCCGCGCACATCGGGATGGTGCTGAAGGGCAAGCCCGGCACCGCGATGGCATCGTTCGCGCAGCTGTCGGACGCAGACATCGCGGCGGTGATCACCTACGAGCGCACCGCCTGGGGCAACAACGCGGGCGAAGTGATGCCGGCGGAAGTCGCCGCGGCGCGCAAGTAACGCAATCCAACGAATCCAGAAAGCGGAGCACACCATGAGCAATGCCACCCACGCTCACGACCACGGCCACGGCGAGGCGCACGACCACCACGGACCGCCGTCGGGCTTCACCCGCTGGATGTACACCACCAACCACAAGGACATCGGCACGATGTACCTGTGGTTCTCGTTCACCATGTTCCTCCTGGGCGGGACGATGGCGCTCCTCATCCGCGCGGAGCTCTTCAAGCCCGGCCTGCAGCTGCTCGATCCGCAGTTCTTCAACTCGCTCACCACCATCCACGGCCTGGTGATGGTGTTCGGCGCGATCATGCCGGCATTCGTGGGCTTCGCGAACTGGCTGATCCCGATGCAGGTGGGCGCCGCGGACATGGCCTTCCCGCGCATGAACAACTGGAGCTTCTGGCTGTTGATCCCGGCGGCGCTGCTGCTGATCGGCTCGTTCTTCGTGCCGGGTGGCGCGGCCGCCTCGGGCTGGACGCTCTATCCGCCGCTGATCATCCAGCAGGGCATGTCGGTCGACATGACGATCCTGGCGGTGCACATCCTGGGTGCCTCCTCGATCATGGGCTCGATCAACATCATCACCACCATCCTCAACATGCGCGCCCCGGGGATGACGCTGATGAAGATGCCCCTCTTCGTCTGGACGTGGCTGATCACGGCGTACCTGCTGATCGCGGTGATGCCGGTGCTCGCGGGCGCGGTGACGATGCTGCTCACCGACCGCCACTTCGGCACCAGCTTCTTCAACGCGGCCGGCGGTGGCGATC
>JBDSRZ010000131.1:0-13401 GCA_039929025.1 Usitatibacter sp. | reverse complement strand
CTGGCCCACCATGACCTCGTTGGTGACTTCGCGGACGTTGGGGATTTCCCGCACCACGCTCTCGATTCGCTTCTTCTCGTCCTCGGTGGGCGCCTGGCCGGTGAGCAGCACGCGACGGTTGTAGCTGATCGCGTTCACGTGGGCGCCGCGCGAATCCTGGCGCAGGCGTGCGAGCGCTTTCCATTCGATGCCTTCATCCTCGACGTAAGTGCCGGCGGTGCGCCGGTCGGTGGCCATGAGCGCGGCCGCGCCCATGCCGGTGACCGCGAGGGGAAAGCAGGCCTGCAGCATGGGTACGGCCGCGACGAGTACGGTGAGCCCTGTGAGCTTGCGGATCATTTCTTCATCTCTCCATAAATCAGACAATCGACGACTTCGCACAGGCAATGGACGGCGAGGAGGTGGACCTCCTGGATGCGCATCGTCCGGGGGTGCGCGACATTCAGGTGGAAGTCCCGGGGCGAAAGCATTTTTCCCATCGCTCCGCCGTCGCGGCCGGTGAGGGCGATCACCACCATGCCCTTCGCCTGCGCGGCCCTCATGGCTTCCATCACGTTTTTGGAATTGCCCGAAGTGGAGATCGCGAGCAGCACGTCTCCCGCCTGTCCCAGCGCCTCCACCTGCCTGGAGAAGACGCGGTCGAAATGGTAGTCGTTGGCGATCGCGGTGATCGCCGAGGTATCGACGGTGAGCGCGATTGCCGGCATGCCGGGACGCTCGCGCTCGAAGCGGCCGACGATCTCCGCGGCGAAATGCTGGCAATCCGCGGCCGACCCGCCGTTGCCGCACGCGAGGACCTTGCGCCCGGCCCCGAGCGCTTGCGCGAGCGCGGTGCCGGCACGAGCGATCTCCTGCGGCAACGTCTGCGCCGTCCGGCTGCGCAGCTCGATGCCTTCCTCGAAATGGGTGCGCAGGTGGGCGGTGAGATCCATGCGCGATTCTAACCTTGCGAATCGACCGCGAACGCGCCGCGGATCCAGGTGGCCTCGTCGCCTTCGATGCAGACCACGTCGAAGCGGCAGGCGGGCACGCGCGGCATGTGCATCAGGTACTGGCGTGCCGCGGCGGCGATGCGCCGGCGCTTGCGCGCGGTGATGCTTTCCACGGCGCCGCCGAAGCGCGAGTCCTTCCTCAGGCGCACCTCGACGAAGACGAGCGTCGCGCCTTCCCGGGCGATCAAGTCGATCTCGCCCAGGCGCGTGCGGTAGTTGCGAGCGACGAGCTGCAGGCCACGGCGGGCGAGGAACCGGGCGGCTTGCTCTTCCGCCTCGCCGCCCGTGGCTTGCGCGGGCGTGGGGTGGGCGATGGCCGTCACTGCGCGCGCATCGGGATCACGCGGCCGCCGTCGACCTCCGCTCCCGAGAGCTGGCGAGCGAAGTGGTTGCCCGGCTCCAGCGTGATCCTGCCGGTGACGCCATCCAGGGTGGGCGATGCCTCCCCGCCTTTCACCAGCAGCAGCGCCAGGCGGAAAGTATCGATGCCGAGGGCATAGAGCCTTACCTGCTCGACGTTCACCAGGTCCCGGGGCTGCGGATAGACCATGACGGCGGGGTGGTCGGGGTAAAGGAACCAGGGCATCTCGACATAACGCACTCCCTGCAGCTCCAGGTTGACGATCGGGTCGTCGCGCGGGTTCACGCTGAGGGAGGTGGCGTAGATGGGCAGTGTGCCCGAGACATAAGGCCGAACCGCGATGGCTTCGTTCACATCGAGTGCGAGGAACACCATGTCGCCGCGGCTGCTGGCGATGCGCTCGCGGATCGCCGGCGCCTCCTCGGGACTGGCGTTGTAGGGGATGCGACGCACCACACCCGCGGCGCGCACCCACTCGCGCTCGAAGGCCTCGCGGACGCGGCGCGAGATGGCCGACGGCGTGTGGATGATGATCGCGGAACGAAGGCCGCCTTCGACGGCGAGCAGCGCGGCCTGGCGCGCCTCGTGCTCGGCCGAGAGCGAAATGCTGAACACGTTTGGGTTGCCGTCGCCATCTGCCTCGTTCAGGGTGAGGACCGGTTGCTGCGCGCATTCGCTGCTGGCGAGCGCCTGGGCGCCGTCGCGCGTGAGGCCACCCACCACGAGGAGGGCGCCCGCGGCCTGCGACTGCCGGCAGGCTTCGAGGAGCGCGGGGCCTTCATTGTCGATGGCGGTCGCGATCACCGTGGGCGCCTGGCGGCCCGCGACGGCGGCGGCGGCGGTGAACCCCTGGCGCACGGCATCGGCGAGCTTGCCCAGGGCGGGCGAGGCCGTGGGCAGCAGCAGGGCGATGTGCGGGGTGCGCATCACCGTTCGGACGGCGGGGCGATTGGGATCCGGGACGGGCGGCGCGCCGGTGAGCGGTTTCACCACCGTGGTACGCGCGAGACCCGTCGCCGGATCGATGTCGTCGCTCGTGAAGGTTGTGCTCGCGGGTGGGTCGGCCGAGAATGCCGGCGACACCATCGAGGCGAAGGCTAGGAAGAGGACCGCGGTGAAGCGCGACATTGCGAAGGCTGCGGACTCCGGGGCGCCGCGTGAGGCAGGAGCGGTTGCGGCATTGGCTCCCGGATTATATGTGGTGGCCACTCCCATAGGGAACCTCGGCGACATCACCCGTCGGGCCCTGGAGACATTGCGTGCGGCCGACGTGGTTGCCGCGGAGGATACGCGCAACACACGCTCGCTCCTTGCCCATTACGGGATTTCCGCGCGCCTGGTGGCGCTGCATGCCCACAACGAGCGCGGCTCGGCCGAACGGGTGATCGAGTGGATCTCGGCGGGGAAGTCGGTCGCGATGGTGTCGGATGCAGGCACGCCGGGGGTGAGCGATCCGGGTGCGCTGGTGGTGGCGGCGGTACGCGCGGCGGGGATGACGGTGATCCCGATCGCCGGTGTCTCGGCGCTTACGACCGCTTTGTCCGCGAGCGGACTCGGATTCGAGGGCGTGGTGTTCGCGGGCTTTCTGCCGGTGAAGGGATCGGAGCGCAAGGCGAGGCTCGCTTCATTGGCTGCCGGTCCTTGGGCGATCGCGCTTTTCGAGGCGCCCCACCGCGTGGCTTCGACCCTGTCCGACCTGTTCGCGGCCCTTGGTGCGCGCGACGTGGTCATCGCCCGCGAGCTCACCAAGCGCTTCGAGACCATCGCACGCGTGCCCCTGGCCGCGGCTCGCGCCTGGGTCGAGGCCGACCCCGACCGCTTGCGCGGCGAATTCGTGTTGCTGGTCGAAGGCCGTCCCGTGGACGACGCTTCGGCCCTCGACCCCCGGGCGCTTCTCGAGACCCTCCTCGCCGAGCTCCCCTTGAAGCAAGCCGTCTCCCTCGCGGTCAAGCTCACCGGCGCCAAGCGCAACGAGCTCTACGCCCTGGCCCTCGAGCTGAAAAAATAAATGGTGTCGGAGTCGAATTTGAATTAATGGGTGTCGGAGAGGATTTTCCGCAGGGCGGAAAATGGTGTCGGAGTCGATTTAAGATGGGGGATGCAGACGATCTCCCTGACGAGGCCGGACGACTGGCATGCGCACCTCCGCGACGGGGAGGAGATGGCCGCAGTGGTGGGCGCCACGGCAAGGCAATTCGCCCGCGCCATCGTGATGCCGAACCTCCGTCCCCCGGTCACCACCCTCGCGCAGGCCAGGGCATACCGCGAGCGCATCCTGGGTGCGCTGCCGAGGGGGAGCGCCTTCGAGCCGCTGATGACCCTCTATCTCACCGACAACACGTCGGCCGCGCAGATCGAGACCGCCGGGGCCTCGGGGATCGTGCGCGCGGTGAAGTACTACCCTGCCGGCGCGACCACCAACTCCGATTCTGGCGTGACCGACATCCGCAAGTGCGACGCGGCCCTGGAGGCGATGCAGGCCGCGGGCCTGCCGCTCCTCGTCCACGGCGAGGTGACCGATGCAGAGATCGACGTCTTCGATCGCGAGGCCGTGTTCCTCGACCGCACGCTGGCACCCCTCGTGAAGCGCTTCCCCAGGCTTCAGATCGTGGCCGAGCACATCACCACCCACGAGGCGGCGGCTTTCGTCGAGCGTGCGCCGGAGAATGTCGGCGCCACCATCACCGCGCATCACCTCCTCATGAACCGCAATGCGCTCTTCACCGGAGGCATCCGGCCGCACCACTACTGCCTCCCGGTGCTGAAGCGCGAGCCCCATCGCCGCGCGCTGGTGAAAGCCGCGACCTCGGGCAACCCCAAGTTCTTTCTCGGCACCGACACCGCGCCGCACGCGCGCAGCACCAAGGAGAACGACTGCGGCTGCGCGGGGATGTACACGGCGCATGCGGCGCTCGAGTTGTACGCGGAAGCCTTCGAGGCGGCCAACGCGCTCGACAAGCTGGAGGCGTTCGCGAGCCATCACGGCGCGGACTTCTACGGCCTGCCACGCAACGCCGGGCGCGTGACGCTCGAGAAGGTGGAGTGGGTCGTGCCGGACGAGTATCCCTTCGGCGGCGGGACGGTGGTGCCGTTGCGCGCGGGGCAGAAGCTCGGCTGGCGCCTCGTCGGCTGAGCCCATGGACTGGGTCGATGCGGCCGCGCGGTTGAGCGGCGCGATCTACGCGCCGCTGCGGCCCGCGATCGCGCAGCTTTCCTCCGACCGCTGGCCCGATCATCACGACCTGACCTTGCTCGCCGCGGAGGTCCGCAACTCTCGCGGCGTGCCGATACGCTTCGTCCCGCTGCGCGATCCCGCCCGGCACGATCGGGTCCATTACGAAGCGCACATCGCCGCGACGGGCGAGGTCGAAACCCGGCCCGAGAACTGGCACGACCTCTTCAATGCGCTGGCGTGGGTCACGTTTCCGTGCGCCAAGGCGGCGATCAACGCGCAACACGCGGCGATCATGGAAGCGGGCGGCGAATCCGAGTTGCGCCATCGCAGCCCCGCTCGCGACGCGCTGACCCTTTTCGACGAGGGCGGCGTGATCGTCGCGTCGAGCTCGCCGGAGATGCATCGGCTGATCGTCGACTTCCGCTGGAAGGAGCTCTTCTGGGAGCGGCGCGCCGAGCTCAAGGCAACGACACACTTCCTCGCCTTCGGCCACGCCTGCTACGAGCAGTCTCTCGCACCCTACCTCGGCATGGTCGCGAAGACGGTGCTTGTCGCAGTCGATGGGGATTTCCTCTCCGCGCCGCCGGAACGCCAGACCGCGCTTGCCGACGCACGGGTGGCCGGCCACCTCGCCAACCGCGCCAACTTCCGATCGCCAAAATCGTTGCCGCCGATGCCCGTCCTCGGGGTTCCCGACTGGCACGGCGCCAACGCGCAAGCCAGCTTCTACGATGACGCCAAGCACTTTCGTTCCAAAGGGCTCCGCCCAAAATAAATGGTGTCTGACACCATTTATTTGAGAGGCTGGCAGCGTGGAAGTTGGGTCAAGCGGAATTCGACTCCGACCCGAAGGTGAATTCGTACGGCGAAGGCGATCCGCGCGGCAGGCATCAAGGCGCAGTGAGCGTAAAATGCCGTGGTGAAGCAAGCCAGGCGGTCGCTGTGCCACTCCGGTTGCACAGAGGAAAGTCGGGACTCCATCGGGCAGCGTAGCGGGTAACTCCCGTCCGCCGTGAGGCGAGGATCAGAGCAACAGAGACGAGTCCGGTTGCGACGGGTGCCCACCGCGGGTTTCTTGCGGTCGGCACCAAAATCGGAGCAAGCGGGGTGAAACGGGCAATCTCTACGCGGAGCAACATCAAATAGGCAGACGTTGACGTGGCCCACCGAGTCTGCGGGTAGGTGGCTCGAGCGCCGTGGCAACACGGCGCCTAGAGGAATGACCGTCATAGCTCGCAAGGGCCGTAACAGAATCCCGCTTATCGGCTTGCTTCACACTCGATTCGAAGCGTAGATCGGCGACAATGGAGGGCTATGAGAGCTCTCCTTGCCGCATTCCTGCTGGCGCTGTCGCCAGCCACCCCCGCACAGCCCTCCGTCAGTCCCCAGCAGGTCGAAGCGCTGATGGCGCTCGCGAAGACCCATGGCGTGGTGCGTTACTTCCATCCGTCGGACTCGCTCGACCTGGTTGCGTGGGATCGCTTCCTGGTGCATGCCGCGGAGCGCATGGGCAGCACCCCCGATGCCGAGGCGATGGGAAGGCGCCTCGAGGAGTTGTTCGCGCCAATCGTCGACGGGTTCAGGGTCGCGCCGCCCGGAGCGCCCGCAGCCGCCCCGGAGGGCGAGGGACCACGCGTCGAATGGCGGCATCTCGGCTACGGACTCGAAACGGACGCCAGCTCACCTTATGCCAGCTGGCGCACGCACCACGACCCGCTCCGTGACGGCAAGGTGAAGGGCGGGTTCTTCCAGCATCGGGTGCCCGCCGAGCAGGTGGCGGCCGCAGATGCGGTGATGCGCATCTCGATCACGCGCAGCCTCGAAGCGCAGGTGCCGGTGTCGATGCCGATGTCTGCCACCAAGGTGGGCGCGGAGCAGAAGGCACGCCTCGACGCGCTCGCGAAACGGTTGGAGGGCGTCCAGGTCGCCTCCGATCCGGTGCCGCGGGCGCAAGCCCATGCCGACGGCATCGCGCTCTGGAATGTCGCGCGTCACTTCTATCCGTATTGGGCAGAGGTCAAGGTCGATTGGGATGCGGCGCTGCGCAAGTGGCTGGCCGCGCAGCCCGAGACGCAGACGCGCGCGCAGTTGCGCGACAGCCTGCTTCGCCTCGCGGAGCCGCTCGAGGATGGCCATGGCGGCATCCAGGATCCGAAGGATTCCGTCGGCCGCGCGTTCCTCGGCGTCTCGGTGCGTCCCCTCGGGCGCCAATGGGTAGTGGACAGCTCACGCGTGCAGGAGAAAGCGCGCGCCGGCGACGTCATCGTGTCGATCCGCGGCAAGCCCGCGGCGCAGTGGTTCGAGGAGCGCATGGCACTCATCTCGGGCTCGCCGCAGCACAAGCACTGGCAGGCGCGTTTCAGTCTCATGTCCGGGCCGCGCGAATCTACAGTGAGCGTGCGGCTCGAGCGCCTCGGCCGCATCCACGATGTGACGCTCGCATACGACTCGCCGAGGCCGTTGCAATCGCCGCGCCCGCCGGCGATCTCCGAGATCGCCACCGGCGTGTTCTACGTCGACGTGACGCGCTTCGAGAAGGCCGCGTTCGAAAAGCAGCTCGACCCGTTGCGTGCCGCGAAGGGCATCGTCTTCGACCTGCGCGGCTTTCCGACGCGCGATGCGGTCGCGCTCGTGCCTTACTGGATCACCCAGGAGGACAAGGCGCAATGGATGCTGGTGCCGCGCTTCGACAAGCCGCTTGCGCAGTTCGACACCGGCTGGTCGTTCGGTTGGCAGTTGCCGCGCAAGGCCGACCTCGACAAGCCGGTGAAGGTCCTGATCACCGACGGCCGCGCGTTCGACTACGCCGAATCCCTTGCCGCGTATTTCCCGGCGCAGAAGACCGGCCCGGTTCTCGGGGAGGCGACGGCGGGCGCCGCCGGCAATGTCGCTCGTGCCACGCTGCCGAGCGGCATGGGATTCTTCTTCAGCGCCATGCGCGTCTCGCGTCATGACGGCACGGCGCCGCTGCATCGCGCCGGCGTGGCGCCGGACGAAGTCGTCGTGCCGACGTTGACGGGCATGCGCAATGGACGTGACGACCTGCTCGAGCGAGCCACCGCCGTGATCCAGGCGCGGGCCGCGCGCTGACACTTCCCGGCAAGGCCTTGCGCCGATGTCTCCCACCGCGGCTGGCGCGAACCCGTCGGCTTCGCGCGGGCTCACCACGGCCGAGGGCGCGATCGCCACGCAAAAGGGAAATGCCTATGGCCGCGGTGTCGGCCGCCTGCGGGCGGCCTTTTTAATTGTGCAGCGCAACATCGTGTCCGCCTGGAGCATGGGCGAGGCTCATGGCGCGAGCCAGCTCTTACCAAAATACTTTCACTACATTTCGCAAGTAACTGAAAATAATCAGATTACGGACCGCGAAACTGCTCGAAAAAACTCCGCTAAGCCCTTGTCGCACAAGCAAAATTTGCTGAAATAAGGGCTTGACTCCATGTAGCTCGCTCTCTACAGTGTGCAGACGTGGGAAAAAGTGGGAGTGATGGTGTTTCAGGGGGCAACTCAGATCAACCTGGATGCGAAAGGCCGCATGGCGCTGCCCACGCGGTCGCGCGATCCGTTGACGGCTGGCGGGACGGTGAAGCTGGTGCTCACCGCGCATCCGGAAGGCGCCCTGCTGCTGTATCCAATGCCCGCTTGGGAACCGATCCGCGCGCAGGTGATGGCCTTCCCCAGCACCAATCGCCAGGCAAGCCTGTGGAAGCGCCTCCTGATCGGCTTCGCCGAGGACTGCGAGCCCGATTCCGCGGGACGCCTGCTGATCTCACCGGAGCTGCGGGACTACGCGCGTATCACGAGGCAGGTGATGTTCGTCGGCCAGGGCACTCACTTCGAAATCTGGGACCTCGAGGCGTGGAACACGCAATTCGAGGCACTGAGGTCCGGAGGCAGCTCGAACCTGCCTCCGGGGATGGAGAACTTCTCTCTGTGATGCGGATGACGACCTCGGGTCCGAAGCCGCCTCCTCCAGAGAGCGAAGCCCGTGTCGTCAAACCCCTTCCCCCGTGAGCGAGGTTTCCCATGTCCCGGTCCTTCTCGAAGAAAGCATGTCCGCCCTCCGCATCCGCCAAGACGCGACCTATGTCGATGGCACCTTTGGTCGCGGCGGGCACAGCGCGGCCATCCTTGCCCGTCTCGGTGTTCGCGGAAGACTTCTCGCTCTTGATCAGGACCCCGCGGCGCATGCGGATCGCACGCTCCAAGATCCGCGTCTTGAGCTGATCCACGGGAGGTTCTCGAGCATGGGCGCGTTGCTGGCCGAACGTGGCATCGATGCCGTCGCGGGCGTGCTGCTCGACCTGGGAGTCTCGAGCCCGCAGCTGGACGAGCCCACCCGCGGCTTCTCCTTCATGCGCGACGGGCCGCTCGACATGCGCATGGATACGAGCCGCGGCGAGACCGCGGCCGGGTGGCTGAACCGCGCCGAAGAGCACGAAATCAGGGAGGTGATTTTCACCTATGGGGAAGAACGGTTTGCTAAGGCAGTTGCAGCAAAGATTGTTGCGGCAAGGCGAATCGAGCCTTTCCGCACCACCCGGCAACTTGCCGAGGTCGTGGGTGGCGCGGTACGCACGCGCGAGCCGGGCCAGCATCCGGCGACCCGCACCTTTCAAGCTGTTCGGATTCACGTCAATAAGGAGCTTGAAGAGCTGGAGGTGACGTTGCCGCAGGCGGCCCACCTTCTCGCGCCCGGCGGGCGCCTCGCGGTGATCTGCTTCCATTCCCTCGAGGACCGCATCGTGAAGCGCTTCATGCGCGATCGCGCCACCGCCGACCGCCTGCCGCGCGGTGTGCCGGTGCGCGCCGCGGAGCTGCCGAAGCCGCAGCTCTCGCTCGTCGGCAAGGCGCAAAAGCCATCCGAGGCCGAGGCGCGGGTAAATCCCCGGGCGCGCAGCGCCGTGCTGCGCGTGGCGGAAAAGAATTGAGACGGTGGGCCGCGTCGCCGTGATCCTCCTCGTCCTCGTCATGTTGTGCGCGATAGGTGTCGTCACCTCGCAGCATCGCGCGCGCAAGTATTTCAACGACCTCGAGGTCGGCCAGGCGGCGGTGAAGAAGCTCGACGAGGAGTTCGGCCAGCTGCAGCTGGAGCAGAGCACGTGGGCGACCCACAAGCGCCTGGAGGCGGTAGCCGCGAAAGAGCTCGGCATGCGGCTCCCGGACGCTGCGAGCACCGTCGTCGTCACGGTCGGGGCCCCGCCGCCCAAGGCGGAGGCGGCCAGGTGAGGTTCGAGAAACGCACGCCGGAGCTGCGCCTGAAGCTCGAGGGCTGGCGCTCGCGCCTGGTCCTGGTGCTGGCGATGGCCGGTTTCGCGGTCCTCGGCGGGCGCGCCTTCTACCTTCAGGCGATGGACACCGACTTCCTCAAGGCGAAGGGCGAAGCGCGCTACGGCCGCGTGATCGAGATGGCCGCCTCGCGCGGCCCGGTCAAGGACCGCAACGGGCAGCTGCTGGCGATCTCCTCGCCGGTCGAGTCGATCTGGGTGAGCCCGGAGGCGTTCGACATCGACGACGGCCAGGAGCGTGCGCTCGCCCGCGCGCTCGCGATGCCGGTGGAGGAGCTTCGCCAGAAAATTGACCGCAAGGATCGCCAGTTCGCCTTCCTCAAGCGCCAGATCTCGCCCGACCAGGCGGCGAAGGTGATGGCGTTGAGGATCCCGGGCGTGTTCCAGCAACGCGAGTTCCGGCGCTTCTATCCCGCAGGCGAGGTGATGGCGCACGTGGTGGGGTTCACCGGCATCGAGGACCAGGGCCAGGAGGGCATCGAGCTCGCCGCCCAGAATCGGCTCGCCGGCGTGCCCGGCAGCCGCAAGGTGATCAAGGACCGCAAGGGCCGCATTGTCGAAGACGTGGAGAGCGTGCGCGCGCCCCGTGACGGCGAGGAAGTCACGCTCGCCATCGACCAGCGCCTGCAGTTCCTCGCGCATCGTGAGCTGAAGGGCGCGGTGGAGGCGCACAAGGCCAAGGGCGGCTCGATGGTGATCCTCGACGCGAGGTCGGGTGAGGTGCTGGCCCTCGTGAACCAGCCCGACTACAACCCCAACAACCGCGCCAACGTGACCGGCAGGCAGACGCGCAACCGCTCGGTCACCGACCTTTTCGAGCCAGGCTCGACGATGAAGCCGTTCACGGTGGCCGCGGCGCTCGACTCCGGGATCGTGAAGCCCGCGACGATGGTGGAGACCGGGCCGCTGAAGATCGGCGGCTGGACGATCAGCGACTCCCACCCGATGGGCACGCTCTCGGTCACGCAGGTGATCGCGAAGTCCTCGAACACCGGCACCGCCAAGATCCAGCTCGCGATGCCGGCCGAGCGCATGGGCACGCTCTACCGCGAGCTGGGCTTCGGCGTGGTGCCGCAAACAGGTTTCCCCGGCGAGGCCAGGGGGCAGTTGCGGCCATGGGCCAGCTGGCGGCCCATCGAACAGGCGACCATGGCTTACGGGCATGGCATCTCGGTATCGCTGCTTCAGATGGCGCGCGCCTATACCGTGTTCACCAACGAGGGGCACCTGCTGCCCCTCTCGCTCCTGCGCCGCGATGCGCAACCGATCGGCAAGCCGCTCTTCTCGCGCGAGACCGTGGCGGATGTGACCGCCATGATGGAGATGGCGACGATGCCGGGCGGCACCGCGCCGCGCGCGCAGGTGCCCGGCTACCGTGTCGCCGGCAAGACCGGCACCGCGCACAAGCCCGAGGACGGCGGCTACGCGGAGAAGAAGTACGTGTCGTCCTTCGTGGGCTTCGGTCCCGTGAGCCATCCGCGCTTCATCGTCGCGGTGATGCTGGACGAGCCGGCGGGCGCGAAATATTACGGCGGCGAGGTGAGCGCGCCGGTGTTCTCCTCGGTGATGGGGTCGGCGCTTCGCATGATGGCGGTGGCGCCCGATGCCGCGCCGGCGATGAACTTCGCCACGCCGGCCATCGAGCCGCCGCGCGCGGCGGCTCCCGCGAAGAAGGACGAAGGATGATCGCCTCGCCCGACTTCGTGCGCACCGAGGGCATGAAGCTCCTCGACCGCCTGGCGCAGCTCGGCGTGCCGCTCGCCGACCTCACCGCCGACTCGCGCGCGGTGAAGATGGGCTCGATCTTCGCCGCCTTCCCGGGCACCGTCCTCGACGGGCGCGACTACATTCCGGAAGCGATCGCGCGCGGCGCGGCCGCGGTGCTGTGGGAGCGCGCCGCGTTCAGCTGGAACGAGGCATGGGACGTGCCCAACCTCGGCATCGACAACCTGCGTGGGCGGATCTCCGAGATCGCGGGCCACGTCCACGGCAACCCCTCGGAGTCCCTCTGGGTCGCGGGCGTCACCGGTACCAACGGCAAGACTTCCGTGTCGCAGTGGATCGCCGCGGCTGCCGACGCGCTCGGGCGGCGCGCCGCCGTGGTCGGCACGCTCGGCAACGGCATGGTGGGCGAGCGCGTCGAGGGCAAGAACACCACCCCGGACCCGATCCTGCTGCAGCGCTCGCTCGCGGAATACCGGCGCCGCGGCGCCCGCGTGGTGGCGATGGAGGTCTCGAGCCACGGCCTCGACCAGGGGCGCGTGAGCGGCATCAAGTACGACGCCGCGGTTTTCACCAACCTGACGCGCGACCACCTCGACTATCACGGCACCATGGAAAGCTACGCCGAGGCGAAGTTCCGCCTCTTCTCCGCGCGGGGTCTGCGCCACGCCGTGATCAACGTGGACGACGAGTGCGGCGCGCAGTTCGCCGCGCGCCTCGCGGGCGGGAATCTCGATGTGATTACTTTCGGCACCGGGGTCGAATTGGGCCCCCGCCTACGCGGGGGCGACGATCGTCGTCCCGGCGAAGGCCGGGACCCCATGTTGGCGCCCCGCCTGCGCGCCACCGACATCGAATTGTCCGAAGCTGGCGTGCGCTTTCGCGTCGAGAGCGACTGGGGCACGGCCGAGGTGTACTCCGCGGTGCTTGGCGCGTTCAACGTGTCCAACCTGCTCGCGGTGCTCGGCGCGCTCGTCGCCTCCGGCATCGACTTCGACGCGGCGGTCGACGCGGTGAGCGCGCTGCAGCCGGTGCCGGGGCGCCTGGAACGCATTGGGGGCGGCGATCTGCCGCTGGTGGTCGTCGACTACGCGCACACCCCGGACGCGCTCGAGAAGGCGTTGCAGGCATTGCGCCCGGCGGTGCGGCCACCCCATCGCCTGGTCTGCGTCTTCGGCTGCGGCGGCGATCGCGACCCTGGCAAGCGCCCGCTGATGGGCGAGGCGGCGGCGCGGCTTTCGGACCACGTCGTGATCACGAGCGACAACCCGCGCAGCGAAGATCCACACGCGATCATCGCGCAGATCATGGCCGGAATGGCCGGCGCCAGGGCCGAAGCGATCGAGGACCGCCAGGTCGCGATCTTCTCCGCGATCCACCACGCCCGCCGCGGCGATGTGGTCCTGCTCGCGGGCAAGGGACACGAGACCTACCAGGAGATCGCGGGGGTGCGCCATCCGTTCAGCGATCGCGAGGTGGCCGCGGCCGCGCTGGCGCAATGGGACGGAGCGAAGCCGTGAGCGCCCGCGCCGGGATGATGATGGATCTTCGCGAGGCGGCCCTGGCTGTCGGCGGCCGCGTCGAGGGCGAGGCGGTGGCCTTCGGCGGCGTGAGCACCGACAGCCGCACGATCGCGCCGGGCGAGCTCTTCGTGGCGTTGAAGGGCGAGCGCTTCGACGGGCACGAGCATGTCGGCGAGGCGCGCTCACGCGGCGCGGTGGCGGCGCTGGTCTCGCGGTCCCATGCGCAGACGCCCCTGGTTATCGCGGACGACACCCGCGCCGCGCTCGGCAGGCTCGCCGCGCACTGGCGCGCGCGCCACACGCTGCCGCTGGTCGCTCTCACCGGCAGCAACGGCAAGAC
>JBDSRZ010000130.1:0-20409 GCA_039929025.1 Usitatibacter sp. | reverse complement strand
TCGCCATCGACTCCACGTCGAGGACCGCCTCCATCATGCTGGTCGCCACGTATTTCGCCACCGAGCCGAAGCCGGGGCAGCAATCGGTGATCGGCAGGTCGTTGTCGACGGTCTTGGGCACGTGCACCGCGACGATCGGGTAGCCCATCGTCTCGCTGATCTGGGAGACCTTGAGGCAGGTGTCGGCCGAGTCGTTGCCGCCGTTGTAGAAGAAGTAGCCGATGTCGTGGGCGCGGAAGACCTCGATCAGGCGCTCGTACTCGTGGGCGCCCTTGCCGACACCCTTCAGCTTGTAGCGGGCGGACCCGAAGGCGCCGCCCGGCGTGTGCATCAGCGCGCGGATCGCCGCGGCCGGCTCCTTGCTGGTGTCGATCAGGTCCTCGTTCAGCGCTCCGAGGATGCCATTCCTGCCGGCGTAGACCTTGCCGATCTGCTTGCGGTGCTCGCGCGCCGTCTCGATCACGCCTGCGGCGCTTGCGTTGATGACCGCGGTCACTCCACCGGATTGGGCATAGAAGGCGTGTCTTGGCATGCGCGTCTACCCCTGAAACGCAGACGGCACAGAGGAGGCAAGGAGAAGCACTTCGTGTGTCGGTCGTGGCGATGTCGAATCAATCATTCTTTTCTCTGTGACCTCTGTGTCTGTCTGTGTTCTCTGTGTTTCGGCTTTACCCGAGAGCAGCGAAGATCCGGTCGCGCACTTCCTCGACCTTGCCGAGGCCGTCGACCTGGTGGTATTTCGGCGCGGTCCGATCGCCGGTCGCGGCCCAGCGCGAGTAGTAGGCCACCAGCGGCTCGGTCTGCTTGTGGTAGATCTCGAGGCGCTTCTTGACCGTCTCTTCCTTGTCGTCGTCGCGCTGGATGAGAGGTTCACTCGTCGCGTCGTCCCTCATGTCGTCCTTCGGAGGGTTGTAGCGCGTGTGGTAGCTGCGACCCGAGGGCAGGTGAACACGCCGCCCGGACATGCGCTCGACGATGACCTTGTCCTCGACGAAGATCTCGACCACGTGCTCGATCGGCACCCCGGCCGCCTTCATCGCCTCGGCCTGCGGGATGGTCCGCGGGAAACCGTCGAAGAGGAAACCGTTGGCGCAGTCGGGCGCCTCGATGCGCTCCTTCACCAGGGTGATGATGATGTCGTCGGAGACCAGGTCGCCGCGATCCATCACCTGCTTCGCGGCAAGCCCCAGCGGGGTGCCCGCTTTCACGGCGCCACGCAGCATGTCGCCGGTGGAGATCTGCGTGATGCGGTAGCGCTGCGTGATGAATCCCGCCTGCGTGCCCTTGCCCGCGCCCGGCCCCCCCAGCAAGATCAACCGCATTTGAAACTCCCCGAGGGCCTGTTGCGATAAAGCCTGCGATTATAGCGGACGGGCCTCACTGCCCCAGCACTTGGCGCACCCGCTCGAGGTCCGCGGCGGTGTCCACCCCCGCCTCCAGGGCCTCGCCCCAGAAGGCCACCGCGATCCGCCGGCCGTGTCCCAGGGCGCGCAGCTGCTCAAGGGCCTCGAAGCGCTCCGCCGGCGTGGGCGAGAGCGAGGAATACTCCCGCAGGAATGAAACCCGGTAGGCGTAGATGCCGATGTGGCGGAAAGCCGGCAGGTCCGGCGGAAGGCTCGCGCGCGAGGCGGCGAACGCGTCCCGCGCGAACGGGATGGGGGCGCGTGAGAAATACTGCGCATAGCCCTCGGTATCGATCACGACCTTGACCACGTTGGGGTCGAAGAAAACATCGGCGCTCGCGATCGGGTGGACCGCGGTCGCGATCGAAGCCTTGGGGCGCAACGCCAGCTCCGCGGCCACCTTGCGCACCAGTCGCGGGTCGACGAGCGGCTCGTCGCCCTGCAGGTTCACGACGATCTCGTCATCGCCGAGCGAGAGCAGCGATACCGCCTCCGCAAGCCGGTCGGTGCCGGTCTCGTGCGTGACCGACGTGGTGCAGACCCTGAAGCCGTGGGCGGCGGCGGCATCGGCGATGTCCTGGTGGTCGGTGGCTATCACCACCTCGTCGGCGCCGCTCGCGGCGGCCTGCCGCGCGGTCCATGCGACCAGCGGCTTGCCGGCAATGTCCGCGAGCATCTTTCCCGGCAAGCGCGTCGAGCGCATGCGCGCGGGAATGATCACCTTGAAGGCGAGCCGCTCCACGGGCGCGCGTTCAGGGTTCTTCGTCGGGACGCAGCGTCCGGGCCTCGTCCTCGAGCATCACCGGGATGTCGTTCTTCACCGGGAAGGCGAGTCGGTCGCCCTTGCATACCAGCTCGAGCGCCTCCTTGTTCCACGCCAGCGGTCCCTTGCAGATCGGGCAGACGAGGATTTCAAGCAGCTTGGGGTCCATCGGCGCTCCGGCGTGATTGGGTGATGCGGCTGAGGAGGAACTCTTCGAACTCGGGGGGAAGGATGGCGTCGACTCGCATGAGCCACATGCGCGAATCAGCGAATGCCGCGCATTTTACGGCATCCTTTTCCGTCATGACCACGAGCTCCGCGCCCGGGAGCTTCAACTCGGCGGGCTGGAACGCATGGTGGTCGGGAAAGGCGCGGTTGCGCGCACCGACACCCAGGCGCGCGAGATGCTCGAAGAAACGGTCGGGATTGCCGATTCCCGCGATCGCCGCCACCGAGCGGCCGCGCGCCATCACCGCGAACTCCTGCGGCGTGAGCTCCTCGTTGGTGGCGAGCGCCGCGAAGCGCTCGCGTCCCAGGATCATGGTGAATTGCCGCGGTCCGAGGGTAAAGTCGGAATGGCCGCCATTCACCACCACCGCGTCTACGCTGCGCAGGCGTTTCACCGGCTCGCGCAGCGGCCCGGAAGGCAGCATCAACCCGTTGCCGAAGCGCCGCTCGCCGTCCACCACCGCGAGCTCCAGGTCGCGCCGCAGGGCGTAATGCTGCAGGCCGTCGTCGCTCACCAGCACATCGACCTCGGGATGCGCGGCGAGGAGCGCGCGCGCCGCGGCGGGCCGGTCGGGCGAGATGTACACCGGCACGCGCGAGCGCCTTGCGATCAGCACCGGCTCGTCGCCGAAATGCTCCGGGGTCGCGATGTCGGGATAGACGCGGACCACGCCCAGCGGATCGGCCTCGCGCGGCGGCACGCGCCCGTAGCCGCGGGCGACCACGCCTGGCGTCCAGCCGCGGCGCTGCAACAGGTCGACCACCTCGATCGCGAGCGGCGTCTTGCCGCTGCCGCCCACGGTCACGTTGCCGACCACCACCACCGGGACGGGCGCCCGCCACGAGGGAAGGATGCGAGCGCGGTAAAGGATGCGCCGCAACCACACCAGCGCGGCGAAGACGAGCGTCAGCGGCAGGAAGACGAGGGCGCCGCCGCCGAGCCTCTGCCATTCGGCTTCGAGCCAGGCGTTCACGTCACCGCTACTTTCGCTGCGTGGTGAAGGAGATGTGGTTGTAACCCGCGAGCCGGGCGCTTTCCATCACGTCGATCACCGACTGGTGGGTGGCGCGGGCGTCGGCACTGATCGCGACCACCGGCTCCTTGGCGCCCTTGGCGGCCTCCTTCAGGGCGTTGGCGAAGCTCTGCGTGTTGGCGAAGGGCGTCGCCACGCCGTTGATCGCGTACTTGCCGGCGGCATCGACCCCGACGCTCAGCATCGCCGGCTTCTCGGCGCTGCGCTCGGCGGCCGCCTCCGGAAGATTGATCTGCAGCTCGGCGAAACGGCTGTAAGTCGTGGTGAGGAACAGGAAAATCAGGACGACGATCAGGATGTCGATCAGTGGGATCAGGTCGATGTACGGGTATTCCCTGGCCCGCCCGCGGCGGAAGTTCATGCGCGGCGCTCGCCGTGGACGATCTCGATCAGCTTGATCGCCTGGCTCTCCATCTCCACCACCAGCACCTCGACGCGGTGCCGGAAGTGGCGATAGAAGATCACCGACGGAATCGCCACCGCGATGCCGAAGAGGGTGTTGTAGAGCGCGACCGAGATGCCGTGCGCGAGCTGCGCCGGATTGCCCGCGCCGCTCGCCGGGTTCTGCGAGCCGAAGATCTCGATCATGCCGACGATGGTGCCGAAGAGGCCGAGCAGCGTCGAGATCGTGGCGATGGTGCCCAGGGTGTTGAGGAAACGCTCGAGCTCGAGGGAGACCGCGCGCCCGGCGTCCTCGACCGCGTCCTTCATCACCTCCCGCGGGCTGCGCTCGTTCACCAGCGCTGCGGCGAACACGCGGCCGATGAGCGGTCCCGCCTGCAGGCGGTTCACCAGCTCCTGGGTCACGCCCTTGGCCTGGAACTCGCGAATAGTGGTAGGAAGGATGTCGCGGGGCGCCACCAGCGAGGTCCTGAGGGACCACGACCGCTCGCCGATGATGGCCAGGGCGACGACCGAGGTGATGATGATGAACCAGATGGGCCAGCCGGCCGCTTCGATGATCGACAGCACTTGCGGGATGCTCCTCCTAGGGGTCGCAGGCACTTTAGCCCACGCCAGACCGTGTCCACAAGGGCTTGTGCAAAGCCGTGGTGCCACCCACAAGGCGCGCGCCGAACTGCTTGATGCGGATGGATTCACATCTCACGCTCCAGCGGCGATGAGTCGGGTGCGCCTCCCGTGCCGCTGTCGTTTGCTGGAAAACATGGATTTGTAGACGTAGAGGAAGTGTCGGGGCAATGTGACAGTGATGTGTCGAATCATCCACAGAGCCTGTGGATAAGCCTGTGGAGGAGTTTCCGGCACCATCTCCAAGCAGCGAATCGCAAAGGCTTTTTACTGTTGTGCTCAAGAATTGAGCGCTGGGCGTTTTATGAGGTTGGTCAAGGACTTAGGTTATTTTTACCCTGTCAAGCCACTCTGTGGCTGCAATTCTGCCGCTGGCGCGCCGATTCCTGAGGGGCACGGTGGATAGCCGTCAACGTCGGGCGCCCTGAAAAACCCGATGTCCCACAGTCCTACGCGGGGTTACTCCCTGTCCTACGCCGCCCCCTCCTCCATTCCTACATCCGGATTTAGACTCTCGCCTGCCATTTCGAGCTCATGCCCCAGCAAATGCCCCTGCTAGCCCCGGTTGTAAGCGTTTCCGAGCTGAACAAGCGAGTGCGCGCGCTTCTGGAAAACCAGTTCGAGATGCTCTGGGTGGCCGGAGAGCTCTCCAACGTGAAGCTTGCGGCTTCGGGACACTGGTATTTCTGCCTCAAGGACTCGTCGGCCCAGATCGAGTGCGCCATGTTCCGCATGCGTGCGCAGTTCCTCGATTTTCGTCCCGAGAATGGCGTCCAGGTGGAGGTGAGGGCGCGCGTGACGCTCTACGAGCCGCGCGGCAACTACCAACTGGTGGTCGAGGAGATCCGCAAGGCGGGCCTGGGAGCCCTCTTCGAGGCGTTCGAGAAGTTGAAGGCGCGGCTTTCGGCCGAGGGCTTCTTCGAGGCGGAGCGCAAGCGCCCTCTTCCCGCCTTCCCCAGGGCCATCGGCATCGTCACCTCGCCCCAGGCTGCGGCGCTGCGCGACGTCCTCACCACGCTTGCGCAGCGAGCCCCCATGACCCCGGTGATCGTCTACCCCGCCCAGGTGCAGGGCGAGTATGCCGCGGCGCAGATCGTGCGCGCCATCCGGGAAGCGAACGCGCGCGCCGACTGCGACGTGCTGATCGTCTGCCGCGGCGGCGGAAGCCTTGAGGACCTGTGGTGCTTCAACGAGGAGGCCGTGGCGCGCGCGATCGTGGCCTCGACCCTGCCGATCGTGAGCGGCGTCGGCCACGAGACCGATTTCTCCATCGCGGATTTCGCCGCCGACCTGCGCGCACCCACGCCCACGGCGGCGGCCGCGGCCGCGAGCCCCGACCGCGAGGCGCTGCTGGCCGAGGTCGCCGCCTACCGCCGGAGGCTGATGCGCGACATGCGCCGCATCGCGGAGGAAGGCGAGCAGCATCGCGACGCGCTCGCCCGGCGACTCGTACGCGACATGCGTCGGATCCTGGAGACGCGCGGGCAGCGGCTCGACACGCTCGCACGCCGTCTGCTGACTCCCGGGGAGCGCCTTGCACGCAACCGCGAGCGCGTCGAAGCCCTCGCCCGGCGCATGCGCCGGGCGCTGCCCGATGTGAGCGCCGGCAACCGCGAGCTCGCGCGGATACGCCAGCGACTGGGCGCCGCGGCGGTTCGCGGCACCGGCGAGCGCGAGCGGCGCCTCGTCGCGTTGCGTACCGCGCTCGGCCACCTCGATCCCAACCAGGTCCTGGCGCGCGGCTACAGCATCGTGCGCGACGCAGGCGGCGAGGTGCGCCGCTCCAGCGCCGGTCTCGCGGCGGGGGCGCCCCTCGACGTGACCTTCGCCGAGGGCGGCGCCGCGGTCACTGTGCGCGAGCCACGCTAGCGGTATATTGGCGTCGTCGTCGCCCTCCCGGGCACCCCTATAACCTCGAACAGTCGGGAGCATTCATGGCCAAGGCAAGCAAGAAGGGCAAGGATTCCAACGCCGTCTACAAAGTGATCGAGATCGTGGGCACCAGCTCGCAGTCGTGGGCCGATGCCGCGAAGAACGGCGTCAACGCCGCCTCGCGCAGCCTGCGCGACCTGCGCGTGGCCCAGGTCGACCAGCTCGACGTGAAGATCGAAGGCGGCAAGCTCATCTATCGCGCCAAGCTGAAGGTCAGCTTCAAGTACCACGGCGAGGACTGAGAGCGCCCCGGGGTGAGGGTCACGCCCCGATAAACCGCTCCACTCGCGCCTCGACTGCCGCCGCGAGATCCGGCCGCAGGCAGTCGAAGCGCTCGATGTCCTCCATCGCGCGCAGCCACGTGAGCTGCCGCTTGGCGAGTTGGCGTGTGGCGGCGACGCCTCGCGCCTCCAGGGTAGCTTCGGGTTCCAGCCCTTCCAGTGTTTCCCACGCCTGCCGGTAACCGACCGCGCGCATCGACGGGAGCTCCGCGGAGAGCGGCATCCGCGCGCGCAAGCCCGCGACCTCCCCGACCAATCCATCGGCGAGCATCTGGCGGAACCGCACCGCGATGCGCTGGTGCAGCACCGCGCGATCCGAGGGCTCGAGCGCGAGCTGCAGCGCCTCGAAGGGCGGCGGCGCGCCGCGCGGGGCGGCCTGCAGGATCGAGAGCGCCTTTCCCGTGAGGCGATGCACCTCGAGGGCTCGCTGGATTCGCTGCGCATCGTTGGGATCGAGGCGCGCGGCGGTCGCGGCGTCGACCTCGCCGAGCTCGGCGTGCAGCACGGGCCAGCCGAGCGCCGCGGCGCGCGACTCGATCCCGGCGCGCACCGCCGCGTCTGCACGCGGCAGCTCCGCCAGCCCGCGCGTGAGGGCGCGGAAGTAGAGCATCGTCCCGCCGGCGAGGATCGGGATCCGCCCACGAGCGTGGATCGCGCGAACCAGCGCCAGCGCGTCGTCGCGGAAGCGGCCGGCGGAGTAGGCCGCGGTCGGCTCGACGATGTCGATGAGATGGTGCGGCACTTGCGCGCGCTCGGCGGCCGTGGGCTTCGCGGTGCCCACGTCCATGCCGCGATAGACCTGGGCCGAATCGACGCTCACGACCTCCACCGGGATCCGGCACGCGAGCGCGAGCGCCACCGCGGTCTTGCCGCTCGCGGTTGGGCCCAGCAGGAAGATCGCCTTCACCGCCCCCGCATGAAGAGCCGGTCCAGGTCCGCCATCGCCATCTGGTGCCAGGTGGGTCGGCCGTGGTTGCAGCTGCCCGCGCGCTCGGTCTGCTCCATCTGCCGCAGCAGCGCATTCATCTCGGGCAGGGTGAGCGAGCGGTTCGCACGCACCGCGGCGTGGCACGCCATGGTGGACAGGAGCTCGTTCCTGCGCTCGACGAGCACCCGGCTCGCGCCGAACTCGCCCATCTCCCGCAGCACCGAGCGCAACAACCCGGTCGCGTCGAGGTCCGCGAGCAGCGCGGGAACCGCGCGGATCACGATCTCCCGCGGGCCCGAGGCAGCGACGTCGAAGCCCAGGCTCTCGAGCTCGCCACGCCCCGCCTCGGCCTGCTCGATGTCCTCGGCGGTGGCGGTCATCGGGATCGGCACCAGCAGCGGCTGCGACGGCAGCTCCGCCGCGTCGAGCGCCTCCTTCAGGCCCTCGTAGACGATCCGCTCGTGCGCGGCGTGCATGTCGACGATCACCAGGCCCGCCATGTTCTGCGCGAGGATGTAGACGCCGTGCAGCTGGGCCACTGCGAAGCCGAGCATCGGGGCTTGCGAAAGCGCGCCCTCGGCACGCCGCTCCTGCGCCACCGCGGTGGCGAAGAGCGCCTCGTAGCGTGCGGCGGGCTGCGACATCGCGAGCGACGGTTGCTGGAAAAGCGACCTGTCGTCCCGGCGAAGGCCGGGACCCGGCGAGGGATTCGCGCCTTCGCACGATTGATCCGCACCCGCCATCGGCTGCGCGAGCGCACGCGACAGCGCGTGGAAGGCGAACTGGTGCACGGCGCTCGAATCGCGGAAGCGCACCTCGCTCTTCGCGGGATGCACGTTCACGTCGACCAGCGCCGGATCGATCTCGACGAAGAGCACGTAGGCCGGGTGACGGTCGTGGTGCATCACGTCTGCATAGGCCTCGCGCACCGCGTGCGCGAGCACTTTGTCGCGTACGAACCGGCCGTTCACGAAGAGGTACTGCGCGTCGCGATTGCCGCGTGTGAATCCGGGGGCGGCCGCAAGGCCCGAGATCGCAAGGCGGGCGCCGTCGGCCCGCACCTCCACCGCCGTTTCGGCGAAGTCGTTTCCAACCACGTGCGCAGCGCGTGCGCGCGCCGGCTCCGGCGCGAGGTGCAGGTGGCGCCGCCCGTTGTGCGCGAGCGAGAACGCCACCGCGGGACGCGAAAGCGCGATGCGCGCGAACGCATCCGCGCAGCGCGAGAATTCCGTCGCCTCGCTCTTCAGGAACTTGCGGCGGGCGGGGGTGTTGAAGTACAGGTCCTCGACATCGACGGTGGTGCCTGAGGCAAGCGCGGCGGGCTCCACATTGGAGACTTCGCCCGCCTCGCATTGGATGCGCCATGCGTGGCGCTCCCCGGGGCGGCGGCTTGCGATCGCAAGGCGCGCCACCGCGCCGATCGAGGCGAGCGCCTCGCCGCGGAAACCGAGCGTGGCAGCGCGTTCGAGGTCGTCGAGTGTCGAAATCTTGCTGGTGGCGAACCGGGCGACGGCGAGCGGCAGGTCGTCGCGATCGATCCCGGAGCCGTCATCGCTCACGCGCATGCGGCGCACGCCGCCTTCGGCGAGGTCCACGGCCACCGACTGGGCGCCGGCGTCGAGGCTGTTCTCGATCAATTCCTTGAGCGCGGCGGCGGGCCGGTCGACCACTTCACCCGCGGCGATTTGATTGACCAGAAGCTCGGAAAGAGTGCGAATCGCGCCCACGTGCAATGTTACACTGGCCGAGCTAAATTCCCTCCGAAGAAGCGCCACGAGCGCGAGGAGCGGCATGACCCCAGGGACGGAGAATCCGCAGGTGCAGGCGGCGGCGGACCACTCGCTGCATGCGGAGCAGATCCGCCTGCTGTTCCGCTTTTCGCCCGTCGGCTACCTCGCAAGCCTGCTGGTGGTCTTCATCCTCGGCGCGATCCTCTGGGACGACCTTTCGCACCGCCCGGCGCTTTTCGCGTGGTTCGTGGCGATCGGGCTGGTGACCGTCGGACGCTACCTCATCTACAAGGCGTTCATCCAGGGCAACCCGCAGGACGATACGCACATCGTCGTCTGGGAAAAGCGCTTCCTCGGCGGCACGCTGCTCGCGGGGCTTTGCTGGATGGCGATCGGCACGCTGCTGCTGCCCGAGGCGGGGCGCCTCGCGCAGCGCCTGTCGGTGGTGATGCTGGTCACCCTGCTCATGACCGGCGCGGTGGCGTATTACGCGCCGCATCGCATCGCCTACAAGATCACCGCCTTTTTCGGGCTCGTCCCGCTCGCGGTCACGCTCGCCACCTCGGGGGACAGGAACCAGATGTACCTCTCGGGCCTGACCCTGCTGCTCGCGGGGCTGCTGCCCTACGTCCACGAGCGCGTGCACCAGGCACTGGTCGATTCGCTCAACACGCGCCGCGCGGGAGAGATGCTCGCCACCGAGCTCGCGTCGGAGCATACCCGGCTGCTGGCAATGAACGAGGCGCTCGCCGAGGAGATCACCGAGCGCGCGAGGGCGCAGCAGAACGAGCTGCTCGCATCGCGCAGGCTGCGCATGCATTTCGAGCGCACGCCGCTCGCGGTGATCGAATGGGACCGGCGCCACCGCATCACCGACTGGAACCCGGCGGCCGAGGCGATCTTCGGCTTTCCGCTCGAGGAGGCAATGGGCAAGGCCATCCCTGCGCTCCTCGCTTCCGACGCGGAGAGGGCCGGAGTCGAAGCGATGTGTCACGAGCTCCTCGAATCCGGCGAGGGCAACAAGACCACCGCCGTGAACGTGACCCGCACCGGGCGCACGATCCATTGCGAGTGGTACAACACACCGATCACCGACGGCACCGGCCAGCTGGTCGGCTACGCCTCGCTGGTGCAGGACATCACCGAGCGCCTCAACACCGAGCGCACCATCCACTACATGGCGCACCACGACGCGCTCACCGGGCTGCCCAACCGGCGCCTCATGCAGGACCGGCTGAACCAGGCGATCATGGCAGCGCGTCGCAACCAGCGGCACGTCGCGGTGCTCTTCCTCGACCTCGACCGCTTCAAGGTGGTGAACGACACGCTCGGCCACGATACCGGCGACTTCATCCTCAAGGACGTCGCGCGGCGCCTGGTCTCCTGCGTGCGCGAGGGCGATACCGTCTCGCGCGAGGGCGGCGACGAATTCGTGGTGATCCTGTCCGGCCTCGAGCGCCCGGAACATGCGCGCGTCGCCGCCGACAAGATGATCAAGGAGCTCGCGCGGCCGGTGGAGATCGCCGGCCACGAGATCCACGTCACGCCCTCGATCGGCATCAGCCACTACCCTAACGACGCGACCGACGTGCAGCAGCTGCTCAAGCACGCCGACAGCGCGATGTACCAGGCGAAAGACGCGGGCCGCAACACCGTGCGCTTCTTCACCAGCGACCTGAACTTCCTGCTTTCCAAGCGTCTCGAGGTGGAGAGCCGCCTGAGGAAGGCGATCGAGAACGAGGAATTCTTCCTGCGCTACCAGCCGCAGGTGGACATCGCGAGCGGGCAGATCTCCGGGATGGAGGCGCTCATCCGCTGGAACGACCCGCAGCGCGGCGAGGTCCCGCCCAAGGATTTCATCTTCGTCGCGGAAGAGCTGGGCCTCATCGTGCCGATCGGCGAGTGGGTGTTCGCCACCGCGTGCCGCCAGCAGAGGCAGTGGACCGACGACGGCCTGCCGCCGCTGGTGATCTCGATCAACATCTCCGCGCGGCAGTTCATGTCGCGGCGCCTCGTCGCCACGCTGCTCGGGATCGTGCGCGACACCGGCGCCGACCCGCGCCTGATCGAGCTCGAGATCACCGAGACCATGATCATGCGCAACCTCGAGCAGTCGATCGAGACGCTGGCGCAGCTGCGCGCCATCGGCATGAAGGTGGCGATCGATGACTTCGGCGTCGGCTACTCGTCGCTCAACCAGCTCACGCGCCTTCCGGCCTCGAGCATGAAGATCGACCGCTCCTTCATCATGAACCTGCCCGCCGACGAGGGGAGCGGCTCGATCACCGAGGCGATCATCGCGATGGCGCGGCGCCTCAAGCTGCGCGTGATCGCGGAGGGGGTGGAGACACGCGAGCAGTTGGAGTTCCTGCGCGCCAACCACTGCGAGGCATTCCAGGGCTACCTCTTCTCGCGCCCGGTGACCGCCCCGGAAGCCACCGCGATGCTGAAGTCCCAGGCCGCCACCGGCACCGCCACGCCGCGACTCGCCACCTCCGCCTGAACCGGGGGACAGACTCTTTTTCCCGCGGGCGCTCGTGCGGCAGCCTCAGGAAAGGGAGTCTGTCCCCGGTCTAGTTTGAAGCGACTTTCGAGCGGGCGAGCGGTGGGTTCTGCGCCAGGTAGCGCTTGATGCCGCCGAGGATCGCGCCGGCGATCTTGTCCTGATAGGCGCCGTCCTTGAGCCGCTTCTCCTCGTCGGGATTGGAGATGAACGCGGTCTCCACCAGGATCGAGGGCACGTCGGGCGCCTTCAGCACCGCGAATCCTGCCTGCTCCACCGATTGCTTGTGGAGGGAGTTCACGTCCCCCAGCTCGGAAAGCACCGCTCTTCCGAGCTTGAGCGAGTCGTTGATGGTGGCGGTGAGCGAGAGGTCGAGGAGCGTGCGCGCGAGCACCGGATCGCGGATGCCCAGATTCACGCCGCCGATCAGGTCGGATTCGTTTTCCTTCTGCGCGAGCCAGCGCGCCGCGGTGGTCGTGGCGCCGCGCTCGGACAGCGCGAAAACGGATGACCCGCGCGCGTCGGGCTTCACCCACGCGTCGGCATGGATCGACACGAACACGTCGACATTCATGCGCCGCGCCTTGGCCACGCGGTGGTTGAGCGGGATGAAGTAGTCGCCGTCGCGCACCATCACCGCGCGCATGTTGGGCTCGGCGTCGATCGCCGCCTTGAGCCGCTTGGCGATCGCGAGCGTCACGTCCTTCTCGCGCGTGCCCAGCCTTCCGCGTGCGCCGGGGTCCTCGCCGCCATGGCCCGCATCGATGGCGATGAGGACGAGGCGGTCCTTCACCGGCCTGGCGGGCAGCTTCGCCGCGCGCGCCTGCGGCGCTTCGGCACGCACCACGACCTCCGGCGGCGGCACCACGCGCACGAGCGGCAGTTGCGGAACCTCGGCTCGAGCGACCTCCGCGGGTGGCGCCGCGATCACCATCGGTGCCTGCGCCATCTCGCGGATCGGGTCGGGCCGCGGCTGCACCAGTGCCAGCAGCGGGTCGACGGGCCGTGGCGGATAGAGGTCGAGCACCAGGCGATGCTTGTATTCGCCCACCGGCGCCACCGGAAAGAGCGAGGGCTTCACTTCCGAGCGCAGGTCGAAGACCACGCGAACCACGTTCGGCCGGTTGATTCCCACGCGAACCGCGGAGATGTACGGATCGGTTGCGCCGACCTTGGAGGGCAACGCCTTCAGCTCGTCCCCGAGTTCGATGCCCTCGAGGTCGACCACCAGGCGGTCGGGGTTCTGCACGAAGAACATCTGGTGCTTCATTGCGCGCGCCGCCTCGAACGTGACGCGGGTGTACTCCTCGGCGGGCCAGACACGCGCGGCGAGGACCTTCTCCGCGGCGAACACCGGAATCGCCGCGAGGAGAAGCGCCGCTGCGAGCAGCAGGAACTTCAGGTATCCGGCGAAGGAAAGGGGGAGCTCAACGCGAGTCTCGTGAGGCAACGCTCGCCTGGCGGCGAGCTCGCCCGCAAGCTCGCGTTGCGCCCGGAGCCACTTGATTCCAGGACGATTTCGACGTCCGCCGGCGGCAAAACGCCCGCCGCTTTTTCCGGCCATTCGATCAGGGCCACAGTGCGCCCGTTGAAGGTTTCCCGAAAGCCGGCGTCGATCCATTCCCTCGGGTCCTGGAACCTATAAAAATCAAAGTGATGCAAGTCTAACCTCGAAACCGTATAAAGTTCAACTAGCGTATAGGTGGGGCTTTTCACGGGCCCCCCGTGCCCTAGCCCCCGCAGGACGCCCCGAACCAGCGTGGTCTTGCCGGCGCCCAGCTCGCCACGCAGGAAAAGCACCAGGCCGGGCTCGATCACGCGTGCGATCGCGCGGCCCAGCGCGAGCGTGGCGTCCTCGTCGGGCAGGAAGGTTTTCAGCGATACCATTTCAGCTCATGGAAACCGCAGTCGGAAACGGGATCGAGAACAAGGTTCGCGTGTGGGGCCGCGAGATCGGCTTCGACGCGCTCGCGATCGCGGGCACGGAGCTCGGCGCGGAAGAGGCACGGCTGCTCGAATGGCTCGACCGCGGGTGGCATGGCAGCATGGATTATATGGCGCGCCATGGAGCGCGCCGCGCGCGTCCCGCGGAGCTCGTGCCCGGAACGCTGTCGGTGATCACCGCGCGCCTCAACTACCGGCCCGGGGACGCACGCGACTCGTGGGACGTCATCGGGGATTCCGAGAGCGCGTTCGTCTCGCGCTATGCGCTCGGCCGCGATTACCACAAGGTGATGCGCGCCAAGCTGCAGCGCCTGGCCGATCGTATGGTGGCCGAGCTGGGCGCTTTCCACTACCGCGTATTCACCGACAGCGCGCCGGTGATGGAAGTGTCGCTCGCGCAAAGGAGCGGCCTCGGCTGGCGCGGCAAGCACACGCTGCTGCTCTCCCGTGACGCCGGCTCGCTCTTCTTCCTCGGCGAGCTCTTCGTGGGCATCGATCTCGCCAAGGACGCGCCCACGAGCGAGCATTGCGGCACCTGCCACCGCTGCATCGACATCTGCCCCACGCAGGCGATCGTCGCGCCCTACCAGCTCGACGCGCGCCGCTGCATCTCCTACCTCACGATCGAGCACCCCGGCGCCATCCCCGAGGAGCTGCGGCCCCTCATGGGCAACCGCATCTACGGCTGCGACGATTGCCAGCTGGTGTGCCCGTGGAACAAGTACGCCCAGGACGCCTCCGCCCCGGACTTCAAGGCGCGCAACCAGCTCGACGACGCGAAGCTCGTGGATCTCTTCGCGTGGACCGCGGAAGAGTTCGACACGCGCTTCGAGGGCACGGCGATCAGGCGCATCGGCCACGAGCGCTGGCTGCGCAACATCGCCGTGGCGCTGGGCAATGCCCCGCGCACGCCGCAGGTCACGCGCGCGCTCGAATCGCGACGGGATCATCCGTCGGCGCTGGTGCGCGAGCATGTCGCGTGGGCGCTCGCACGCTCACCAGGTCCCGGCGCCGAACCGGTCGTGCCCTAGCAGCGTATAGAAGACGCCGATCGTCTCGCGACGCTGCGTGAGGCGATCCCCGAGATCGGGATAGCGCGCGTCGCGTCGGTTGGCAAGATACTTGATCGACACGCCATGCTGCTTGTGCACGCGCCAGGTGAATGCCACGTCGGCGCGCGCGATGTTCTCGTGGCCGCCGCGATCGGCCGCCGCCACGCGGCTTACGTAGTACTCGCGCGCGGAGACGTCGAGGGCGTACTGGTTGGCGTAAACCAGGCGCAGCGCGACCATCGCCTGCGGCGCAAGGCCGTAGTGGAAGTCGTTCTCCCCCACGCTCCTCACGGTGCCCGCGGCCGTATAGCCTACGCCGCCGAGGATGGTGGCCATGAGGTCGACCTTCTCGGCAAGGCGCCACTGCACGGTGGTGCCGAGCGAGAGCCCGGTGGCGGAGACGCGGTAGGTCTGCGGCGCGATGTAGTCGTAGTTGCCGTAAAGCCCGAGGATGCCGCGATACTTCTGGCCGGCATAGGTCCGCCCGAGGAGCATTCCGCGCGTGAACGAGTTCTCGAATCCGTTCGCGCTCGACGCCGTCGCCTGGAAGGTGAAGTAGTCGAAAGGGCGTGTGTACTCGTAATCCGGCTTTCCGGGCAGGCCGTATTCCATGAAGAAGTCCGCCAGCGCCTCCTTGGAGCGCAGCCTGGTGGTCGACTGCCCCGAGGCCTGGCCCGTCTCGCCGCTGTAGCCCACCTGCAGGCGGGTGAAATAGACGGGGCCGCGGCTCGCGAACGGCCGGCGGAAACGTTCGCCGAAGGCGAGGCGGTTGAAACCCGTCGGCGGCGAGATCGCGGCCGCGCCTACCTCGCGGAAGGCGACCGGCCACTCGTCGTGCTCGAGCAGCAGGTTCGCCATGCGGAAGAGCGCTTCGCCGAGGAACGATCCGCCGATGCCGGTGTTGATCTGGTCGTTCACCGAGGGGCGCGTCGTCTCGCCGAACACCTCCCAGAAGGCGCTGCCGGCGAACGTGTACGCGAGGCCCTCCCAGTAGCCCAGGCCCGAGGCCCGCGCGAAGCCGTGGTACATCGAGCCCTGGTACGGATGGCCCAGCTGATTCACCACGAACGGATCGCGATCGACGTCCCAGCGCGAGTGAAGGTTACGGCGGATGGTGCGCGTGCTGACGTCGTAATCGCAGCAGCCGAAGTAGTGCTTGTCGACGCGGTTCAGCAGGAAGTCGAAACCCACGATCTCCGCGGCGGGTATCGCGTGGCTTTTGTTCGCCTCGATCTCGCGCGAAAGGTCGGGCAGCGCCGGACGCGGGGCGCCTTCCTGCGCGAGGGCGGCCAACGGCAAGGCAAGTCCTAACAGGAAGGTGAAGCTTTTCAAGTCGGGCTCCGGTGGCAATGGAGCCCTTTCGACCGGCTCCGGCGCCCGGAGTTGCGCGGCGCCCGCCGTTACCCGGCGACGAACCTGCGCAGCTCGGCAGCGAGCTTCTCGAGCGAGGGCCGGTGCACGTACATCATGTGCCCGGCCTCGTAGTAGCTGACCTCGATGTTCTTGCGCAGCTCGGGCGCGAGCCCGAGGTGGTCGAGCGAGTAGTCGGCCGCGAAGTGCGGCGTGGCGAAGTCGAAGTAGCCGCTCGCCACCAGCACCTTCATCTTCGGATTCATCGACATCGCCTTCCTCAGGGTCTCGGCCACCGAGGCGTAGCGGTTGGAGAAGTCGTTCCAGCCCCACGTCATGTAGAGCGGCTTGATCACCTCGTATGGCACGTCGGCCTCGAACCTGAGCTCGCGGCGCACGTAGTCGTTCATGGCTGCCGAGTACGCGCCGAAGATCTGCACCATCGCCGGATCGAATTCGAACTCCTCGCCCGCGGAATCGCGGTCGTAGCCGGTGTAGCGGCCGTCGAGGCGGCCCACGGTGAGGCCCTCCTCGCGCAGCAGCTCCTTGCAGAAGCGGAAGATCTCGATCCTCAAGTCGGTGCGCTCGATGTACTCGGGCGCAAGTCCCGTGTAGCGCGCAAGGCGCGCGACGATGTCCTTGCGCGCCTTTGGGTCAAGCTTCGCGCCCTTGAAGAGCGCCGCCGCGTACTCGCCGCCGGCGAAGGCCTCGACCTCGTCGAGGAGCTTGCGCAAGGTTTTTTTCTGCAGGTCCGTGGACAATCGCTTGTGGTGCCACGCGGTCGCGGCATAGGTGGGCAGGAAGAGCACGTTCGGCAGGTCGTTGCCCGGGTCGAAGCGCAGCACCTGGAACTCCAGTGCGCACGAGACCAGCATCACCCCGTTCAGGTACATGCCGTAGCGCTCGAGGAGATGGCCCGCGAGGCCGGAAGCGCGCGTGGTGCCGTACGACTCGCCGATCAGGAACTTCGGGGAAGCCCAGCGCCCGTAGCGCGAGCAGTAAAGGCGGATGAATTCCCCCACCGACTCCAGGTCGCGCTTGTACTCGTGGTACTCCTTCACCTTCTCGCCCTCGACCATGCGGCTGAAGCCGGTGCCTACGGGATCGATGAAGACCAGGTCGGAGACGTCGAGGAGGGACAGCTCGTTGGGCACCAGCTTGCCCGGCGGCGCGGCGGCGAAGCCCTGCGCATCGAGCTCCACGCGGCGCGGGCCGAGGACACCGAGGTGCAGCCACACCGAGCTCGAGCCCGGACCGCCATTGAAGGAAAAGGTCACCGGGCGCGCCGCCTTGTCGGGCGCGTCGTCGAGCGTGTACGCGATGAAGAAGACCTTGGCGCGCGCGCGCTCGCCCTCGCTCTTGCCCTTCTTCTGCGCCTCCTCCTTCATCACCATCGTCCCGCAGCTGACGGTGTAAGCGAGCCGTCGCCGGCCGATCTTGAGCGTGTGGCGCGTGACCGAGATCTGGTCGGTGGGATCGGGCTTCCTCTCGGCCTTCTCGGTCTTCTCGACACTCTTTTCCTCGGTGGTGGCCATCGCGCTCTCTGGGTCTCTCGGGGAACGCCATAATACCGGCCATGACGACACCCCCTTCCATCCCGCGCGGCGTCTGGGTGCTGGGTTTCGTAAGCCTGCTGATGGACATTTCTTCCGAGATGATCCACGCGCTGCTGCCGCTCTATCTCACGGTGGGGCTGGGCGCGAGCGCGCTCGTGGTGGGCGTGATCGAGGGCGTGGCCGAGGCAACCGCGATGGTGGTGAAGGTGTTTTCCGGCGCGCTCTCGGATCGCTGGCGCAATCGCAAATGGCTCACCGCCATCGGCTACGGGATGGCCGCGCTCACCAAGCCGCTCTTTGCCCTCGCCACCGGTCCGGGCCTGGTCTTCACCGCGCGCTTCGTCGATCGCATCGGCAAGGGGATCCGCGGCGCTCCGCGCGACGCCCTCATTGCGGATCTCACGCCCGCCCCGATCCGCGGCGCGGCGTTCGGGCTGCGGCAATCGCTCGACACCATCGGCGCCTTCACCGGGCCGCTGCTCGCCATGGCCTTGATGCTCGCGTGGAATGACGATTTCCGCGCCGTGTTCTGGGTTGCGGTGGTGCCCGCGATGGTGTCGTTCGTGTTGGTGATGGTCGCGGTGAAGGAACCGGCACCCTCTCCCCGGCCCTCTCCCAAGGCAGAGGGAGCGGTTTCTGGAAATCGCCGGGTCCGCATCAAGCTGCGCGCCCTCGGCCCCGCCTTTTGGTTCGTGACGGCCGCCGGCGCCGCGCTCACGCTCGCGCGCTTCAGCGAGGCGTTCCTCATCCTGCGCGCCGACAACCTCGGCCTGGCGGTCGCGCTGGCGCCGCTGGTGCTGGTCGGCATGAACGTGGTCTACGCGCTCACCGCCTATCCGATGGGCAAGCTCGCCGACCGCATGCCGCGCGAGCGCCTGCTCCTCATCGGCATCGGCGTGCTGGTCGCAGCCGACGTGGTCCTGGCGCTCGCGTCGAGCCTGCCGATGCTCGCGGCCGGGGTACTGCTATGGGGCCTGCACATGGGACTCACGCAAGGCGTGCTCGCGGCGATGGTGGCCGAGGCCGCGCCGGCCGACCTGCGCGGCACCGCCTTCGGGGTCTTCAACCTGGCGAGCGGGGTGGCGATGCTGCTCGCGAGCGCGCTCGCCGGCGCGTTGTGGCACTACCTCGGCCCCGCGTGGACTTTCTGGGCCGGGGCGACGCTTGCCGCCGGCTCCGCGGTTATTACACGGGTTGCGTCGAGGTGACGATGCCGGTGCGCGGCCTGGCGAGCCACGCGGCGACATCCCCCGGATCCATGGCACGCGCGAATAGGTAACCCTGCGCTTCTTCGCAGCCGCGGGCGCGCAGGAAGTCGAGCTGCTCCATGCGGTCGACGCCCTCGGCGATCGAGGTGATCCCCATGTTGCGCGCGAGGTCGATCACCGCGGCGGTGATGGCGACGTCGTCGGGGTCGTCCGGCGTGTTGCGCACGAAGGTGCGGTCGATCTTCAGCTTGTCGATCGGCAGGCGCTTCAGGTGCATGAGCGACGAGTGCCCGGTGCCGAAGTCGTCGATCGCGAGCTTCACGCCGAGTGCCTTCAGTCCTTCCAGCGTTCGCAGCATTTCTCCGGCATCGCCCATGAGCATGCTTTCGGTGAGCTCGAAGGCGAGGTAGCCGGAGTCGAGGCCGGTCTCGGCAAGCACGCGCTCCACCTCCGCGACGAAGGCCTTGTGGCGGAACTGCGCGGGTGAGAGGTTCACCGCGACCGGCACGATCGGGACGCCGGCGAGCTGCCATTCGCGCGTCTGGCGGCAAGCGGTGGCGAGCACCCACGAGCCGATGGTACGCATGAGGCCGCGCTGCTCGGCCACGGGGATGAAGTCGTTCGGCTCGATGAAGGTGCCGTCCTTCTGGGGCCAGCGGATCAGCGCCTCGAGGCCGGTGACGGCGCCGGTGTCCACGCGCACCTGCGGCTGGTAGTGCAGCAGGAAGGCCTGGCCGCGGATCGCCTCGCGGATGTGCGTCTCGAGCGTGAGCGCCTGGAACGCCGCCTCCGACAGGCTCTCGTCGAAGAACTGGTAGTTGTTGCGCCCGCGTTCCTTGGCGAGGTACATCGCCGCGTCGGCGTTCTTGATCAGCTCGCGCGGGCTGCGCCCGTCGCGCGGAAAGACGCTGATGCCGATGGAGGGGCTCACCGAGATGATCTGACCCTCGATCTCCTGGGGCTCGGCGATCGTCGCGAGGAGCTTCTCGGCGACCGGCACCGCATTCTCGCCGCTGTCCAGATCGGGCAGCACCACCAGGAACTCGTCTCCGCCGTGGCGCGATACGACGTCGACGCTGCGCAACACCCTGGGAATGCGCTCGGCGATGACCTTGAGGAGCGTGTCGCCCGCGTCGTGACCGAGGGAATCGTTGATGACCTTGAAGTTGTCGAGGTCGATGAAAAGGAGCGCCGCCTGCTTGCCGTGGCGGCGCGCGGTGCCGATGATGAAGTCCAGCCGGTCGTTTAACAGCGCCCGGTTGGGCAGCCCGGTCAAGAGGTCGTGGTGCGCGAGGAAGTCGATGCGCGCCTGGCTGATCTTGCGCCGGCGGATGTCGCGGATGATGCTCAGGCGGTAGACGGTGCCCTGGAACGGCATCTCGCGCCCCTCGAACTCCACCGGCACGCGCGTTCCGTCCTTTGCGAGGATCTCGGACTCGTAGGGGCGCTCATAGCCGCGGCGCACGTT
>JBDSRZ010000129.1:0-13219 GCA_039929025.1 Usitatibacter sp. | reverse complement strand
GCACGATGAACTCGCCCGCCAGGATGTTCGGCAGGCCGAAGTACGGCAGCAGCGCCTTCCTCATCACCATCCGGTAGGTGAGCGGCGAGAGGCGGTAGGTGATCACCATCGGGCAGCGCGCGAGCGCCGCCTCCAGGGTCGCGGTGCCGCTCGCGACGATCGCGGCCTCGGCCGAGTAGAGCGCGAGGTGGGCGTGGCCGAAGAGGATCTTGATCGGCAGCTCGGCCGCCTTCTTCACGTGGAGGCGCGTTTCGAAGTACTCGCGCGTCTCGCGCGTGGCGAGCGGCACGAAGAAGCGCAGCTCCGGGCGGCGGCGATGGAGCTCCGCGGCGGTGTCGATGAAGAGGTCGGCGTGCAACTCGAGCTCGCTCATGCGGCTGCCGGGAAGCAGCGCCACCGGCACGGTCGAGCTTCCCAGCCGCAGCTGCGCGCGCGCCTCCGCCCGGTGGGGCTCGAGCGGCATCGCGTCGGCGAGCGGATGACCCACGTAGCTCGCCGGGATGCGGGCCTTCGCGTAGAGGGCAATCTCGAAGGGAAACATCGCCAGCATCAGGTCGACCGAGCGCCCGATGGTGGCGATCCGCTCCGGCCGCCAAGCCCACACCGACGGGCTTACGTAGTGGACCGTAGGAATGCCCGAGGCCTTGAGCTTCGCTTCCAGTCCGAGGTTGAAGTCGGGCGCGTCGATGCCAATGAAGAGGTCGGGCGGGTCGTCGCGCAATGTCCGGGCGAGGCCGCGGCGAATCGCGAGGATCTCGCGAAGGCTCTTCAGGACCTCCACGTAGCCGCGCACCGACAGGCGCTCCATCGGGTAGAGGGAGCGCGCGCCCTCGGCCACCATCCTGGGGCCGGCGATGCCGTAGAACTCGAGCCCGTCCCAGCGGCTCGCCAACGCCCGGATCAGGGCCGCGCCGAGGGCGTCGCCCGACGCTTCCCCGGCGACGACCGCGATCCTCACCGGGCGATGCCGCGCGTCGATTTGGCGAGGAATTCCGCGAGCGCGCCGACCTCGGGGGTCTCCAACGCCTGGCGGGCAAGCTCCTCGCGCGCCCGGTCCAAGGTGAGGCCCGACTTGTAGAGCGTCCGGTAGGCGCGCTTCAACGCGGCGAGGGCCTCGGCAGTGAAGCCACGGCGCCTAAGCCCCTCGGTGTTGATGCCGTGAGGCGCGCACGGCTGGCCGGCCACGATGAGGTACGGCGGCACGTCCTGGGTGATCACGGTGGAGATGCCCGCCATCACGTGGGTGCCGACTCTCACGAACTGGTGAACGCCCACGAAACCGCCGAGGATCGTGTGGTCGCCGATGTGCACGTGTCCGCCAAGAGTCGCGTGGTTGGCGAACACCGTGTTGCTGCCCACCTGGCAATCGTGCGCAACGTGGCAGTAGGCCATCAGCCAGTTGTCGTCGCCCAGGCGCGTGACACCCACATCCTGTGCGGTGCCGCGGTTGAGCGTCACGTACTCGCGGATGGTGTTGCGCTCGCCAATCTCCAGGCGCGTGGGCTCGCCCTTGTACTTCTTGTCCTGGTTCGCCTCGCCGATCGAGCAGAAATGGAAGATGCGGTTGTCGCGGCCGATCTTCGTGTGGCCGGTGATCACGTTGTGGGCGCCGAGGGTGGTGCCCTCGCCCACCTCGACGTCGCCGTCGATCACCGTGTACGGGCCCACGCTCACGCCCGCCGCGAGCTTTGCACGCGGGTCTATGATCGCGGTAGGGTGGATGTTGTGGCTCACGGACGCACAAAACCTTTGGAACACGGATGAAACGGATAACAGCGGATAAAGCGGATCCCTCTAGTATTCGTGCCACTGTTACGCCAAGGATGAAATGAATAGAAGTATCCGTGTTCATCCGTCTTTATCCGTTTCATCCGTGTTCCAAAGGTTTGACGCTCGCCTCACTCCCTACAATTCCCTCAACGCGCACAGGAGCTCGGCTTCGGCGACCACCACATCCTTCACCTTGGCCACCGCGGTGAACTTGGCCATGCCCCGGCCGGTGCGCCCGGCGTCGACTTCGAAGATCACCTGGTCGCCCGGGGTCACCGGCCGCTTGAAGCGCGCGCCGTCGATGCCCACGAAGTAGTAGACCCACTTGCCGTCGTTCTTGTGCCCGAGGCTCTTCAGCGACAGCACCGCGGCGGCCTGCGCCATCGCCTCCACGATCAGCACCCCCGGCATCACCGCGACGTGGGGAAAATGCCCCGGGAAGTAGGGCTCGTTGGCGGTCACGTTCTTGAGCGCCACGATCCGCTTGTCCTTCTCGAACGAGACCACGCGGTCGATCAGCAGGAACGGATAGCGGTGCGGCAGATACTCCTTGATCTCCTCGATGGTCATTTCGCTCACGAGCTCTCTCCTTTCTTCTTCTCGCGCTCGCCGAGACGCTTCAGGCGCGAGACGCTGCGCAGCCACTGCGCGTGCGGCATCACCGGCATGCCCGATGTGTACGTGCCGGGCTCGAGGATCGACCTGGTCACGAACGTGAACCCCGAGACGGTGACGCCGTCGCAGATCTCGATGTGGCCGACGATGCCGACGGCGCCGCCGATCAGGCAGTCGCGGCCGATGCGCACGCTTCCCGAGATCCCGGTGCAGCCCGCGATCACGGTGTGCGCGCCGATCACGCAGTTGTGACCCACCTGGATCTGGTTGTCGAGCTTCACGCCGTCCTCGATCACCGTGTCGTCTAGCGCGCCGCGGTCGATGGTGGTGTTGGCGCCGACCTCGACATCGTCGCCGATGCGCACGCTGCCCACCTGCGGGATCTTTACCCAGGCACCGCCGTCGCGGGCCATGCCGAAGCCGTCGGCGCCGATCACCACCCCCGAATGCAGGATGCACCGCTCGCCGATCGAGCAACCGTCGTATACGGTCACCCGCGGATGCAACCTGGTGGCGGCGCCGACGCGCACGCGCCGGCCCAGCACCGAATGGCTGCCTACTTGCGCACCCTTGCCGATGACCGCATTCTCGCCGACCACCGCGAACGCCCCGACCTCCGCGTCGGCGTCTACGGTGGCCGACTCGTGGATCTGCGCGAACGGATGGATACCGGGTTCGACCTCGGGCTCGGGATTGAAAAGCGCTACGGTATGCGCGTAGTACGCGTAGGGGTTCCTGGAAACGATGAGCGGCATCGCGGCGGCATCGCGGTCGCCCGGGCCCAGGATCACCGCTCCCGCGCGCGTGGTCGCCAGGCGCCCGCGATAGCGCGGATTGGCGAGGAATGCGATCTCGGATGGCCCGGCGGTATCGAGGGTGGCGACGCCGGTGATGGGCACGGCTGCCTCGCCCACCGCCTCACCACCCAGGCGGGCGACGATTTCCCGGAGCGTGAAGGCGCGCGGGCCCAAGGGAAGGGTCACGGGGCGGCGAGCGCCCGGATGACCCTTTCGGTGATGTCGATGCGCGAACTGGCGAACACCGCCTCCTGGATCACCAGGTCGAACTTCTCCTGCTCGGCGATCTGGTTGATGACGCGCGTGGCGCGCTCCTGCACCTTCGCCAGCTCCTCGTTGCGCCGCAGGTTCAGGTCCTCGCGAATCTCACGCTGCACGCGCTGGAAGTTGCGGCTGATGTCGGCGAGCTGGCGCTCCTTCTCCCGCCGCGCCGACTCCGGCATGGTGACGTTCTCGCGCTCGAGCTCCTGCTGCAGGTCGCGGCCCTGCTTCTCGACCTTGGAGAGCTCGGCGTTGCGCGCGGAAAATTCGCGCTCAAGCACCTGCTGGGCACGCTTGGCTGGCGCTGCCTCGCGGAAGACGCGCTCGGTGTTCACGAATCCGATCTTCATCTCGGCCGCACCCGCCGGGATGGCCCAGAGTGCGAGCGCGACTGCGACGATCCTCTTCATGCCGAATCCCGCTTTCGTGGACCTCAAAAAATCTTGCCGAGCTGGAATTGGAAGCGCTCGACCTTGTCGCCGGCCTGGCTGCGCAGCGGCTGGCCGAGCGAGAAGCGCAACGGCCCCACCGGCGAATCCCAGCTTACCGAAATTCCCGTCGACATACGGACTTCGCCCGCCTTGATCTTCTCCCCGGGCCCCCAGACGTTGCCCATGTCGAAGAAGATGCCCAGGCGGACGTTCTTCTCCTTGTACCCGGGCAGCGGGAAGAGCGCCTCGGCGTTGGCGACGAAGCGCCGGTCGCCGCCAAGAATGTCGTTGTTCAGGTCGCGAGGGCCGAGGGTGGCGGTCTCGTAGCCGCGCACCGATCCCACGCCGCCAGCGTAGAAATTCTTGAAGAAGGGAAGCGGCTTGCCGCGCCAGCCGTTGGCGTAGCCCACCTCGCCATTCAGCAGGATCGTGAGCCAGGAAAACCGGTCCGGCGTATAGAACCACTGGCTCTGGAAAGTCGTGCGATGGTAGGTGAGGTCGCCCGGCGGAATCCCCAGCTCGAGGCCGATCTCGTTCAGCCAGCCTTTGGTGGGCCAGGTGAGGCTGTCGCGGGTGTCGCGAGCGAAGGAGATGTTGGTGCGCAGCGTATCGCTGCGCTCGCCGAACTGGTTGACGAAATCCACGTAGCGCGGCGGCGAGGCGGTGTCGATGGACAGCTTGGTCCGCTCGCCGGTGAGCCCGACGTTCACGCTGTCGTACTCGGTCACCGGGATGCCGAAACGCACGCCCATGCCGGTTGAATAAGTGCGGTACTGGGCGATGGACAGCGAGGACGTGTCGACGTCGCGGCGGAAAAAGTCGAAGCCGCGCGAAACGCCGTCGGCGGTCCAGTAGGGGTTCAGGTAGCTGAACGAGTACACCTTGTTCACGCTGCCGTTGTTCACCTGGAAGGCGGTGAGGTTGCCGGTGCCGAGGAAATTCGCCTGAGAGATCGAGGCCTGCACCGTGAGCTTCTCGGCCGCCGAGTAGCCGACGCCGAAGTTGAGCGTGCCGGTATTGCGCTCGGTCACGTTCACGTTCACGTCGACCTGGTCGGCAGTGCCGGGGACCGCGGGGGTCTCGATCGTCACCTCGGAGAAGAAGCCGGTGCGCTGCAGGCGCTCCTTCGAGCGCGCGATCTTCTCCAGCGAATACCACGAGCTCTCCAGCTGGCGCAGCTCCCGGCGCACCACCTCGTCCTGGGTCTTCTGGTTGCCGGTCACGTTCACGCGGCGCACGTACACGCGCTTGCCCGGATCGACGAAGAAGGTGAAGCCCGCGATGCGCTTGTCGCGGTCGAGCTCCGGCACCGGGTTCACGTTCGCGAACGAGTAGCCGTCGTTGCCGAGGCGGTCGGAGATGCGCTTGCCGGTATCGACGATCTTCTCGCGCGAGAAGATGTCGCCCTTCTTGAGGGGCGCCAACTTGCGCAGCTCCGGCTCGCCGACGATCAGGTCGCCGCTGAACTTCACGTCTCCCAGGCGGTAGACCGGGCCCTCGGTGATCGCGATTGTGATGTAGATCTTCTCGCGGTCGGGGGTGATCGAGACCTGGGTGGAATCGATGTTGAACTCGAGGTAGCCGCGGTTCAGGTAGTGGGAGCGAAGCGCCTCCAGGTCCGCAGTGAGCTGCTGCTTGGAGTACTGGTCGTCCTTGGTGAACCAGGTGAACCAGCCCGGCGTCGTGAGCTTCATGTTGCGCAGAAGCGCTTTTTCAGTGAAGTCCCTCGCGCCGATGATGTTGATGTCGGCGATCTTGGTGACGCTGCCTTCCTCGATGTCGAAGCGCAGCGCCACCCGGTTCCTCTCGAGCGGCGTGACGGTGGTCTTGATGATGGCGCCGTAGAAGCCGCGGCTGGTGTACTGGCGCTTGAGCTCCTTCTCGGCGCGGTCGAGCACCGACTTGTCGTAGATCTTGGATTCCGAGATGCCCGCCTGCTTCAGGCCGTCGCGCAGGTTCTCCTTGGTGAACTCCTTCGAGCCATCGAAGTCGATCTGCGCGATCGCCGGGCGCTCCACCACGAAGACGATGAGGATGTCACGTTCCGCCTCCAGCCGCACGTCGGAGTAGAAGCCGGTCGCGTAGAGGGCCTTGATCGCCTGCGCGGCCTTCTCGTCGTCGATGCGATCGCCCACCTTCACCGGAAGGTAGGTGAAGACGGTGCCCGCTTCCGTGCGCTGCACGCCCTCCACGCGGATGTCGCGGATGACGAACGGCTCGATGGCAAATGCGGGAAGGGCGACGGCGAGCGCCATCGCGAAGACAAGGCGCAGCCAGGGAATTGCTCGGAGACTCAAAAGGGTCAGCCCGTGAACAGGCGGTTGATGTCGTTGTAGAACGCGAAGAAGGTGAGTCCCAGAAGCAGAGCGAGGCCGAAGCGCTGGCCCAACTCCATGATCCTTTCCGAGACGGGGCTACCTTTCACGATTTCGGCGAAATAATACACCAGGTGACCCCCATCCAGCAGGGGAATGGGCAGCAGATTGAGCACGCCGAGACTCACGCTCACCAGCGCGAGGAAGCCGAGGAAGGTGATCCAGCCGAGCTGCGCCGACTGCCCGGCATAGTCCGCGATCGTGATCGGGCCCGAAAGATTCTTCCAGGACACGTCGCCGATCACCATGCGGCCGAGCATCTTGATGCTGAAGACCGAAAGGTCCCAGACCTTGTGCGCCGCGCGGCCGACGGCGGCGACGGGCCCATAGCGCACCGTCGTGGTCATGCGGTCGTACTCGCGCTTGAGCTCCGCGCCCGCCTCCACGCCAAGGCGGCCGATGCGGCTCTCGCCCTCGCCCGCGCTCTCGGGCGTGGCGCGCAGCTCGAAGCGCCTGCCCTGCCGCTCGACCTCGAGGACGAGCGTCTTGCCGGGGCTCGACGAGATCTCCGTGGTGAAGTCGAACCAGGTCTTGATCGGCTTGTCGCCGATTGCCACGACGCGGTCGCCTGCGGAGAGGCCGGCGCGCTCGGCGGCGCTTCCCGGCAGGACACGTCCGAGCGTCGCGGGCACCGGCGGCCGGTAGGGCCTCAGGCCCAGCTTGCCGAGGAAGTCGCGATCGAGGTCGTCCTTGCTGATCACCGAGGTGTCAAGCTTGCGCGTGGCGCGAGCGCCGCCCGCAGTCTCGATCTCTAGGAGCACCGTCTCGCGCTTGACCGCTTCCTTCAGGAGCAGCCAGCGCACGTCGGTCCAGGTGTGCACGGGCTCCTCGCCGATGGCGCGGATGGTGTCGCCGTTCGCCAGCCCCGCGACCGCGGCGGGCGTGTCGCGCGGCGCATCGCCCACTACCGGCTTCACGCCCGGCAGCCCCGCGATGAACAGGATCCAGTAGATGAGGAAAGCGAGTACAAAGTTCGCCACCGGCCCCGCGAGCACGATGAAGATGCGGGCGCCGACGCTCTGCCGGTTGAAGGCGCGGGCGCGATCCGCGGCGGGTACGTCGCCCTCGCGCTCGTCGAGCATCTTCACGTAGCCGCCGAGCGGGATCGCGGCGATCGCCCACTCGGTCTGGTCGGCGCCGCGGCGGCGCATCCACAGGGTGCGGCCGAAACCCACAGAGAAGCGCAGGATCTTCACGCCCACGAGGCGCGCGGCGGCGTAATGGCCCAGCTCGTGGATCACCACCAGGACCGCGATGGTGACGAGAAAGGAGAGGATGGTGATCAAAGCGGTGGTCATTGGACGGACGCGGTCGAGGCTTGTCTCGCGACGAAGCGGGCGGCGAGGCCCCGCGCCTCGATGTCGACAGCATAGACTTGATCGAGGCTTTTGAGGGGCTCGATGGAGGATTCTCCGAGCACGTTCTCGATCACCTCGGGGATCCCGGTGTAGGCGAGGCGCCCGCCGAGGAAGGCTTCGACCGCGATTTCATTCGCGGCGTTCAGGACCGCCGGTGCGGTGCCGCCGTGCCGGATCGCTTCCGCGGCGAGGCGCATGCATGGAAAGCGCACCGGATCGACGCGATCGAACTCGAGGCTGCCGAACGCGGTGAAGTCGATCGGCGCGACACCCGCGTCGATGCGCTCGGGCCACGCGAGCGCGCATGCGATCGGCGTGCGCATGTCGGGGGCGCCCAGCTGCGCGATCACCGAACCGTCGGCGTATTCGACCATCGAATGGATGGTGCTCTGCGGATGGATCACCACCTGGATGCGATCGAGGGGGGCGGCGAACAGCCAATGCGCCTCGATCACCTCGAGGCCCTTGTTCATCATCGTGGCCGAGTCCACCGAGATCTTCCGGCCCATCACCCAGTTGGGGTGCGCGCAAGCCTGTTGCGGGGTCACGCGCGCGAGGCGCTCGACGGGCGTGGTGCGGAAAGGGCCGCCGGAGGCGGTCAGGATCAGTTTCCTCACGCCGGCTCGATCGAGCTCGCCCGCCCTGCCGCAGGCGAACCCGCGCGGTAGCGACTGGAAGATCGCCGAGTGCTCGCTGTCGATCGGCAGCAGCATGCCGCCGCCCTCGGCCATCGCCGCCATGAAGAGCGGCCCAGACATCACCAGGGCCTCCTTGTTGGCGAGGAGCACGTCCTTGCCGGCGCGCGCGGCGGCAAGGGTCGCTGGCAACCCAGCCGCGCCCACGATCGCCGCCATGACGGCATCGATCTCGGGAAGGGACGCGATTCGCTCGAGCGCTTCGGCCCCCGCCGAAACCACGGTCGGCAGGCCGAGCCTGGCCACTTCGCCGCGCAATCTCTCCGCTGCGTCCACATCGACCAGCACCGCATGGCCGGGGCGATGGGCCACGCACTGCGCGAGCAGCGCGACATCGTTCCTTCTTGCGGCCAGCGCCACCACCTCGAAGCGATCGGGATGCCGCGAAACGACGTCGAGGGTATTGCCCCCGACCGAGCCCGTGGAGCCGAGGATCGCGAGTCTCTTGGGGGACGGACCCCGGTCTTCGCCTCTGCCTGGTTTGGGGTCCGTCCCCGGTCTTGTGTGATTCATCGCGACAAGTAGATCGCGAGCGCCGCGACCGGCAGCGACGAGGTGAGCGCATCGACGCGGTCGAGGATGCCGCCGTGACCGGGCAGCAGGTTGCTCGAATCCTTCATGCCGGCGCCGCGCTTCATCCATGACTCGAACAGGTCGCCGATGATGCTCACCGCCGTAAGCCCCAGCATCGCGACGATCGCGGGCACGCCGTTGGCGAACGCAAATAGCGGCGTGAGCGCGTCATCCCAGCGGGCCGCCGCCCAGCAGAGGATGGCGCCATAGATCGCGACCCCGACGAGGGCCCCGGCCACGCCTTCCCAGGTCTTGCCCGGGCTCACCGCCGGGGCGAGCTTCCTCTTGCCGAAGCGCTTGCCGGCGAAATAGGCGCTGATATCGGCGACCCACACGAGGGCCGCGAGCGCGAGGAGGAGCCAGGGACTCGCGTCGCGCAGCGCCACCAGCGCGAACCAGGTCGGCCACGCGACGATCCAACCGGCCACCGCGCAAATCGACGCCGAGGGCCGCAGCTTCGCCGCGAGCCATGAGGGAGCCGCGAAGATCCAGAAGGCGGCGGCGATGATGAACGCCGTCATCGCGGCGGCGCCGAAATCCCCGGGCACGCGCTGCAGGTAGAGGAGCCACACATAGCCCCCGATGGCGCCCGAGGCTGCGAGGTAGGCCGACTGCGCACCGTGCGAGAGACCGCTCAGGCGCGACCATTCCCAGCAGGCGAGAAGCACGATCGCGAGCGCGAAGAGCGACCACAGCTCCTTGCCCGCGAGGAACAGCATGCCGAGGACAACCGGCATCATCGCGACCGCCGTAATGACTCGGGTCAGGAGCACGGGGCGTTGGAAGGCGCTCGTCCAGGCGGGCGTCAGCCCGCCTGGATGACCGCGTGAGGCTCGGCAAGCTGCTCGCTGGTGCGCCCGAAGCGCCTTTCGCGCCGCCGGTAGGAGGCGAGCGCCTCGGCGAGCGCCGCGGCGCCGAAATCGGGCCACAGCGCGTCGGTGAAGAAGATCTCCGTGTACGCGAGCTGCCAGAGCAGGAAGTTGGAGATGCGCTGCTCGCCACCGGTACGGATGAAGAGGTCGGGCTCGGGCGCGTAGCTCATCGACAGGTAGCGGGCGAGGCGCTCCTCGGTGATCGCGGCCGTCGCATCCTCGCGCCGGCAGCGATCGGCCGCCTGCAGGATGTCCCAGCGTCCGCCGTAGTTCGCGGCGATGGTGAGCGTGAGCCGGGTGTTGGCGGCGGTGAGCTCCTCGCCGCGGCGGATGAGCTCCACGATGCGCGAATCGAATGCGGAAAGGTCGCCCGCGACCTTGAAGCGGATGCCGTTGGAGTCGAGCTTGCCGACCTCCTGCTCGAGCGAGCGCAGGAAGAGCTGCATCAGGAACGAGACTTCCTCCGGCGGACGGCGCCAGTTCTCGCTCGAGAAGGCGAAGAGCGTGAGGTACTCCACGCTGTTCTCGATGCAGGCCTTGACCACCTCGCGCACCGCCTCCACGCCCTTGCGATGCCCGCCGACCCGCGGCAGGAAGCGCTTCTTCGCCCAGCGGCCGTTGCCGTCCATGATGATCGCGACGTGGCGCGGCACATCGGCGGCTTCGGGGACGGTGGTCGTGGTGCTGGTGAATTCGGTCATCGCCAGGAGGGGCCTTCCTTCGAGTCCGGGCCGAGGGGCCCGGCACCGTCAGACCGCCATCAATTCCTTTTCCTTCTCGGCGACCAGCTTGTCGATCTCGGCGATCGACTTGTCGGTCATCTTCTGCACCTCGTCCTGCGCACGCTTCTCGTCGTCCTCGCTCACGTCGCCCTCCTTGAGGAGCGCCTTCAGGTGCGCGATCGCGTCGCGGCGGATGTTGCGCACCGCCACTTTGCCGTCCTCGCCCTCGTGCTTCACGATCTTGGTGAGCTCGCGGCGGCGTTCCTCGGTGAGCGCGGGCATCGGAACGCGTATGACGTCGCCGGAGGTCGCGGGGTTCACTCCGAGGTCGGAATCGCGGATCGCCTTCTCCACGACCTGGACCATCTTCTTCTCGAACGGCTGGATGGAGATGGTACGGGAGTCGGCGAGCGTCACGTTGGCCACCTGGTTGATGGGCATCTCCGTGCCGTAGTAGTCGACCCGCAGGTGGTCGATGAGGCCGGTATGCGCGCGGCCGGTGCGCACCTTGGCCAGGGTGTGCTTCAAGGTGTCGACGGACTTGGCCATCTTCTCCGTCGCCTGCTTCTTGATGTCCCCGATGCTCATCGCCTCGCCCCCTTGCTACGCGTCGTTGAGCGGCACAAAGTGCCCGCTCCAACGACCGCCCCGCCGATTGAAATTGACGTGCCTCATTCAGTTGTGGACCAGGGTCCCTTCATCTTCACCCATGACCACGCGCTTCAGGGCGCCATCCTTGAAGATGGAAAACACGTTGATGGGCAGCTTCTGGTCGCGGCAGAGCGCGAGCGCCGTGGCGTCCATCACCTTGAGGTTCTTCACGAACGCCTCGTCGAAGGTGATCCGCTGGTAGCGCGTGGCGCTCTTGTCCTTCATCGGGTCGGCCGAGTAGACGCCGTCCACCTTCGTCGCCTTGAGGACGATCTTGGCTTCAACCTCGCGGCCGCGCAGCGCCGCAGCGGTATCGGTGGTGAAGAACGGGTTGCCGGTGCCGGCCGCGAAGATGACGATCTTGCCTTCCTCCAGGTAGCGGATCGCCTTGCCCCGGATATAGGGCTCGACCACCGGCTCGATGCTGAGCGCCGACTGCACGCGCGCCACCAGCCCGCCGCGGTTCATGGCATCGGACAACGCGAGCGCGTTGATCACCGTGGCGAGCATCCCCATGTAGTCCGCGGTGGCGCGGTCCATGCCGACCGCGCCCTGGGACACGCCGCGGAAGATGTTGCCTCCGCCGATCACCACGCCTATCTGCACGCCGAGCTGGGAAACCTCCCTTACTTCCTGCACGATGCGATCCACCGTCTCGCGGTTGATGCCGAAGGAGTCCGGGCCCATCAGCGCCTCCCCCGAAAGCTTGAGGAGGATGCGTTCGTACGCCGGCTTGACCGGCGGGTTTCCGCCTTCTTGCGCGACGCCCGGCCGATTCATGGCTGTCCCCGCAGGGCGCGCCGCCCGATCACGCGGCGTTCTTCGTCATCGCGGCCACCTCGGCGGCGAAGTCGGCCTGCTTCTTCTCGATGCCCTCGCCCACCACCAGGAAGCGGTACCCGTGGAGCTTCGACTTGCGGCTGGCAAGCATCTTCTCGACCGTCTGCTTGTCGTCCTTCACGAATGGCTGGCCCATCAGGGTGTTCTCGGCGAGGAACTTGTTGATGCCGCCCTCGACCATCTTGGCGACGATCTCCGGGGGCTTGCCGGACTCCGCGGCACGCGCCTCGAGGATCTTCTTCTCGGAGGCGATGGCGGCGGCGGGGAACTGGTCGCGCGTCATGTAGCGGGGCTTGGCGAAAGCGATGTGCATGGCGACGTCCTTGGCGACTTCCGCCTCACCCTCGAGGTCCACCATCACGCCGATCTTGGATCCCGGGTGCACGTACGGCTGGAGCTTGCCCCTGGCCTCGATGCGCTCGAAGCGGCGCACGGCGATGTTCTCGCCGATCTTCTGCACCAGTTTCTGGCGCGCGCTCTCGACGGTCTCGCTTCCCAGCGAGAGGCTGGAGAGCGCGGCCACGTCGGCGGGGTTGTGCTTCGCCACCAGCTCGGCGAGCGACGCCGTGAACTCGGTGAAATCCGGGTTCTTGGCGACGAAGTCGGTCTCGGCATTCACCTCGACCAGCGCGCCCAGCTTGCCGTCGGGCGAAAGCCAGGTGCCCACCGCGCCGTCGGCGGCGAGGCGGCCAGCGGCCTTGGACGCCTTGGCGCCGCTCTTGATGCGCAGCAGCTCCTCGGCCTTCTTGACATCGCCGCCCGCTTCCTCGAGCGCCTTCTTGCACTCCATCATGCCGAGCCCGGTACGCTCGCGCAGCTCCTTGACCATCCCTGCGGTGATAGCAGCCATCTTGTTTCCTCGTCGCACCGGCGCAGGCCGGTGGCTAATTTGATCGGGCCCCGTTCTCGCCTCGGGGCGACAGCGATAGTTGCGAAAAAGGGGCATGCATCGCCCCTTTTATCCGTTAGGGCACGCGGGACCCCTACTGCTTTTCGGCTTCCTGCACTTCGATGAAGTCCTCGGTCGGCTGCGCCACCATCTCGTTGATGACCTGGCTGCGCCCCTCGAGGATCGCGTCGGCCACGCCGCGGGCGTAGAGCCGGATGGCGCGGGTCGAGTCGTCGTTGCCCGGGATCACGTAGTCGATGCCGTCGAGCGAGTTGTTCGAGTCCACCACGCCGACGATGGGAATGCCCAGCGTGCGCGCCTCGGTGACCGCGATCTTGTGGAAGCCCACGTCGATCACGAAGAGCGCGTC
>JBDSRZ010000128.1:0-5354 GCA_039929025.1 Usitatibacter sp. | reverse complement strand
CCGATGCTCACCCAGGGCGCCATCGAGGCGATCCATCACGTGGGTCCGGAGTCGCTGCGCAAGGCGTACCTGCCGAAGATGGTCTCCGGCGAGTGGACGGGCACCATGAACCTCACCGAGCCGCAGGCGGGGAGCGACCTCTCGCTGGTGCGCACCAAGGCGACCCCGCAGGGCGATGGCAGCTATCGCCTGAAGGGCCAGAAGATCTTCATCACCTACGGGGAACACGACTACACCGAGAACATCATCCACCTGGTGCTGGCGCGCATCGACGGCGCGCCCGAGGGCGTGAAGGGAATCTCGCTCTTCGTGGTGCCGAAGTTCATCCCCAACGCCGACGGTACCCCGGGGGTGCGCAACGACGTGAAGTGCGTCTCGATCGAGCACAAGCTCGGCATCCACGCGAGCCCCACGGCGGTCATGGCGTACGGCGAGAAGGAGGGGGCCGTCGGCTACATCGTGGGCGAGCCCCATCGCGGCCTCGAGTACATGTTCATCATGATGAACGCGGCGCGCCTCTCCGTGGGCCTCGAGGGCGTCGCGGTGGCCGAGCGCGCCTACCAGCGCGCGCTCGCCTGGTCGCGCGAGCGCATGCAGGGCCGCGTGATCGGCGGTGACGGAGCCAGGACCGCTCCCATCGTGCAGCACCCCGACGTGAAACGGATGCTGCTCACGATGAAGTCGCTCACCGAGGCGATGCGCGCGCTCGCCTACTGGACCTCGGCGCTCCTCGACCGCGCGCGCAAGCACGGCGACGAGACGGAAAAGAAGCGCTGCCAGGCGATGGTCGACCTGCTGATCCCGGTGGTGAAGGGATGGTCCACGGAAAACGGCATCGAGGTGGCTTCCCTCGGCATCCAGGTCCACGGCGGCATGGGGTTCATCGAGGAGACGGGCGCCGCGCAGCACCTGCGCGACGCGCGCATCACCACCATCTACGAAGGCACGACCGGCATCCAGGCGAACGACCTCGTCGGGCGCAAAGTCGGGCGCGAGCAGGGCAAGACGGTGCTCGGTCTCATCGAGGAGATGGAGGCGCTCGCGCGCGAGCTGCCGGCGCACAAGAACGTGCACCTGTCCGCGATCGCCGACCGGTTGTCTTCGGCGGTGGCGCGCCTGAAGGAGGCGACCCTGTGGATCGTGGAGACCTACCCTGCGAATCCGGCGGCGGTGGCGGCAGGGTCGGTGTATTACCTCAAGCTGATGGGGATCGCGTGCGGCGGCTGGATGCTCGCGCGCTCGGCGCAGATCGCGGCGAGGCAGATGGAGGCAGGCGAGGGCGACGCGACGTACCTGCGCGGCAAGCTGCTGACCGCGCGCTTCTACGGCGACCACATCCTCGCCCAGGCGATGGGTCTCGCTGCCGCGACGATGCGCGGCGCGGACAGCGTGCTCGCGATCGAGGACGCGCTGCTCTGAGAGGCTGCAAGGCTGAGGAGCCGTTACTCGGCGTAAGAGGGAGCCGGGCCTGATCGGCGGCGAGGAGGTCGGAGAGCTCGCTGCGGTGGGCGACAGGCGACTTGCCGTCCTTGCCCGCGCGCTCTTTGGCGGCGTACATCGCCTTGTTCCAGCCGGGTCTCAGCCCACGGGATTGCGGAGAACTCCGATGCCCTCCACCTCGGTTTCCAGCAGGTCGCCGGGCTTGAGGAATTCGGGCGGGGTGCGGGCGTAGCCCACGCCCTGCGGCGTGCCGGTGGAGACGATGTCCCCGGGCTCCAGCGTCATGCCGGCGGAGAGTTCCGCGATGAGGCGCGGCAGCTTGAAGTAGAGGAAGCGCGTGTTCGAATCCTGCTTGGTCTCGCCGTTCACGCGACAGGTCACCCGCACATTGCCTGGGTTCTTCAGCTCGTCGGCGGTGACGATGCAGGGTCCCATCGGACACGTTCCGTCGAAGCTCTTGCCCTTGTGCCACTGGTTGCCGTGGCGGCGCTGCACGTCGCGGATCGAGACGTCGTTGATCGCGGTATAGCCGAAGACATGGCGCATCGCGTCACCCTCCGCGATGTCCTTGCCGCCGGGTCCGATCACCATGCCCAGCTCGACCTCCCAGTCCATCGCGGTAGAGACGTTGCCCGGAAACGGGATCGTGTCGTAAGGGCCGATCACGGTGGTGGGCACCTTGCTGAAGAAGACAGGATGCTTCGGCAGCTCGCGGTCGTCGTGCAGCTTCTTCGCACCCTCCTCGAAGTGCTCGAGGTAGTTCCAGCCGACGCAGAACACGTTCTTCGCGGGACGCGGGATCGGCGCGTGCAGCTTCACGTCCGCGAGGGCGTAGGTAGTGCCCGGAGGCTCGGCGGCGAGCGTGCGCAGCCGCTCGAGCATCGGGCCCCCGCTGCGGATGAGCTCGATCATGGTCTCGGTCGCCTCGCGCTGGCCGAGGGTGGCGGGGATGTCCACGATGCGTTGCCGGACGAGCATCAGGCCGGGACGGGGCTGCCCGGAGGGCAGCGGCGAGAAGGTCACGAGTCTCATGGAGGACCCTTACGAGAGGGATGCGAGTGGATGCTGCCCCGGGTTCCAGCGCGGTGCGAAGAAGGCGTCGACGGCGGCGGGGTCCACGTCCTCGAGGCGCGCCGGGTTCCAGCGCGGCCAGTTGTCCTTGTCGACGATGCGCGCGCGGATGCCCTCGCGCACGTCGCCCTGGTCGAAGCACGCGTTCACGAGGCCGAGCTCCATGCGGAAGCAATCGGCGAGCGTCATGTTCCGGCCGCGGCGCAACTGTTCGAGCGTGACCTTGAGGAGCGTGGGCGAGCGCTGCGCGAGGCCCGCGAGCGTCGCCTCGGCCCATGGGCGGAACTCGACGCGGTCCTCGGTGGCAAGTGAGGCCGCGATCTCCTCCATCGTCGGGTGGGCGAAATGCCGGTCGATCGCCCCGTGCAGGCCTTCCAACTCGCTCGGACCCGCGGCTCCCACGTTCAGGTCGGCGAGGCCGCAGTAGATCGCGTCGGCCGCGCCGAGGGTCGGACCGAGCAAACCCAGGTATGCGCCCAGCTCCCCGGGAAGCCGGGAGAGCCAGAAGCTCGCACCCACGTCCGGAAAGAGCCCGATCACCGTCTCGGGCATCGCCATGCGGGTCCGGTCGCCCACGACCCGGAGTGCCGCGCCCTGCCCGATCCCCATGCCACCACCCATGACGATGCCGTCCATGTGGGCCACGATCGGCTTGGGGTAGGTGTGGATGCGGTGGTCGAGGGCATACTCGGCGCGCATGAAGTCGCGATGCATCGGGGTGCCGGCCTCGATGCTGGCGCGCAGCGCCCGGATGTCGCCGCCGGCGCAAAAGGCCTTGTCCCCCGCGCCGCGCATGACGATGGTGCGCACGCCGCCATCGCGCTCCCAGGCGTCGAGGCGCTCCCCGATCCCATGCAGCATCTCCATCGACAGGGCGTTGTGGGCGCCGGGACGGTTGAGGACGAGTGTGGCCACCTTGCCGCGGACCGCGGCGAGGATCTCGCCGCCCGCTAGTCGTTCTTCCATTCCGCCTTGCGTTTCTCGAGGAATGCGGCGACTCCCTCGGCCTGGTCGGCGTGGCCGATCACTTCTTCGCCTCGAGGTATTGCAGGATCACGCTGGAGAAGTCCTTCGCGCCGTTGCCGTCGGCGGAATGCTTCTGGTAGATCTGCTGCGCCACCGCGCCCATGAGCACCGGGTGCTTCGCGGCGCGCGCCGCTTCGGTGACCAGGGCCAGGTCCTTGAGCATGAGGTCGGCGCCGAAGCCGCCGCTGTAGCCGCACGAGGCGGGGACGTTTTCGAGCACGCCGGGAAACGGATTGTAGGTATCCGAGCTCCAGCAGCGCCCGCTCGAGGTGTTCACGATCGAGGCGAACACCCTGGAATCCATGCCCAGCTTCGTTGCAAGCGTCATGCCCTCGGCGGTTGCGATCATTTCGATCGCCAGCATCATGTTGTTGCAGATCTTGGCGACCTGGCCGTTGCCCGACGCGCCGCAATGCACGATGTTGCGGCCCATCGACTGCAGGATCGGGCGCGCGGCGTCGAAATCCTTCGCATCGCCGCCCACCATGAAGGTGAGGGTGCCGGCCTCCGCCCCGCCCACGCCGCCCGAGACCGGCGCATCGACCATCGGGCACTGCTTCGCGAGCGCGTCCATGGCGACCTCGCGTGCGGTGAGCGGATCGATGGTCGAGCAGTCGATGAGCGGGGTGCCCGGCAACGCCTTCGCGATCACGCCGTATTCGCCGAGGTAGGCGCTGCGGACGTGGGGCGATGAGGGCAGCATCGTGATCACGACATCCACGCCGCGCGCGCAATCGCCCGCGGAGCTCGCCGCCTCGCAGCCCTTGTCGGCGAGCCTCTTCACCAGCTCGGGCACCACGTCGTAGACCTTGAGCGCGTGCCCCGCTTTCAACAGGTTGCGGCACATGGGGTTGCCCATGTGGCCAATGCCGATGAAACCGATCTTCATGGGATCAAAACCGGGGACGTACCCTCATCTCGCTGGGTGAAATGAGGGTACGTCCCCGGTTTCCTTATTTCAGGCTTATGGTCGTGTGGATCCCGGGGTTGGTCGTCTCGTCGTCGAACCACCGCGACGTGATCGTCTTCACCTGGGTGTAGAACTGGATCACCTGCTTGCCGTAGGGGCCCAGGTCGCCCAGCTTGGAGCCGCGCGAGCCGGTGAAGCTGAAATAGGGCACAGGCACCGGGATCGGCACGTTGATGCCCACCTGGCCCACGTCGATCTCGTTCTGGAACTTGCGCGCCGCAGCGCCCGACTGCGTGAAGATGCCGGTGCCGTTGCCGTAGGGGTTCTTGTTGACCAGGTCGATCGCCTGGTCGAGGGTGTCCACGCTCACCAGGATGAGGACCGGGCCGAAAATCTCTTCCTTGTAGATCTCGTGACCGGGTTTCACGCCGGAGAACACCGTGGGCGCGATGAAGTTGCCTTTCTCGTAGCCGGGGACCGTGGTGTTGCGCCCGTCCAGCTCGAGCTTCGCGCCCTCGCGCACGCCTTGCTCGATGAAGCCCTCGATGCGCTTCTTCGCCTGCGTCGAGATCACCGGGCCCAGGTCGGCGCCTTTTTCAATGCCCGCGTTCACCTTGAGCGTCTTCGCCTTGGCGACGATGTCGGGGATCCACTGGTTCGCATCGCCCACCAGCACCGCCACGCTGGTGGCCATGCAGCGCTGGCCGGCGGCGCCGAAACCCGCGCCGACGAGCGCGTTCAGCGACTGCTCCTTGTTCGCGTCGGGCATCACCACCGCGTGGTTCTTCGCGCCCATCATGCATTGCGCCCGCTTGCCATGCTCGCTCGACAGCTTGTAGACATGCTCGCCCACATGGCAGGAGCCGACGAAGGAGACGGCCTTCACCTCGGGATGGGTGCAAAGCGC
>JBDSRZ010000127.1:0-7929 GCA_039929025.1 Usitatibacter sp. | reverse complement strand
GCGCGTCACCGGGATGCAGGCATTGCGCGGCCGCGATGGCCGGCGCGCCTTCACCATCCCGCTCGAGCATTCCTCGCGCGATCCCGCGATCCTCGCGCTCGACCGGATTTCGATGCACGACTGGTTGCGCTCCGAGGGGTTCGCGTCGGAGACAGTGCACTGGGTGGTGAACTACGCCTGCCGCGACGATTACGGCTGCGACTACCGCGAGGCATCGGCATGGGCAGGCATTCACTACTTCGCCTGCCGCACGGGGGTTGCTCGGAATGCGGAGCGCGACGCCGTGCTCACCTGGCCCGAAGGCAACGGCTTCGTGGTGCGCGCACTGATGGAGCGCTATGCCTTTCCCGTCACCGCTGGCGCGTTGGTGCACCGCGTCGCGGAAGATGCCACCGGCGTCACGTTGCAGGCCTACCTTGCCGGCGAGAAGCGATCGGTCGAGATCCGGGCGCAGCACGTGGTCTGGGCGGCGCCCTTCGCCTTCGCCGCGCGCGCGGTGGACGACCGCGGCCTCGCCGCGTCGCTCGGGGCTTACGACTACGCACCGTGGATCACGGCGAACCTCACCCTCGGCGAGCCGCCCCACGCGCACCACGGCGCGCCGCTCGCGTGGGACAACGTGCTCTACGACAGCTCGTCGCTGGGCTACATCGTAGCGACTCACCAGGGGGTCGCATCGCGCCCGGGGCCCACCGTGCTCACCTGGTACCTGCCGCTCACCGGGCACGCCCCGGCGAACGGTCGCAAGCGCATCCTCGAATCAACCCGCGAGCATTGGGCCGCCGCCGCGCTCGCGGAGATCGCGAAACCGCATCCGGAAATCCGCTCGATCACCCGCCGCGTGGACGTGTTCGCCAACGGCCATGCGATGGTGCGCCCCCGGCCGGGGCTCATCTGGGGCGCGGCCAGGGCCCGGATCGTCGAGCGGCGCGGGCGGCTGCACTTCGCCCACGCCGATGCGAGCGGGCTGTCGCTCTTCGAGGAGGCGAACGACCGCGGCGTGATGGCCGCGGAGGCGGTGCTGGCCGCGCTGGGGGCCAGGAGCGATACTTTCCGCTTCGCTACGTGATTTCCTCCGCCTCTGCCTGGGGGGCGGCTGAGGGACAATGGGGCCAGACCCCGGGAGAAAACCATGAAACGGTCCGCCGCCATACTTGCCGCCGCGCTTTGCACGGCATCGCTTCTTGCCTCCGCACAGCAGAACCAGGCGGCGATGCGACAGATCGCCTCACGTGTCGAGCTGCACCCGATCCCCACGCTCACACTCTCGGACGAGGAGTTCCTGAAGGGCCGGGGAGGCAAGCCTGCCGCGGTGAGCGGTGAGCTTCGCATCGCGCAGGGCACCGGCAAGATCCCGACGGTGATCCTGGTCCATGACTCGAGCGGCATCGGTCCCGGCATCGAGCTCTGGACCCACGAGCTGAACGGCATGGGCATCTCGACATTCGCGATCGACGGCTTCACCGGCCGGGGTCTCGTGACTGTCGGCGCCGACCAGGCGAAGCTCGGGCGCCTCAATCTCGCCCTCGACGCCTACCGGGCGCTCGCGATCCTCGCGAAGCATCCACGCGTGGATGCGGAGCGCATCGTGCTGATGGGCTTTTCGCGCGGCGGGCAGGCGAGCCTCTATGCGAGCGTGAAGCGCTTCGACCGGATGTGGAACAAGTCGGGCGCCCATTTCGCGGGATACATCGCGTTCTATCCGGACTGCATGACCACTTACCAGGCCGACATCGAGGTGATGCCGGTCCCGGTGCGGATCTACCACGGCAGCGCCGACGACTACAATCCGCTCGCGCCGTGCCGAGACTACGTGACGCGGCTGCGCTCGATCGGGCAGGACGTCGTGCTCACGGAGTATGCGCAGGCGCACCACGCGTTCGACAATCCGCTGGGTTCGCCCAAGCCGGCGCCGTCGCGCAACTCTCAGACGGTGCGCAAGTGCCGCATCCGCGAGGATGCGAAAGGGGTGCTGGTCAACACGCAGACCAGGCAGCGTTTCAGCTACACCGACGCCTGCGTCGAGCGCGACCCCCACACCGGCTTCGATCCCGATGCGACGTCGGAAGCGATCTGGTCGGTGGGCAAATTCCTGAAGACCACCCTCAAGCTGCAGTAAACAGGGGACAGACTCTTTCTGCCGTGAAAAGGAGTCTGTCCCGGTTTAGGAAGCACGGGCGACAAGGACCGCGTTGGTGCCGCCGAACGCGAACGAGCTGGACATCACCGCGCCGAGAAGCCCCACTCGCCGCGCCGCGAGCGGGACGTAGTCGAGGTCGCACTCCGGATCGGGATTGTCGAGGTGCATGGTGGGCGGAAGGATGCCCGCGCGCATCGCCATGACGGCGGCGACGAACTCGAGCGCCCCGGCGGCACCCAGCAGGTGCGCATGCATCGATTTGGTGGAGCTCACCGGCGTCGCGTCGGCGCGGTCGCCGAAGACCTGGCGGATCGCGGCGGTCTCGACAGCGTCGTTCACCTGCGTGCCGGTGCCGTGCGCGTTGATGTAGCCCACGTCGCCTGGCGAAATCGCCGCGTCCTCGAGGGCTAGCCGCATCGCGCGTGCCTGGCCCTCCACCGAGGGCCGCGTGATGTGGGAGGCATCGGTGCAGAGCCCATAGCCCCCGACTTCCGCGAGCACGCGCGCGCCCCGCGCATCGGCGCGCTCGCGTGACTCGAGCACCACGACTGCCGCACCCTCGCCGAGCACCAGGCCGCTGCGATCGCGCGAGAAGGGCCTGCACGCTGCGGAAGGACCGCGAGCGTCCTCCGTGGCCATCGTCTTCAACGCATCCCACGCCTTCATGGTGCCGAAGGTGAGCGGCGCCTCCGCGCCCGCCGCGATCATCACATCGGCCTCGCCCCGCGCGATGCGCTTCGCGGCCTCGCCGATGGCGACCGCCGATGACGAGCATGCGGTCGAGAAGGTGAGGTTCGGGCCGGTGAGCCCGTGCTCGATCCCGATCCAGGCGGCTGGCGCGTTGGCCATCGCCATCAGCACGCTCATCGGCTTCAGGCGATCGGACTTCTCGCCATAGAGCGTCATGTATCCCTGGTCGGTGGTCTGCGAGCCGCCAAGGCCGGTGCCGACGAAGACGCCCGCCCGATGGGGTGCGAGTCCGGCAAGCGCGCCCTCGGAGTGCGCGATCGCCTCGGCCGCTGCGACAAGGGCGAGCTGGCTCACGCGGTCGAGCATGCGCAGCTTCTGCGGCGGAAAATGCGCTGCGGCGTCGATCGTGACCGGCGCGGCGACGCGGCAGTTGAGCCGCGCAGCGAAATCCGCCTCGATGCGCCGCACGCCCGAGCGGCCGGCGGCGAGGGCCGCGAAGAAGGCCTCCGCGCCGTTGCCGAGTGGGGAGACCACGCCAAGGCCGGTGACCGCCACGCGCCTCAAGCCGCCGCCCCGCCGTCGTTCGCGAGCGCGTCGATGTAGCCCGCCAGGTCGCCGAAGGTTTTGAGCCGCGCACGCAGCTCCGCAGGCTCCGCCGTCACCGAGATGCCGAACTCCTCCTCGATGCAGAAGAGGATCTCGATCATCCGCAGCGAGTCGATGCCGAGGCCCTCCAGCGTGGCATCGGCGTGCAGCGCATCGGCGGGAACGCCGAAGTCGCGCTGCAGCAGGGCTTCCAGTCGCTCCCGCGTTTTCAAGCGGCGCTGCCGAGGCGATGGGCCTTGCCGCTCCACGCGGCGCCGAGCGTGAGCGCCGCCGGGATCCGGTGCAGCAACCCGATGGCAAGCGCGCCGGTTACCGGCGACATGGTGAGCGTGGCGAAAGCGCTGGCGGTCCTGATGCGGCCGGCGAAGTGCGATCGCCACGCGCGCGTGTACGCGCGCCCCGCCTTCGCGAGCTGCGTGTCGCCGAGCCCGCCCTCGACTGCGAGCGCATCGGCGAGCAGCCACGATGACTGGATCGCCATCGTGATGCCCTCGGCGACCAGCGGATGCGCCTCCCCCGCGGCGTTGCCCACCGCGAACATCCGATCCCTGAAGAGGGTGCGCATGCCCGGGCGGATCGGCCCCGCCGCGAGCCACGCGCCCTCGCGGTTTGCATCGGCGAGCGCTTCATGCACTCCGGCGCAATGGCGCATTGCGTGCGCCGCCACCGCTTCGCCCGCGCCGGTGTGGCCCGGCCGGATCGCGCGCAGGGTGTCGCGGCGGATGCAGCAGGAGAAGCTCACGAGGTCAGAATCGCTCCGCACCAGGCCGCCATAGCCCCCGGGAAAAAGGACCAGCGGCATCAACCCGGGAACGAGCCGCGCGCGCGAGAACCGTGCCTTGAATCCGAGCAGGTCGGAATCGATCAGCGCGTGGTGCCCGCCCGACAAGGGCCGTTCCCACGACCCGTGGGCGTCGAGCAGCACTCGCGCCTCGATCTCTTCGTGCCGCCCGCCGCCAGTCTCGAGCAGGACGCGATGCGCCGCGCTTTGCGTCGTGACTGCCCGCACGCTTGCCGGCTGGCGTACGTGCGCGCCCGCGCGCACCGCCCCAGCGAGCAGCAGCGTGTCGAGATGCTGGCGGCCGACGGCGCGTCCCCAGTTATCTCCCTCGGACGGCGAGGGCATGGGTGCATCGATGCGCACGTCGCGGGCGAAGAAACCCACGCGCCGAACCGCGGGACCCGCGAGGTCGGAGAGGGCCCCGCCCACACCCAGCGCGTGAAGCAGCGGCCACGTTGTCGCGGAGACGTACTCGCCACACACTTTGCGGCGGGGAAAGTCCGCCTTCTCGACGACAAGGACCGAGAGCCCCGCGCCCGCGAGGCGCAGCGCCGCGGTGGCGCCCGCGGGGCCCGCGCCGACCACGAGCGCGTCGTAGCGGTTCACAGGCGCTCGGCGGCGAAGCCGTGGCTGAAAAGCGAGCGGCGCCCTTCCTCGAGGTGCCATTCGCCGGAAGGGCCCCACAGCTCCGAGATCTCGGTGCCGCTGAATCCGGCGCGCACGCTCACCACCGCGTCGTGGCGGGTCACGTCGTTGCAGCCCACGAGGCCGAGCAGCCGCGAGCCCGCCAGCGCGGTGCGCGAGCGGCGCGGCTCGCAGGCAACGAAGAGGCGCGTCTTGGCGGCCGCGAGGCGCAGCAGCTCGGCGAGGCGCGCGCGTTCGAAGTGGTGCAGGAAGAGGTTCGCGAAGATGGCATCGAAGCGCGGCGTCGCGGGATCGGAAAGCCATTCGAAGACGTCGGCGCGGACCGGTGCCGGGCTCCACCCGATGGCGCGGAATGCGGCGAGGCAAGCCTCTGCGGGGGCCGCAGCGCGGTCGAGGAGGGTGATCGATCCCGCATGCTCGCGGACGCGCCGCGCGACCCCAAGCGCGAAGGCGCCGTCGCCCGACCCGATCTCCGCGACGCTTGCCGCCCGGGGCGCGAGGCCGGCGCGCAGCGCGCGCGCGACGATCCCCGGGTTGGCCATCAGCACATTGACTCGCGCGAGGTCGCGCCGCGAGCGGATCGCGCGAGCATCGTCGGCAGGTAGGATGTCCAGCCACTCGGGCTCGACCAGACGCACGGCCGGCAGATCCAGCGCCCTCATGCCACTTCGAGGAGCGCGCCGTGGCAGCTGAAGCCAGCGCCGAACGAGGACATCCACCACAGCCCGGGCGTGGTCTTCTCCCGCAACGCGCTATCGAGCACGAAGAGCACGAACGGGCTGCTCAGGTTGCCGTACTCGCGCAGCACCACGGCACTGAGGCGCGTCGCGTCTTCGTCGAGCCCGAGCCGCCAACGCAGTTCCTCGAGCACCTTGCGGCCGCCGGCATGCAGTACCCACCCGGCGATCGCCTCGCGCGGAACCTCCTGCTCTGCGAGCAATTCGTCGAGCACACGGCCGGCGTGATCCGCGGCGAGCTTCGGCACTGGCAGCGTGAGGATGTTGCGCAGCATGCCGTTCTTCTGCTCGAAGCGAAGCGCATCGCGGTGCTCCGGCGCGGTGATCGATCGCGCCGCCTTGAACCGCACCCGGCGCTCGCCCTCGCCGGGCCTGGCGGAAACCAGCGCGGCGGCGGCGCCGTCGCCGAAGAGGCACGCGCTCACCAGCACGCCCAGGTCGTTGTCGAGATAGAAGGCGGCGCTGCAGACCTCGACGCACACCGACAACACGTGCTCGCAGCCCTGGCTCTCGAGAAGCGCGTGGGCGGTGCGCAGGTTAGGCAGCGCCGCACCGCAGCCCTGGCCCACCAGGTCGAGGAGGAGGGCATTCGGACGCGTTCCCAGTGCTTCGGCGACATAGCTGGTGAGGCCCGGGCAGAGATAGCCCGTGCAGGTGCTGACCACCAGTCCGTCGACCTCACGAGCCTCGAGGCCCGCACGCGCGAGCGCCTGCCGCGCCGCGGCGGAGGCAAGGGCGGGAGCGTGTTTCACGAAACGGCGGTTGAGCGTGTCAGGATCGATGTCGAAGCAATCGTCCAGCCGGTCGAGCGCGAGCGAGCGCCGCTCGATGCCATTGTCGTGGTTTAGGATGCCTTGCAGCACCGCGCGGGTGCGCGGCGTGAGCTCAGGCCGGCGGGCGCGTTGCAGCGCCTCCCAGCATTCGCGCTGGGTGAAGCTTTTTTCGGGGACTGCGGTGCCGATACTGCGAATGAAGGTCAAGAGCCGCTGTCTCCGGGGTAGCCGTAGGTGACGCTGGCGCGGCCGCCGGCGGCTCCGAGGGGCTCGAGGCCCGCCTGCGAAAGCATGCTCATCGTCCGGGTGCTCCGATTGCAGTGGATCCAGAACGATAGCTGAAATGAAAGGGCCCGTCGGCGACGGGCCCTGTGCGCGGCGAAAGCGGTGGCTACCCGAGGTCGGCGTGACGTGGCGCGCGAGTCCATTCCTGCGCGGCGCGGGCGGCAGCGGTGCGAGTATAAAAGTAGCCGTTGCGCATGAAGCCCGATATCACCGTCACCTTGACCGAGGTCACGCGACCCGAGGCGGTGCGATCGGTGACGACTTCCTCGGGCAACCCGTCGAGGAGGTGGCAGGGCGCGAGGCGGCCATCGGCAAAGCGCGACGGATAGATGCGCTGGGTGGCGAAGTCGTAGAACGCCGGGCGGAAGCCGAGCGAGATGTTCTCTTCGCTGCGACCGCCGGTGCCGCGGTGCGTGACGTTTTCCTGGCGGAGCACTTCTTCGTTCATCAAGCGCTTCACTTTCACCTCCGTCGGCGGCCAACCCGCCGTTTCAATGAGGATCAGTGTCCGCTGCCCGGGGTCCGGAAACTATGGGGAATGTCTCATATTGATTGTAGAGATTTGTCCATTCACCTCATCGACCATTGCATATCCCGATGTAGGACAAGGTCGGCGCGCTTTTCGACTGTGTCGCGGGCTGTAAAGTCCGGCGCGAATTGTGGGATTTACGCTCGCGCGAGCGCACTGGACGCGGTGTCATGTCGCCTCCACCAACTACTCCCAGGAGGACCCAGTGAGAACCATGTTCGGGCGAATCGCCGCGTATACCGCCATCGCCGCGCTGCTGTCGATCACCGCTGCGATCGCGAACGAGGTCGAACGCCCCGTGCCGCACAAGGCCGAGGCGAAGGAGACCGAAAAGCACCCCACGGAGCAGCAGAACCGCATGAAGACCTGCAACGTCGAGGCGGGGAAGAAGGAACTGAAGGGGGACGAGCGCAAGGCCTTCATGAGCGCGTGCCTGCGTACGCACTGAGCGCTTGCCGTATTCCTGCGCATGTTCGGCGCGCGCGGTGGGTAGGCCGGAACACGGCCGCCGCGCGCGCCGTCGTAGGCAGGCGTCCGGCGAATCCGGCCGGCGCGTTGGAATCGTCCTTTCAAGATCACCCTCTCGAATACCGGGGGCTTGCGCTGGAGGACCAATTCCTGTGACGCGCGGCACATCCCGGGCGCCACCTATCGGAGGGATGCCGCCGTCATCCGTCATAGACCCGGCGGCGTTGGCAGGCTATCGTCGGGCCGTTGCATCGAATTGGGGCCGGATCATGCGC
>JBDSRZ010000126.1:0-6383 GCA_039929025.1 Usitatibacter sp. | reverse complement strand
GACGGCCAGCACGAGCCGGGCTACATGCCCCAATTGCTCGAGGCATCGCTGAATGCCGACGTCGTGATCGCAGCATGTCCCAGCCGGGGCAGCCGCATGCGCCACATCGCCTGGAAGTACTTTCGCTTCCTCACCGGCTTCGAGCTCGACGACCTCACCTCCGGCTTCCGCTACTACAACGCGCGAGCCTGCCGTTTGCTGGCGACGGAAGAGGCCACTTTGCTAGACTATCAGGACGTGGGAGTGCTCCTGCTCCTGCACCACGCGCACTTCCGGATTGCGGAGATCCCAGTGGCCATGAACCCGCGCCAGCACGGCGCCTCGCGGGTGTTCTCGTCGTGGTGGACGGTGGTCGTGTACATGGCCGAGACTTCGCTCCTGTGCCTGGCGCGCTGGAACCAGAATCCGAAGCAGCCGGGCGAGTTGAGGGAAATGGGCAAATGAAGGACTACCACCTCACGGTATTGGTGATCGGCTTCGGCCTCGCCTACGGGATCCTGCATCTCGTGCGGCGCGATCACCTCTACATCCGCCAGGGGGTGTTCTGGATCGTCATCGCCTTCCTGTCCCTGACGCTGGCGATCTGGCCGGGGTTCATCGACATGGTCGGCGGCGCGCTCGGCATCGCGTATCCGCCGACGCTCCTCTTCCTCGTCGCGATCGTGGTGCTGGTGGTGAAATCGCTGTTGAACGACATCGCGCTCACCAAGGTGCGACGCGACCTGCGGCGGCTGAACCAGCGCATCGCCCTCCTCGAAACCCACGAGCCGTTGGCGCGCGACCACGACGAGTCGGCCACCGCCCGGCGGGGGCAGCCTCCGGCAGCGGCCGAGGCGCGCCGCGTAGCTTCCTCGTAAGCTCTGGCCTAGACCACGCGCCACCAGGGCACCGCCAGCACGTCGGGCGCGAGCCATTCGATCGCATCGCCCGTGTGCAGGAGGAGTCCCGCGTGCGCCCGCTTGCCGTACTCCGCGCGAAACGATCTCAGGTGCGCGGCATCGGCAAGCCGCGGCCGCGATGAGGCCTTCACCTCGATCGGCAGCAGCCGGTCGCCCGCTTCAATCACCAGGTCCACCTCCTCTCCCGTGGCCGTGCGCCAGTAGCCCAGCTCGGGCCGATCGCGCCGCGCCTCACGCCACGCGAGCAGGTCGTGCAGCACGATGTTCTCGAGGTGCGCGCCCTGCGGCTCGGCCTGCTGCGCCAAGTGCAAGGCAAGCCCGGTATCGGCCCAGTAGACCTTGGGCGCCTTGATGAGGCGCTTGGTGCGATTCACCGCGTAGGCGGGCAGGCGCACCAGCAGGTGGGAGGTTTCCAGCAGGTTGAGCCAGCGGCGCATCGTCGGCTGGGGCACCGAGACGTCCCGTCCGATCTCGGTCTGGTTCACGAGCTGCCCCAGGCGCAGGCACGTTGCGCGCATGAAGCGACGGAAGTCCGGAAGTGACGCGATGGAGGCCAGGTCCTGCAGGTCGCGCTCGAGGTAGGTGCGCACGTAGCCGTCGAACCAGATGGCGCGATCCTCCGCGGCTTCCAGCTCGAGCGCGGGGGTGGGAAAGCCTCCGCGCCGGGCGAGATCGCGCCACGGCTCTTCGGGGGCCTCCTGCGCTTCCAGCAGCGCCGGCCAGTCGGCTTCCTTTGCGGCCAATAGCGCATCCCAGGCTCCGCACGCCCCCAGCCCCAGCTGCTCGCGGCGCGTCATTGGCCAGAGGGTGAGGTAGGCGGCGCGGCCGGCGAGGGACTCGGAGACCCCGCGCATCAACAGGAGGTTGGCCGAGCCCGTGAGGAGGTATCGGCCTCGGACCCGGCGCTGGTCGATGGCGCGCTTGATGCCGTGCAGCAGCTCGGGCTCCCGCTGCACTTCGTCCAAGGTCACCGGCGCGTTGCCTCCCAGCAACTGCTCCGGGTCGCGCCGCGCCGCCTCCCGAACGTCCAGATCGTCGAGGGACCGGTACTGGCGGGCGCCGCCCAGCGCTCGCACCAGGGTGCTCTTGCCCGTCTGGCGCGCGCCGGTGAGAACGACGGCCGGCATGGCGTCAAGGCGCTGCTGCAGCGCGCCGGCGAGGAGGCGCGGGAGGGTATCCATGCGGTGTATGATAATCATTCATGGCATGAATGAAAAGCTCCTACGGGGATACCGAAGCGTTAGGGGTGGGCCCGCCTGGACTCGAACCAGGGACCAAGGGATTCAAGGTTGTGCGGGTTTCCCCGCGCCTTGGACTATTTCATCGCCCACAGCTTGACCTGTTGGGGCGCCGGGCGCTCGAGGGGTGGTTATTGGATCGGCTCCTCACACCCTAGTCTCTGCACCTTTCCGTCTACCGACTGCGCCTTCGACGGACTTGGCTCAAGATTGCCGGGGCGACGTGCCTGACGGGTTCCTTGAGTTCACCCAGTTTTTCCGATGACGGTTTCCCGCCATGGTCACTCTATCGAATGAGTCCCCTGCTCTAACCGACTGAGCTACAGGCCCTGGGCGCATTGTACCAACCCAGCGTTTTTGTCCGTTAAACTGCAGTAACGTCGCCGCAATTCTCGGCATGGAGTGGCAATTTGGCAGCAATGGCGACCCCGCGAGCCCCGCTATGGACGACATGGATTTCACCAAGCCGCTGGCCGAAGTGCCGGCGGCTTCCGCGCCCTTCAAGGCCGCCAACAGCCGCTTCTACAACGCCGACGTCGCCGCCGCCCTGTTTCGCAACGCCGGGAAGGAGGAGCGTTTCAACACCAGTCAGATCATCTTCGCGGAGGACGAGAAAACCTCGAAAGGCGGACTCTTCACCACCGCGAGCCGGATGTACTACCTGTCCGAGGGTGAGGTGGGCCTGTCGATCGCGGGAAAGCCCCTCGATGTGATGAAGGCGGGCGAGGTGTTCGGCGAGATGGCGGTGATCACGGGCCGGCCGCGCAGCGCCACCGCCTCCGCGCGCATCCCGTGCGTGGGCCATTCGATGGACGCCAAGGAGCTGCAGGCAGCGCTTGGCCGCAGCCCCGAATTCGGCCTGATGCTCGCGAGCGTGATGTACGACCGCCTGCGCTTCATCGCCGCGCGCCTCGCCTCGCGCCCGCGGCCGAGCGGCACGCCCCCGCTGCAGTTGTCCTTCTTCGATCCGCTCCTGATCGCCGCGCTCGAGGCGTCGCTGCCCCGGACCGCGATCGTCCGCTACCCGCAGCAGACGGTGATCTTCAAGGAGGGCCAGGCAGGCAAGTTCATGTACGTGGTGAAGAGCGGGCGCGTGGGCATCGCCATGGGTGCCGAGGTCGTGGAGATCGCCGGGCCTGGCGGGACCTTCGGCGAGATGGCGGTGGTCGACCAGTCCGCGCGCACGGCGCGCGCCGGCACGATCGACGAATGCGAGCTGCTCTCCGTCGACCGCCCGACGCTGGTGAGCGTGATCAAGTCCAAACCCGCGTTCGCGATGGCGTTGCTGCGCGCGGTGGCCGAGCGCCTGCGGTACATGAACGCGCAGATCAAATAGGGGGCGGCAACTCCCGCGCCCATGGATGAGCCGATCTTCGAGCCGCTGCTGCGGCGGATGCGCCTCGCGCGCGTGCTGCCCACCATCGCGCGCCACAGGGACTGCCGCCTGCTCGACATCGGCTGCGGCTGGGAGGCGCGGCTCCTGTTCGAAGTCGAGCCCTACGTGCGGGAAGCTGTCGGCATCGACTTCAAGGCGCCGGAGATCGAGCACCCGAAACTTCGCACCCTGGCGGTGACGCTCGACAAGCGGCTGCCCTTCGAGGACCAGTCCTTCGACGTGGTCACGCTGCTCGCGGTGCTGGAGCACCTGTCGCATCCGCGCGCGATGCTCGAGGAGATTTCGCGCGTGCTCCGTCCCGGCGGCGAAGTCGTGCTCACGGTGCCCTCCAAGGCCGCAAAGCCGGTGCTCGAATTCCTCGCCTACCGCCTCAAGGTGGTTAGCCAGGCGGAGATCCGCGACCACAAGGAATACTACGATCGCCGTTCCCTGCACGAGATCTTCGCCGGCACGGGGCTGCGCGTCGAGCGTCATGCCTACTTCCAGCTCGGCATGAACAACTTCCTCTGCGCCACCAAGATATGAACGCCCGGCGGAGGCAACCGGTCGAAGCAGCGTGAAACCGACCCTCGGCAGCCTCGACTCCGTCCTGACCGTCCTGCAGTTGGAGGGTAAGACGCAGCCCGAGCAGCTGGAGCTTGCGGGCCAGCTGATCGAGGCGCTTCCCGTGCCGGTGTTCTTCAAGGCGCGCGACGGCACCTACCTGGGGGTCAACCAGGCGTGGGAGGAGTTCTTTGGCGTCGGGCGCCGCGCCATCATCGGCTCCAAGGTCGCTTCCCTCTACAGCGAGACCCCGGAGATCGCCGCGCGCCACCTCGCCATGGACGAGGCCTTGTGGACGAATCCCGGCTCCCAGCACTATGAGATCGCGCTCACGGCGGGCGGACAGTTGCGCCATGCCATGTACTACAAGGCGACCTTCCAGGATGCGGCGGGCGAGACCGCGGGGCTCGTGGGCACGATCATCGACGTCACCGACCGCAAGCGTGGCGAGCAGCGCGAAGCCATCGAGCACGCGGTGGCGCGCTTCCTGGGCGACGCCAACGCACCGAACGAAGCGATCCCGGGGATCATCCGCGTCGTGTGCGAGCGCCTCGGCTGGGTATGCGGCGCGCGCTGGAGCTTCGACGAAAGCAGCAACGAAATGATCTGCGTCGACACCTGGAGCGTTCCAGACGAGATGTTGAAAGCCTTCCAGGCCCATGCCGGCCGGCAGACCTTCGTTCCCGGCAACGCCGGCCTCATCCGCGCGGTCATCGCGACCGGAGAATCGCGCTGGATAGAGGACGTGACGGCGGAGCCGCGATTCCTGCGCAAGCCCCTCGCCGAAGCCGCGGGGCTCAAGGGTGCCTTCGCCATGCCGATACTGGTGGCCGACCGGGTGGTCGGCGCGATCGAATTCTTCGCCCGCGAACGGCGCAAGCCCGACCCATGGATGCTGCAGACCGCGATGGGCATCGGCCGCCAGATCGGACAGCTCATGGCGCGCCGCCAGGCCGAGGCGGCGATGCGCGAGAGCGAGGCGCGCTTCCGCAGCCTGATCGAGCTGTCCTCGGACTGGTATTGGGAGCAGGACGCGGAGCTGCGCTTCACCACGCTTTCGCGCGGCATCGAGGATGCCCTGCACCGCCCGCTGCAGGATTTCATCGGCAAGCCGCGGTGGGATATCGACCTCCTGGACGTTTCCCCGCAGGAAGTCGAAGCGCACAAGCAGTTGCTCATCCGCCACGAGCCGTTCCGCGACTTCGAATATGGGCTGCGCGACGCGAGCGGGCAGATCCGCTACATCAGCGCGAGCGGCGAGCCGATCCTCGACGAGCAGGGCATCTTCCGCGGCTACCGCGGCGTGGCCAAGGACATGACGAAGCGCCGGATGTACGAAGCGGCGCTACGGGACGCCCATGCCGAGCTCGAGCGGCAGGCGAATCACGACGCTCTCACCGGCCTGCCCAACCGGTACCTGCTGAATGACCGCCTCGGTCACGCGGTGTCGGCGCAGCGCGAGCGCCGCTCGGTGGCCGTCGTCTTCATCGACCTCGACCGCTTCAAGGTCATCAACGACAGCCTGGGGCACGACGTGGGCGACGAGGTGCTGCGCCACGTGGCCGGACGGCTCAAGGCCGCGGTTCGCGAAGGCGACACAGTGGCGCGCCTCGGGGGGGACGAGTTCGTGCTGATCCTCGACGACCAGTCGCGCGACGATCTGATCTACCGCACGATGCAGCGCATCGTTGAGAGGGTGAATGAGCCGATCCTCGTCGGACGGCACGAGCTGGACGTTTCCTGCAGCGCGGGCATCGCCCTGTACCCGGGGGACGGCGACGACGCGGCAACGCTGCTGAAGAACGCCGACATCGCGATGTACCGCGCGAAGCTGCAGGGGCGCAACGCCTATCAGTTCTTCACTGCCGAGATGAACGAGGTCGCGGACGAGCGGCTTGCGATGGAGCAGAGCCTGCGCCGCGCGCTGGAGCATGACGAGCTGGTGCTCCACTACCAGCCGCGCGTCCACCTGCGCAGCGGCGCCGTGAACACGATCGAGGCCCTGGTGCGATGGAATCACCCGCAGCTTGGGCTTATCCCCCCCGACCGGTTCATACCGCTCGCCGAGGAGGCCGGGCTCATCGTACCGATCGGGGAGTGGGTGCTGCGAAAGGCTTGCGAGCAGGGTGCCGAGTGGCGGCGCGCCGGCATGGCGACGCCGACGATCGCCGTGAACCTCTCGGCCCGCCAACTCTGGGGAGGGGAGCTGACCGGCCTGGTGGCGCGGGTGCTCGACGAGACCGGCATGGCCGGAAAGCTCGAGCTGGAGCTCACCGAGAGCATGATCCTCGACGACACCGATCGGGT